>JAFWUX010000192.1 GCA_017523995.1 Oscillospiraceae bacterium | reverse complement strand
CTGTGAAGAAAACAAAACGGCGAGTTTTTCTATAGACAGGGAAAGACTGATCCCGCTTCTGAAAGAAGGAATTCGTCGGAACGCAGCGGAACTAATGCACAGAAAGGCTTTCCTGATCGGCAGTGAAGAAAACTGCATGGAACGGCTCGCAAAAATCAGCGCTCTTTACAAAGATAAATACGGATTCACAATTATGGATTAAAATAATAACCCCCGCACCACTGAATCACAGTGATGCGGGGCTTGCTCTATCTATTCACTTTTCCACGCTGATCGTCACGCCTGATTTGAACCGGAATTCCAGAAAGAACTCGCAGACCTTGACGCTTTATGTAGTTGGCGTGAAGAAATCCACCACTCATCTTCTGACAATCAGATCGCCCGGTGCGCATTCGATGTCTTTCCCGCTGAATTGCAGCACACACTGTGTCCCGCCGATACCCTGCACAATGTTGTTGCCGAAGCGGGCACCGATACTTCCGATTTTCAATACATTCTCCAGTAACAGATCAAATGAATTGCCACCATGCTTCAGCTGAACCTGATCCGCCGGATCAAAATATCCGTAAATCACCCTGCCGGTCGCATAATAGATCGGGGGCTTCAAAAATCCGTCCTTTTCCGTCTGCACCTGATCCACTGCAAATACGGCATTCGCATTCTGATAATTCGCACGCAGTTTCTCTGTATAAGCTGTCACATTCTGCATTTTCTGTTTCGCTTCCGCGAGGTTCAGCTTCTGAAGTGTATCATTCCGAAGTATATTGCCGTTGCTGTCCCATGAAACTATCAGCGGAAGCATCACACGCAGTCTGCGGATGCATTTGCTGCAGACCTGATTACCGTCGCTGAGTGTGCAGATACCTTCCGGTGAAAGCAGCGCACGTTTGCAAAGCGCACAGAATCCACATTCGATAGTTTGGTTTGCCATATACTGCACTCCTTTCGCTCAGTCAATCAGCAGAATATCGCCCGGATAGATACAGGAAACAGTACCTTCGATGAAGAGTCCGCCCTCTGCGCCCTCTTTCAACTCTTTGAGATCATTGCTGTATTCTCTGCTGTCTCCGAGCTTTTGAATACGGAATGACTGTGCGCCTTCTGCTCTGGTAACTGCCGCTGTATCCTTGCGGTTTATGCATCCAAACAGCACCCTGCCTCCGATGCGGTATTCATTATAGTAGCCGCGGCGCCCCTTGCTTTCATGATAGAGCTTTACAATATCATCGACCTCAAACAGCGCTTTATGTTCTCCATACTGCGTTTTCAGGTCTTCTCTCCGCTGCGCAGCAAGTCCCTCTGCCGCTCTGAGTTCTGCATCACTGAGTGAATCAAGCGGATCAATGTAATCAACATCATAGCCGAATTCCGGACTCTGCCGCAGCGTCCGGATCAGCGGATACACAATGCGAAGCGCATTTGCATCATGAAACCTGCCGGATGCATCCTCTTTGCCGCCCTGTACTAAAGCCTGTGAGAACAGTGGCGCAATCTCCGAAAAGCACTTATATCCGACCGCACCATAGCTCGTATGCAGCATCTCAGCAGCACGATTCCCGCAGTCATCGCAGATATAGGTATCCAGTACCCGCAGATTCAGCAGTTTCGGCATCTTTTTGCCGCAGAGCGGACAGGTTTCCGGTTTCTGCACAGTATTGTATGCCTCAATTTCCGAAGCGTACCGATTCAGCATTTCACGAATCTGTGATGCAGACATGAATTCTGCATCGTCCTCACGGCATACAAGCCGCAATTTTTTACTGCACGCATCACAATAGGAGCCGTCTTTGCAGCTACTTCCGATTCCCTTATACGGATTGCCGCAGACAGCACAGTATTTTTCTGCCATACCTCATCCTCCTTTATCTGCTTACAAGTAATAGTATGTATGATTATTTCATTAACCAATAATCGTTATGCATGATAGTTGCAAATAAATCCTGTGTCTAT
>JAFWUX010000018.1 GCA_017523995.1 Oscillospiraceae bacterium | reverse complement strand
GATTATCTGGCGGTCATGTGAGCGCCGGAAAGCCCAGCCTGTTCCGGTCGCCTGTGGCTCCCTCCATAGGCTGGGCTTTCCAATTCTGGTGCTTCGTATTTTTTTGGAAGGAATCTGTCACCTATCATTGACATTCCTACATTTCTTTCAGAAATATTTATCTGTTCCCATTGCATTTTTGCTGAGAATGTGATATAATAGGAGCAATATCAAGTTGTGGTAAAGGAGGAAATGCCATGAATCGGGCTGAAGCGATACTCAAACGGGCTGAGGCTTCACTCGGAACAACTGCTGACAAGGCGGAGGTACATGCGCTGCACAATGCGCTCGGCGAGGCTGTGACCGCTGAGATTCTGCCGCGCTGGAACAGCTGCCGTCAGGCACATTTAACAAATCGCCGCGTCTGCTATTTCTCCATGGAGTTTCTCATAGGCAGAGCGGTATACAATAATCTTTACTGCCTCGGGCTGCTGGATGATATGCAGCGGGCTTTTGAGCATGCCGGCACTTCGCTTTCCGTATTTGAGGAGATCGAGGATGCTGCGCTCGGAAACGGCGGTCTCGGCAGACTGGCTGCTTGCTTTTTAGACAGCGCTGCAACATGTTCACTTCCTGTTGACGGTTACGGCATTCGCTATCGGTACGGTCTGTTTAAGCAGGGCTTTGAAAACGGCAGACAAACCGAGACCGGCGATGACTGGTCACGCTTCGGTGATCCGTGGAGCATTCGCTGTGAAGCTGATGTTGTTCCGGTTGCATACCGCGGACAGACGGTGCGTGCAGTCCCTTACGATATGCCGGTCATCGGATACGCTGCAGACGGCAAAGAGCCGCATATCGGCACGCTGCGTCTCTGGCAGGCGGAACCGGTCAGCGCATTTGATTTTGACACGTTCAATGCGCAGGATTATCTTGCCGCGTCCGCTGAGACAATCTCCGCTGAGGATATCTCACGCTGTCTTTATCCGAATGACGATACACGCGCAGGCAAGGCGCTCCGTCTCAAACAGCAGTATTTCTTCTGCGCAGCGTCTCTTGCCGACTGCCTGAAAAAGCACAAGGCACAGTTCGGCACGCTGGATTCGCTGCCGGAGCATCTGGCGGTGCAGCTCAACGATACGCATCCGGTGATTTCGATTCCGGAGCTGATCCGCCTGCTGAAACCGGAAGGTTATTCCTTTACAGAAGCGCTTGCAATGGCAAAGCAGATTTTCTCCTACACGAATCACACGATCATGCAGGAGGCACTGGAAAAGTGGGACTGCGATCTGGTGGAGGAGCTTCTGCCGGAGATCTACGCCATCATGCTGCAGATCTCAGAGCAGTTCCTCGAGGAGCTCTATGCAAAGGATCATCCGCAGGCTGAGATTGAAGCCATGCGCATCATCAAGAACGGTCAGGTTCACATGGCGAATCTTGCGATGTACGCGGGCAGATATGTCAACGGTGTTGCAGCGATTCACACAGAGCTGCTGAAAACCACCGTTCTCAAGGAATGGTACGCGCTTGCACCGGAGAAATTCCAGAACAAGACGAATGGCATCACACAGCGCCGCTGGCTCGGGGTCTGCAATCCGGAGCTGACTGCTTTGTTCTCTGAGCTTTCCGGCTCGCGGCACTTCCTGACCGAACTGAACGATCTGCGGAATCTTTCCGGATACGCAGACGATGCAGCTGTCATGGAGCGATTCCGCGCAATCAAGCAGGAGAAGAAACGTCAGCTTGCGGATTATATCCAAAAGACTGAGGGCGTCTCCATTGATCCGGAAAGCTGCTTTGATATCCAGATCAAGCGCCTGCATGAGTACAAGCGTCAGCTGCTCAATGCATTCTCGATTCTCTGGATTTACTACGGCATCAAAGACGGCACGATCAAAGATTTCACGCCGACAACATTCCTGTTCGGTGCAAAATCCGCGCCGGGATACCGCCGTGCAAAGGCAATCATCAAGTATATCAACGAGATTGCAAAACTGATTGACAATGATCCTGATGTCCGCGGGCTGATGAAGGTTCACTTTGTCACGAATTACAATGTCTCCTATGCGGAAAAGCTTGTGGCTGCCTGTGATATCTCCGAGCAGATTTCGACCGCGGGCACAGAAGCATCCGGCACCGGCAACATGAAGATGATGCTCAACGGTGCAGTCACGCTCGGCACGCTGGACGGTGCAAATATCGAGATTGTCGATGCAGCCGGCGCGGAGAACAACTATATCTTCGGCGCAACGGTTGAAGACCTCGAAAAGCTTGAGCACTACTGCAGCCGCGCAGTGATGTCGAAGAATCCGATGACAGCGCGCGTGGTAAAGAGCCTGATCGACGGCACGGTTTCGGATGACGGAACTGGCGAATTCCGTGAGCTTTATTTTGCGCTGCTGGACGGTGCAAGCTGGCATCAGCCGGATCATTATTATCTGCTGCTTGACCTGCCGGATTATGTTGATACAAAGCTGAAAGCGCTCTCTGATTATCGTGATACCGCGGCATTCTCCGCAAAGCAGTGGCGCAATGCATGTGCTGCCGGTCCGTTCAGCTCCGATCGTACCATTCGTCAGTATGCGGCGGAGTGCTGGCATATTGATCCGGTCTGAGCCTTGAAACCGGAAAGGAGACACCAATGAAACAGACATCATTTTTCGGATATTATCTGCAAATGTTCCGCAACTATGCCGTGTTCAGCGGCAGAACAGACCGCAAAGCATTCTGGATTGCGATTGCAGTGCATTATGCGCTTGTAACAATCCTGAGTACGATTTCGAGCATGCTCTCCGGCTACACGGCAATCATCACGATGGATCCCCACAGCTCAAATCCTGTTGCGGTGATTATTTCGATGATCATCACGCTTTATACACTTGCAGTGATCATTCCGATGACTGCCCTCGGTGTTCGCCGCCTGCATGATGTCAACCGCAGCGGCTGGTGGCTGCTGATCGCTTTGACAGGTATCGGTTCGATTGTCCTGTTGATCTGGATGATCCGCGAAGGCACGGAGGATACAAATCTGTTTGGCTCTGATCCTCATCCGATCAGACAATATTAAAATTTCAGGAGGAAACGAAAATGGAAAAACTGTTGGAATTCAAACCCTTTAAGGCACTGATGAAGCAGATCGGTGAGTGCATGGACTTCAAGGGCAGAACCGCATGCCGCGAATACTGGTTCGCTGTGCTCGGACTGTTTATTATTGATGTTGCTGTATATGCTGTAACATTCATTCTCTGCTTGATTATGCCGAAGTTCATTGACGGCATTCTGCTGCTGATCTACCGTATCATTACGCTTGCTGCGACTTTCCTTTATGTCTCAATGAGCATTCGCCGACTGCACGATGTCAACAAGTCGCCGCTGTTCCTTCTGCTCTGGCTGACAGGTATCGGCGGTATTGTTCCGATCATCTTCTGCGCACAGCCGAGCCATCCGGAAACAAACGAGTTTGGTCCGGTTCCGACTTCTGTTGTCTGATAACAAATTCATGCAGCGAACTTTGCCGTGCAGCAGAGTTCGCTGTTATTTTTCTGAAAACGCTTGACAAAACATCTGAATTGTGATATAATACTACTGTTGTCTGGGTGTGGCGCAGTTGGTAGCGCGCTACCTTGGGGTGGTAGAGGCCGCCCGTTCAAGTCGGGTCACTCAGACCAAGCGGCAAAAACCCCGCCGCGAAAAAAGCTTCTGTTCATGGACCAGGAGCTTTTTTGTTTGTATCGAACAGAAAGGCGCTTCCCGCGGCAACAGGAAGCGCCTTTTCTCAGCATGCTGCGTTCTGCAGATTGGCTGTATGTAAATCAGAGCGGCTGAGCTGCCGGTATGTCCGGATAATCAGCACAAGCGCAACCGCAAATGTCAGGATATCTGAAACCGGCATGGAGTAGAGCACGCCGTCCAGACCGAAGAACCGCGGCAGCAGCAGTGCAAATCCGACGCCGAACACGATCTCGCGGATCATGGAAAGCGCTGTGGATTCCGACGCCTTGCCCATCGCCTGCAGGAAAATGAAGCACGCCTTATTGACGCACGCAAAGATCATCATGCACAGGTAGATGCGGAATGCGTGCATTGCAAATTCGGTGTAAAAGCTGCTTTCGTTTGCAGCACCGAGAATTCCGATCAGCTGTTTCGGGAACAGTTCAACGATCAGCAGTGCAGCGGCGCCGACTGCAGCCTCAGCAGTCAGGAGCTTCGTAAACAGGCTGCGCACTCTTTCATACAGTGCCGCGCCCATATTAAAGCCGACAATCGGAATGCAGCCTGCCGCCATACCGACAACGATCGAGATTACGATCTGAAAGAACTTCATCACAATGCCGACAACAGCCATCGGAATCTGTGCAAATTCCTCCTGACCGAAAACAGCATCGAGTGCACTGTATTTGCGGATCATATTGTTGATGGCAGCCATTGCGGCGACAAGTGAAATCTGCGAGAGAAAGCTCGTGATGCCGAGAATCAGTGTTTTGCCGACGATATTGCGTGAGAGGCGGAAATCAGAGCGTTCGGGCTGCACAAGCTTCATGTGGCAGAGATACCAGACAGCCAGTGCGGCGGTGGCGATCTGTCCGATAACAGTTGCAATCGCAGCGCCGGTCATGCCCCAGTGCAGCCCGAAGATCATTACCGGATCAAGGATCATGTTGATGACTGCACCGCAGAGCGTCGAAATCATTGCGAATTTCGGATTGCCGTCTGCACGGATCACCGGATTCATTGCCTGCCCGAACATATAGAAGGGGATACCGAGCGCAATCCAGAAGAAGTATTCTTTCGAGCGATCGAACGTTTCCGGGTTGACTGTCCCGCCGAACATTGCGATAATCTGATCGCTGAACAGCAGATAGACCGCACTCAGCGCAACGCTGCTGACGACCGTCATGACAACGGAGTTCGCGACACTGCGCTTT
The DNA here is from genome assembly GCA_017523995.1 of Oscillospiraceae bacterium. Next base: position 23,055 of record JAFWUX010000018.1, on the reverse strand, counting down.
GCCTGCAGCGGCTCATTTTTGCCGAGACTCAGACTGACAAATGCGCAGCATCCGTCTCCGATCATGACGGCAATCGCAAGTGCGATGACAGTCATCGGAAAGACAACCGTATTCGCGGCATTGCCGTAGGAACCGAGATAAGATGCGTTTGCAATGAAAATCTGGTCAACAATGTTGTAGAGCGCACCGACCAGCAGCGAGATGATGCACGGTACCGCATACTGCCGCATCAGTCTGCCGACCGGTTCGCGTCCGAGAAAAAGATTTGCTGTTTGTTCCATAGATATAGAAACCTCCTCAAAAAAATACAGCATGTGCCATAGCTGGATTTATGCTCATGGCGACACGCTGTTTTCAGAAATATGAAATTGTGTCCGGCTGCGGACAGAAAAAACGTGCAGCAAAACTGGATTTACGCAGAATTGCTACACGTTCCTGATTATTATATCACATTCGTTCCGAAAGTGCAAATGGTATTTTTGCACAAAGATTGATTATGCATTTGCGGGTTCTGCTGCGCTGTTCTCGCCTCGGCGGAGCCGGTATAAGCCGGCGGATGCTTTATTGTTCCTTCGGCTGATAGAATCTGCCGGAAAGCTTCTGTGTTTTCATTTCGTTGATAAACGCATCCGGATCCGCTTCGCGGATGACTTTGATCACATGTCTGGACTCTGCTGCGGATACAACGGAATACACCACATTGCGTTCGCAGTGTTCGTAGGAGCCTTCTCCTTCCAGTACCGTTGCGCCGTGCTTGCTGATATTGTAGATTGCGTTGCAGACAGCGACCGGCTTTGTTGTGACGATGAACAATGTACTCTGCTGGAATTTTTTATAGAGTACATGCAGTACCGCGGTGGATGCATACTGAAAGATGATGGAATACAGCGCTTTGTCCCAGCCGAATATGAAACCGGCGATGCATAGAATCACCGCATTGAATGCAAGGATCATGGAAAATGAATCGACACCGCGGCGTTCTGATAAAAAGATCAAGATAAAATCCGTGCCGCCGGATGTTGCACCGGCATTGAGACAAAGTGCGATTGCAGCACCCTGAATGATACCGCCGAAAATACTGATGAGCAGAACATCCTCCGTAATGATATGGGAGGGAAGAAGGTCTGTGAAGATACTGTTGAGTACGATCATCAGGCAGGAATAAAGCGTAAAGTTCTTTCCGATATAGCGGAACCCGATGTAAACCGGAATTGCATTGAGCAGAAGATTGACAACCGTGAACGGCAAGGATAAATGAAAGAAATCGCTGACAAATCGCTGAATCAGAATGGTCAGTCCGGATACGCCGCCGGGGTACAATCCGGCGGTATCAATGAACGTATTTTTATTGACTGCCATGATAAACGCAGCAACCGTGACGGCAAGTGTTGTGAGCAGGTGTCGGGATACAGGTGTCTTCATTTGAAATCATCCTTTCCGCAGTCTGACATACATCGGGTTTTCTTTGAAAATATTATATCACATGTTTCCGGAAAAAACAATGGGTATGCAAAAATACAGAATACAAAAATGAAAAATGCAAACGCCGGTCCATATTTGAAAATGATGCAATAAATATTAAATTTTCAGTGTATGATTACTTGACAATACGGGAATATTATGCTATAATGCAAATGGCAAAACGCCGAATTTGATTGAGGAAAGGAAGTGTCTCAAATGGCAGATAAGACAACTGATGCAAAGAAGGCTCCGGCTGAAAAGAAGGTCGCTGCAAAGAAGGCTCCGGCTGAAAAGAAGACCGCTGCTAAGAAAGCTCCGGCTGAAAAGAAGGTCGCTGCTGCAGCGGCTCCGGCAGAAAAGAAAACTGCTGCAAAGAAGCCTGCTGCGAAGAAGGCAGAGCCGGTCATCAAGACGATTCTTCAGATTGACGGCAGAGATTTCGATCTCAGCACGCTTGCAGTGGATACACTGAAGAAGTACAAGTCCACGCACAAGAGAAAGGTCGTCGAGGAGTTCGTTGTTTATGTAAAGCCGGAGGATAATGCGGCTTATTATACTGTAAACGGCGAAGGTCAGGATGATTTCAAGGTTGATCTTTGATCTCTTGACACAGCAAATAAATGCTGAACCAAAACAGGCAGGTGCGCAAAGCATCTGCTTGTTTTTTGTTCTTGAAAATGTGTGCCACTTGCATTTCCGGCGCAAATGCAGTATAATATGGGAGTAGGAAAGGACGCGATGATCTTTGAATCAGAAACCCAAATCGGATACAACGCTCGGTATCCTCTTTATCATAGCATCGGCATTCTGTTTTGCGCTGATGAATCTGTTTATCCGGCTCTCCGGTGATATCCCGACACTGCAAAAATGTTTCTTCCGCAATTTCTTCGCACTGCTCATAGCCGTATCCTCCTTGATCCGGACGAAGACGCCGTTCCGGATCGGAAAAGGCAATCTGAAATATCTTGTGACGCGTTCCGTAGCAGGCGGGCTGGGTATGCTCGGCAATTTTTATGCAGTCGATCACATGGCGATTTCGGATGCATCCATGCTGAATAAGCTCTCGCCGTTTTTCGCGATTGTGTTTTCATATTTCATGTTGAAGGAGCAGGCAAATCTGTTTGAGTGGCTCTCTGTTGTAGTTGCATTTATCGGTGCGCTGTTTGTTGCAAAGCCCTCCTTCGGCATGGAGATGATCCCTGCCGCTGCCGGAATCATCGGCGGACTCGGCGCAGGTCTTGCCTATACGAACGTGCGTGCACTCGGCAAGCGCGGCGAAAACAGCATGATCATTGTAGCATTTTTCTCCGGCTTTACAACAATCGCGTTGCTGATTCCGCTGCTGTTTCAGTATCAACCCATGACGCCGCAGCAGTGGATGTTCATGGCGCTGACCGGTGCAGCAGCAGCCGGCGGACAGATTTTCATTACGAAGGCATATGCAAAAGCGCCTGCGAAAGAAATCTCTGTTTATGATTTCTCGATCGTGATCTTTGCAGCGATCTTCGGATTCCTGTTTCTCGGACAGCTTCCGGATGTCTGGAGCATCATCGGCTATATTATCATCATCGGAACCGCGGTTGTCAAATGGCGGTATACCGTGCAACACAAATCCTGAAACAATGCCCCTCAATGCAGGGGCATTTGTTTTGTCACCTTTTTCTGCGGATGCTGTCTATATGGGTAAGGACAGGAAAGGCGGTGAGCGATATGCAGACCGACGAAAAAAAGATCATTGCGCTGATACACTCACGCGATGAGCGGGCGATTCAAATGATGACAGAGGCTTACGGTGACATTTGCAGACGGACTGCGATGAACATTCTCGGGAATGAGCGCGATGCAGAGGAAACATTCGATGACGCTTTGCTCAGTGCATGGAATTCGATTCCGACGAATCCGCCGGAGCACTTGCAGGCGTATCTGATTACTCTGACGCGCCGTGCAGCGATCAACAGGTACCGTGCAGACAACCGGCAGAAACGCGGCGGCGGACAGGTACCGGTTGCACTGAGTGAACTGGAGGAGTGTATTCCGTCCGGTGAGAATGTCGAGGCACAGATCAGCCGGAATGCGCTGCTCGCGGAGATGAACCGGTTTCTCGGTGCATTGTCAGCGAACAAGCGGCGGATCTTCATGGAACGCTACGGCGCACTGATGCCGATCCGTGACATTGCAATCCAGCACGGCATGACCGAGGACGCTGTCAAAAAGGCGCTCAGCCGGATGCGGCAGGCGCTCCGGAACCATCTGGAAGAGGAGGGGTATCTATGAAAAATACGGATTTGCTTGATGTGATCGGCGAAGTCGATGCCGCGTTCTATGAGGACATGGCGCAGAATCTTTCCGGCAGAAAGCAGCATATCAAGCGGTTTGTTTCGCGGTTCGGAGCAGCTGCTGCGGTGATCGCGGCGGTCAGCGTAACAGCAGTGATGTTCACAAGCATATTCCGCGACGGCATTGTGCAGAGTCAGCAGCCCGCAAGCAGCGGTACAACACAGACAGCATCTAGTGAAGAAACTGCTGCCTCTCAGCAATCAGAATCCGAAAAGCCGGTTGAAACGCTCCGCACCGATCTGTTCGAGATCGTGGAGACAACAACCGTCACCACCACAACCGAGCCTCCCGTGACAACCACGGAGCTGATCATTCCGTTCCCTGCGGATATGGAGATGCCGGATAACGATCTGCGGCAGGAGGTCGGCAGCAGGTTTCTTGTCAATTCAATGGGCAAAAGCGGTATTCTTGCGATGACGCTGAATGATGTGCAGCTCTATGATTCGCTTGCGGATGCCGGACTGACCTTTGATGATCTGACGGAATCCTTCCGTGAAACGCATGCAAAAGCAAAGGATTTCTTTGATGGAAAAACGCAGTCTGTCTCCGTGGATACTGAGAACGGTGCGGTCATGTATATGTTTGATCGGGAAAGCGGCGAGGAAGATCCGGAGAACTGGTGCTTTGTCAAGGGGACACTGACAGTCGAGAATATCAATGCGGTGTCAGGCCTTTCCGGCATGCGCGGTCTGACAAATCCGGACGGTTCACCGGCCGAATTCGATGATTTTGATTTTCATGTTTCATATTATGGCTTCGGCGTTCTGCCTAGCACAGAGCCGGCTGAATCAAACGGAAAATCATATTTCGGCTTAACTGCGTTCCCGTCCGGACTCGCGTACAATCAGTCTGAGGGCATGTTTTATCAGGATACCTGCCGCCGGAGCTATATTCATCTGGAACCCGGCGAGGCAATCACCTATGAAGTCGGTGCATTTCTGCCGAAAGTTTATACCGGTTCGTTCCGCGAACATTATCCGTTTCTCCAATATGAGGACGGCACGGAGCTGAAATCGCATTACATGTTTGGCGGCTCGCTCTCACGCCCGTTTGTTGAATTGCATTTTGAATAATAAAAGATCGCCGCTCCGGTTTTGCATCGGAGCGGCGGTTCGTTTTTTTATGTCAGTATTTCATGTTGTTTATTCAGGATAGTATGTCGTATTATGAATGCGGATGGATGCGACCTCGTCAATATCGAGATAGCCGTACCATGTGTCAGGATCGCCGCTGAATTCCGGCTCGGTGATATCAGAACCGTCAGCAGCAATCCGGAAGCTCAGTACGGATTCTTCGCCGCCGTCGCCGCCGAAGCCTGCGCCGCAGTTCAGACCGATCTGCTGTTCCTTGCCGTTTTTCCATGTGATTGACATATCACTGCAGTACGCGATTCCGTAATTGTCCGGCGTAACTGCTTCGTATCCGGAGAGATCAAGCTCCCTGCCTTCTTCGGAGACCATGTGGATTTGCTTGGTGTTGATGCTGAGATCAAGTGGAATTTCGATACCCTCAAATCCATTCTGCACATTCTCAGTCCCGCTGCCGTCAGGATTGATATTTACAATTTTGAAAGATACAGTTCCGGCGGATGCATCTATATCATCCGGAACGCTGAACCGGAATGCAAGATGCACACGGTTCGGATCATTTTCATCGGTGTCGATGCCCTCAACGATTGCGCTGAGATTGCCCGGCTGCTCGGCAAATTGAATCGCCGGATGAATCTCATAGTTTCCGCGTTCGTTTTTGAAATCGGGGATCGTTTCATCCAGTTTGTCAATGGTCAGGAACAGCAGACCGTAGCTGCCGTCATTGAGCAGCGCCTCTGCGGTGACACCGACCTTGCCGTTTGTATAATACGCAGGCTCCGCAAGCTCCAGTTCAGAAGCACGCGCCTCACCGATCGTGCCGAAGTAACTCTGTACCATGTGCTTGTTATAGGTGATATAGGCTGCTGTTCCGACGGTCAGGACAACTGCTGCAGCGGCAGCTGCGATCAAAGTCGGCACCAGTCTGCGCTTTGTGTGATGAATCGTTTGTCTGTTCATGTCCGGATTCTCCTTTTCAGCAGGGGACTGCTGCATCCGGCTGTTTGCGATGATTTCAGCAATCTCAGCTTCATCCGCGCAATCCGTGATTGTAAAATAATCCTTGTATTTCACAGCAAATCCTCCTTTTTCAAATAGGCTTTCAGTTTCTTGCGTGTGCGCATCAGAGACATATGTACGCGCCCCTCTGAGCAATCGAGATCCTCCGCAATCTCCCTGATGTCCATACAGAACCAGTACCGCCGAAGAAAAATCCCGCGTGCAGCAGGGGAGAGCGTCGGGAGAAACCGCTTCATTGCGTCCCGAATAGCAATGCTGTCGATCATCTGCTCAGGCGTTTCGGAGGACGGAATGATCTCCGAGAGTTCGTCGAGTGCAGCGCAGAGCTGACCGCTCCCGCGCCGCTGCGCGTTTGCATATGAAAGTCTGTCCCTTGCCGCATTCCGGACTGCGGTGACGAGAAACGCACCGAGAGACTGCGGGACAGCAGGCGGAATCGCATTCCAGAGATGCATCAGCGCGTCATTGACGCATTCTTCTGCATCTTCACGGTTCCCGAGCATATTTCCAGCGATTGTCATACAAAGCGGTCCGTATTTCTCATGTGTCAGCTTGATTGCCTGCTCGTCTCGTGTCTGGAACATAGCAATGATCTCGCGATCCTCCATGCTGTCTCACCTCCCTCTGCCTATACTGACGGCGTTTCTATCGAAAACCTAACGCATAATTTTAATATTACCACAAATATCTTGAAAAAGCAATTGCCTTGACAATCTTCTTCTTCTGTGATACAATATCTCTATATTCAGGAAAGAAGATGATCTCTCACTTGTCAACCGAACAGAAACAAAAACTGACGAAAAAACAATGGACGATTTTGATTGCCGGATTGCTTGCGATCTGCACCGGACTCAGCGTGATCGGATTTTACGGCATTCGCAAGCTGCACCGCATGATGCAGAAGCAGAAGCTCATGCGCGAAAATCCGGTTGTAGAAATCGAGGACCTGCATATCAAGGCACCGATTCTGGAAGGAACGGATCAGCAGACAATCGCAAAGGCAGTGGGGCATTTTCCGGATACCGGCGATTTCGGGCGCGGAAACTATTGCCTTGCCGGACACAGCAGCACGCTGTATAAGGAATACTTTAACAATCTGAAAAATGTTGACACCGGCATGAAAATCGCGCTTTATGACGTACAGAAAAACTGCTACACCTATACCGTCAGCGAGACGCGGATTGTCGAGCCGAACGAAACGTGGGTGCTGGATGATTTCGGCGACAACAGAATTACAATTATCACCTGTACCGATGACGGTTCGCAGCGTCTTGTTGTTGTCGGCAAATATCAGAGCTGAAAATGAAATCTATGCATGCAGCAAACAGAAATGAGCAATAACCGCGATCGGTTCATTGCTCATTTTTATTGTAATTCGATTGATCAGAACCGGAGTTGCATTCTGATGTTCTGTTTTCAGCTTTTATTCTCTTTTGCAAGGCTCTCATCGCCAAGCATCTTCTTTGCGATATGTTCGCTGAAGAATTCAATCAGCGGTCCCATGAAAAACGCTGTGATGATCGTTCCGATCCCTGCAATCGCCGGGACTGCTTTGATTGTTCCGCCTGCAATCAGGAACATTGCCACACCGAGCACTACGCAGCACAGGTCGGTGCAGACACGGATAAACTTGAATTTACCGATTTTCCACTTATTTGCCATGACCAGCGCGACTGCGTCATATGTTGAAACGCCCAGATCAGCTGTGATGTAAATGGACGAACCGATGCAGATGATCACAATTCCGGTTATCAGGAATAATATGCGCAGAATGAAATTCGGTTCCGGTATGAGCCATGAAAGGAATTTGTAGGAATATTCCGTGACATAGCCCAGAAGGAACAGATTGATGAAAGTTGCAATGCCGATATAATGCCTGTCAAATATCAGGCTGAACGCAAGCAGCACTGCATTTACAAGCACATAAAGCGTACCGAAGCTAATCGGGATGAGCTGATCAATGCCACTCATAAATGACTGAAACGGGTCAACGCCGAATGCTGCCATTTTGAAGATGGCAACGCTGACCGCTCCGATCATAACGCCCATTACGGACATGATGATTCTTCTTGTTCTGATATTCTTCATCGTATATCTACCCTCATCCGGAATTCACATGATACGAATATGAGAAAAGCTGAATAATTATAAATATGCTTTTGCACCCAATTCGCACCCATAATAGAAATAAATGAAATACGCTGTTTCTTAGAGATCAAAGAAACAGCGTATCTGCGTGGATTATAATTGATGGAGCATACGGGATTCGAACCCGTGACCCCCACACTGCCAGAGGGATAAAAGGCATTTCACCTCATTATATATAATTACGTTTTAGCCGTTGACACGCGGTTTTCTTGTTTTCTTGTTTCATAGGATTTTATACTTTTTCATCTCCGTAGTGTCCAAATAGTGTCCAAACAGTGCCCAAGAACCCGTTTTACAATCTGTAATCATTCCTTTGTAACATTCTCAATCTTGCAGGAATGCACCTTTGTATTTTCATCGTAATTGATACCGATGAGAATCATGCTTCCGTTGTAATGCCCCAGTACGGCAGGATAATGCTTTTCTTTGATCTGCCCGATTGCGGCATCGTCGCACTTATTCCATTTCAGTTCGATCAGCAGTGCTGGCAGACGCTCGCCTGGATCAGGCAGATAGACAATATCCGCGACACCTCTGCCGGAGGGCAGTTCCTCTATCTTCGTATAGCGATCTTCGCAAACAATATATGCAAACTTAACCGCATAACGGAGTGCCTGCTCGTCGTTGTAATACATCGGCGCGTAGTTGGAGTCGCGCACCGCCTGAATCGCCTTTACAACAGCTTCTTCGTTACCAGCAAGCGTATCTGCGAAAAGCTGTTCCGATCTGCGGACGAGCTCGATCAGCCGCTTATTCTTTGCTTTTTTCAGAATGCGGCTGAACTCTGCGTGTACCTCTTCATTCGGAATCTTCACGAGCGAGGTTTGCTCATCGTAGGACAGATATCCCAGATGAATCAGCAGCGTCAGAAGATCGTCGTCGGATTTGAAGGTCTCAAAATCGTTCTCAAAGTCTTCGGTGTACACGGTGACAGCTTCACCAGCAATCAGCCTTGCAATCTTCTCCTGTAATTCGTCGCCGCCGAGATTGACATAGGTAATCAGTGCTTCAGCAGCCGAAGTTTTCCGCCAATAGGAGCGTACAGCTTTTCTGTCAAGCGCTTTCATCACTGAGTATGGATTGTAGATTGACTTCTCGCTGCCGAATGAGTATCCGTCATACCATTTTTTGAACTCGGCGAAATCCATGCCCTTTTCTTCGCAAAGAGTTTTGACTTCGTTCTCAGTAAAGCCTGTAAATTCTGCAAATTCACCTGGTTCCAGCACAGAGTATTCGTCAAAATCGGAAATCGCGGACTCTGAACCGTCTTTTTTGATCGGCAGGATACCAGTCATGTAGGCTGCGGCGAATATTTTTGCGGTCGTTCCGCTGCTCTTGAACAGCATTCGCAGAAATTTCAGGTATTCTTCGCTGATTTCCGGCGTCTCTCTGATCGGCGCGTCCCACTCATCAATGATCGCAAAGAATTTCTTCCCTGTTTGCTCGACAGTGTGCAACAAAGTCTGATCGAAAGAGGTTCCCTTTTTCACATCCGGATAGGCGCTGATTATTTCTGCCTCCACATTATCCTTGATAAACTGCACAAGCTGTTCGGGCTTGACTTTTTCAAGAAGATTCGACATATCCAGATAAATCACATGATACCGATTGATATGACTGGTGTAGCCTTCGGATTTGCTGACGGCACAGTTATCAAACAGCGGACGCGAATCACAAGTGCTGTCATAATAAGCGCAAAGCATTCTCGCAGCATAGGATTTGCCGAAACGCCGCGGACGGCTGACGCAAATCAGGCTGTGCTCCGTATCGACTCTTTTGTTGATCAGCGCAATCAGACCGGTTTTATCAATATAATCTGTTTTCAGGATTCTGGAAAAACTACTGTTTCCGGGATTCAGATACATTCCCATTGTTCTCACCTCCGCATGTGAAATATGTCACTCTTGATTGTATTATACTCTAAATCCTGCAAAAAAGCAAGAGAATAACACAGATTTCTGCAATTATCTTGTAGCGGTACTAGTAAAGCATGAGTCAGGACTCAGATAAGGAGCACTGTTTTGCAAAACAATAGCGTTGTCGTTTTTCACGACGCCCTTTCGTCCGGTTCACAAATTTGCATTTTCTTTCGCTCTGTGGTATAATGAGACATGTTATACCGATATTATTTAAAAAGGTGTGATGATATGGACGTGAAATACCTCAGACTCCTTGCCAAAGAATATCCCACGATGGAAAGTGCAGCAAGCGAGATCATCAATCTTTCAGCAAGCCGAAGCCTGCCGAAAGGGACAGAATATTTTTTCAGCGATATTCACGGTGAATCCGGCGCGTTCCTGCATATGCTCCGGAGTGCATCCGGTATGATCAAAATCAAAATTGACCTTGTGCTCGGAAAAACTGTTTCCGCTTCCGATCGTGAAAAACTAGCGGAACTAATCTACTACCCGAAAAAGGAGATCACACGTCTGTCAAATGTCGGTGAACTCTCTGACGAATGGATTCGCCTGACAATTACCGGCTGATTCTGGTCTGCGAAACGGTTTCTGCAAAATATACCCGTGCTCGTATTCGTAAGCGAATCCCGGCAGATTTGGTCTACATACTGGATGAACTGCTTAACGTGACTGATGATGTCAACAAAGATTACTATTATGATGAGCTGATCAGTGCGATTATTAGCACGGGCATTGCTGAGACATTTATTATTTCCCTCTGCAAGTTCATTCAGTCTGTATGCATTGACAAACTGCATATCATCAGTGATATTTTCGACAGAGGACCCCGCGCAGATCTGATAGTAGACGAGCTCATGAAAATGCATGATGTTGATATCCAGTGGGGCAATCACGATGTTTCGTGGATGGGCGCCGCTGCCGGAAATCCGGTTCTGATCGCCAATGTGATCCGCATTGCCATGCGTTACAATAATTTCGATGTTCTGGAAGACGGCTACGGGCTGAACCTCCGGGCACTGGCGGTATTTGCTTCCGAGACCTATGAAAATGACGACTGTGCGCTGTATATGCCGAATTCTCTTGATGATAATATCTATGATCCGGTCGATCTGAAGCTTGCGGCAAAAATGCATAAGGCGATCACCGTGATCCAGATGAAGCTGGAAGGTCAGCTCATTGCCAAGCATCCCGAATGGGAAATGACAGACCGTGACCTCTTCGGCAGAACAGATTTCATCAATGGTACTGTGATGATTGACGGTAAAGTGCATGAACTGCTTGACAAGCATTTCCCGACAGTAGATCCTTCTTCACCGCTGACGCTCTCTGAGGGCGAAACGGAACTCATGAAGGTTTTGAAAGCGTCCTTCCGGCATAGTGAGAAGCTCCAGCGGCATATCCGTTTTATCTATGCAAAAGGTGCAATGTACAAAACCTGCAACAACAATCTCCTGTTTCACGGCTGCATCCCGATGGATGAAAACGGTGCACTTCAAAGTGTGAGTATTCAAGGGCAGCAATATTCCGGAAAAGAACTGCTGGACAAACTCGGAGAACTAGTGAATCAGGCGTATTTTTGCAGCGGCGCGGAAAAGGAATACGCAGGCGATTTTATGTGGTATCTCTGGTGCGGTCCGAAGTCTCCGCTTTACGGAAAAGATAAGATGGCATTCTTTGAGCGTGCGCTGCTTGCAGACAAATCGCTGCATATTGAAAATTACAATGCCTATTATACTTTTTCCGAGCAGGCGGATGTATGTATGTCGCTGCTTGCACATTTTGAGCTTAATCCGGAAAAAGGTCATATCATAAACGGTCATGTTCCTGTGAAGATTAAGAACGGGGAAAGCCCGGTTAAGGCGGACGGAAAGCTGTATGTCATAGACGGCGGTATTTCCAAAGCATATCAGTCTGCAACAGGTATTGCAGGTTACACTCTGATTTATGACTCTCACAGTCTGAACCTTGCAGAGCACAAGCCGTATGTGGAAGGCGAAAGCGGAAATACTCCGACCATTCACCTTGTAGAAAAGCTGGAACGCCGTGCAAATATCTCCGATACGGATAAGGGCGAGGAGATGCTTGATAAGATCAATGATCTGCGCCGGCTTTTGGAGGCATATAAAGCGGGCATTATCAAGTAAAAGGGAAACCGTGCAGCGGCTAAAGACTGCACGGTTTTTACTATGCGCAAAGATTATAAAAGATCAATCTCTCTGAGCCAGATATTTGCGGAAGCATCACTCGGCATACGCCAGTCACCGCGCGGAGACAGCGTAACCGTACCGACTTTCGGACCGTCCGGCAGACAGGAGCGCTTGAATTGCTGTGTGAAGAAACGATGGTAAAAAATCTTCAACCATTTCAGGATAACTTCTTTCGGATATGTATCCGCGAATGAATTGCAGGCAATGCGGAAGATCTTGGACGGTGCAAAACCATATCGCAGCATATAGTACATGAAGAAATCGTGCAGTTCATACGGTCCGACAATATCCTCAGTTATCTGTGAGATTGCACCATTTTGTTCCGGCGGAAGCAGTTCCGGACTGACCGGCGTATCCAGAATATCCGACAGCACTTTCTGCAGTTCGCCCTCTGAGATTTCCGCCTCATAATTCACCAGCCAGCGCACCAATGTTTTCGGAATGGATGCGTTCACAGCATACATCGACATATGGTCGCCGTTGTAGGTTGCCCAGCCGAGCGCCAGTTCTGACAAATCACCCGTGCCGATGACAATGCCGCAGAGTTGATTCGCTTTGTCCATGAGGATCTGCGTGCGTTCTCTCGCCTGTGCATTTTCATAGGTCACATCATGCACATCCGGCGACTGCCCGATGTCAGCAAAATGCTGCATCACACTGGCGCAGATATTCATCTCAGACAGCGTTGCGCCGTATGCTTTGGCAAGAGAACAGGCATTTTGATATGTCCTGTCCGTTGTGCCGAAGCAGGGCATGGTGATTGTCTGAATGCCGCTCCGGTCAAGTCCGAGCATATCAAAAGCGTGAACTGTCACGATGAGCGCGAGCGTGGAATCCAGCCCGCCGGAAAGACCGAGTACAGCGGTTTTGCATCCGATATGGCGCAGTCTTGTCATCAGACCGACTGCCTGCATTGTGAGAATCTCCTCGCATCTGCTGTCGAGTGCGTGCTTGTCAGTCGGCACAAATGGCGTTTTCGCAAATGTTCTGTCAAGGGCGGTTTCGGTGACTTTCAATGAAAAATAAGCATTGTGACTGCTAGGGGATGCTGTATAGGAGTTCATTCTTCTGCGCTCATACAGCAGTTTTTGAATATCAATATCCGCAACCGTCAGGCCGCTTGAAAATGCTTTCGATTCCGTCAGAACAGAACCGTTTTCTGCAATGAGATTGTGTCCGGCAAAGACCATATCCTGTGTCGATTCACCGACGCCGCAGTCAGCATAGGCATACGCGCACGCCATGGAGCCGGAATGCGCTTTGATTAAAGTTCTGCGGTAATCCGCTTTGCCGATTACCTCATCGCTCGCGGACAGATTGAAGATCACAACAGCACCGGATGCAGCCAGTCTTTCCGCAGGCGGCGAATATACCCACATATCCTCGCAGATTTCAATGCCAAAAGTCAACTCCGGCAGTTCATTACAGATAAAGACAGTGTCTTCGATATGCACAGAATGTTCGCCATCCAGCGGCACATCTGCACAGAGACCATCAGGCATCGCGGTAAAATGCCGCACCTCGTAAAACTCGCTGTAATTTGGGATATTCTTTTTTGCCACGGCACCGACCACTTTTCCTTTGTTGATGACTACGCCGCAGTTATATAGCTTCCCGCAGACAGCAAGCGGCATTCCGATGTTCGAAACAATATCCAGTTTCTCCGTTTCCCTGATAATCCGAACAAGCTCTGTTTTGGCAGCACTGAGCAGCGCATCCTGCAAAAATAGGTCACCGCAGGTATAGCCGGTGACGGACAGCTCCGGAAAACAAATGATTTTGACACCCTTTTGGTGTGCTTCCGTAATCAGTTCTATGATTCTGTCCGCATTGTACGTGCAGTCTGCAACCTTCAGTTCAGGTGTTGCGCAGGCAATTTTGATAAAACCGTCTTTCATAATAAACCTCATTCCGCAAAACGGCAAAAGGACGCCCCGAATCATCGAAGCGTCCTTGCTTGTTGAGATTATTATACATCAAAACGGCAGAATTGTCAAGCAATTCTCACGGTGAAGTATGTTTGATAATGCTATTACTACTGATCCTTTATGTGTAATCGACTACATTTACCCACGATGATAAGAAATCTTTTTCTGCTTCATTCCCTTTCAGGGACTGCGAAGCAGCAACAATAGGCATCCATTTTTGAACATACTGAATTGCTGTATCGGATTTTTTGCAAAAACACCTGAGATACTTTTTTGCAATATCTTCCCTTCCATTTAGGCAGAACAATAGATAGGAACGTGCGACATCCGCTGAGGCGTTTCCCTGCGTTGCGTGTGCCCAGTCAATATAGCACGGTGAACCATCCGGTGTAATGATAATATTTGACGGGTTGAAATCGCCGTGACATAGTTTTAGGTGTTTCGGCATGGACTCTAGGGTTGTATGCAGATCATATCGCACCGTGGCGGAGAAAGCTGATGCGGAGATTTTACCATGCATCTTGTCTTTCAGACGCACAAGAAGCTGACAATTATGTGACTGTACATCCATTTGCAGTACTACAAATTGCTCGATGTATTCGTCCAGCTTTTCGGGATTATCTTCCCATATTTGCGATAATGTCTTACCTTCGATGTAATCCATAACGATAGTCCATTTACCGTTTATAGTCGTAATTTCGTGTATTTTCGGGATATTCAGTCCGGTTAGTTCTACCCGTGCCTGATTAAGCGCCTCATTGAGAACATCCTGCTTAGGATAACTGTCTCCGAACACTTTCAACGCATAGTCACCATCTCGATAAATTGTTTTGTCTTTACATATTGCAATAATATTATCGGTGTTAAGCTGCATTTTCCTTCCTCCCTTCAGCACTTTTCATCTATCAGATTCTCACTCTGATAGATTTTCCAGCTGGTTTACACCCGGCATTTCAATTTCCATAAAGGTTCTTCCGTAGTATGCGTCAAGATAAAGCTGTTTTAATTCAGAGATTAGCGGATATCTGGGATTTGCACCTGAACACTGGTCATCGAACGCAGCCTCTGTCATTTCGTCAAGAGTCGCAAGGAAGTCTTCCTCCTTGATGCCATAGTCTGCTATTGTTGGCTTGATTCCGATTTTTGTTTTCAGGTTCTCAACTGCCGTTATCAAATTTTCCAATTTTTCAGAATCGGTCTTTCCGCCCAACCCGAGCGCATCAGCTATTTCTGCATATCTTGCAAGGGCGTGCGGGTGATCATACTGCGAGAATGTTCCCATTTTCACCGGAATCTCGGCAGCATTATATCGGATTACATTGCAAATCACCAGAGCATTCGCTATACCATGTGCAATATGATGATAAGCACCGAGTTTATGTGCCAGCGAATGAGAAATACCAAGAAAAGCGTTGGCAAATGCCATACCTGCCATAGTTGCAGCATTCGCCATTTTTTCACGGGCTTCAATATCAGTTTGACCATTCTCATAAGCTCGGGGCAGGTACTCAAATATGACCTTAAGCGCCTGAATTGCCAATCCATCGGTATAGTCAGTTGCCATGATTGATGCATAGGCTTCAAGTGCGTGCGTTACAGCGTCAATGCCGGATGCTGCAGTGAGACCTTTCGGCGCACTCATATGCATATCAGCATCAACGATTGCCATATCGGGAAGCAACTCATAGTCGGCGAGCGGATATTTGCATCCATCTTCACGATTTGTTATGACAGCAAAGGGTGTAACCTCTGAGCCTGTACCTGCCGATGTGGGAATAGCAACGAAATATGCTTTTTCGCCCATTTTCGGAAAAGGATAGACTCTCTTGCGAATATCAATAAAACGCATGGCCATGTCTTTGAAGTCCGCTTCCGGATGTTCATAAAGCACCCACATGATCTTTGCTGCGTCCATTGCCGATCCGCCGCCAAGTGCAATAATTACATCAGGTTGAAACGAGCGCATTTGTGCAGCTCCGGCTTCTGCACTATCAAGAGTCGGATCAGGCTCAACATCGAAGAATGTGGAGTGAACAATGCCCAATTCATCAAGTTTAGAAGTGATTGGCTTGGTAAACCCTGCACTGTACAAAAAATGATCTGTTACAATGAATGCACGTTTCTTTCCCATGACACTGCCTAGCTCGTCGAGTGCAACCGGCAGGCATCCTTTTTTTATATACACTTTTTCCGGCGTTCTAAACCAAAGCATATTTTCTCTCCTAACAGCGACGGTTTTAATATTGAGAAGGTGTTTTACACCAACATTTTCGCTTACGCTGTTTCCACCCCATGAGCCACAGCCCAATGTTAATGAAGGAGTCAGCTTAAAGTTATAAAGATCACCGATACCTCCGTGTGATGAAGGCGTGTTCACAAGAATGCGGCAAGTTTTCATGCGTGCTTTGAATTCATTCAGAATGTCAGTTTCAGTTTGCTCATTGAGATAGATCGATGCCGTATGACCGTAACCGCCGTCTGCAATCAGTTGCTCTGCTTTAGCAAATGCATCTTGAATATCCGCAGCTTTATACATTGCAAGCACAGGCGAGAGCTTTTCATGTGCAAATTCTTCGGAAATATCGACGTTTTCAACCTCACCAATCAGCACTTTTGTTCCTGCTGCAACAGTGACACCGGATAACTCTGCAATCGTTGCCGCACGCTGACCGACAATTTTGGCATTTAAAGCACCGTTTATCAGAATTGTATGCCGTACTTTATCGGTTTCTTCCGTGGAAAGGAAATAGCATCCGCGTGCAGCGAATTCGCGTTTAACAACATCATAGATATCCTGATGAACAATGACTGACTGTTCGGAGGCACATATCATACCGTTATCAAATGTTTTTGAGTGTATGATGGAACTGACAGCAAGTACAATATTTGCTGATTTGTCAATAATAGCAGGCGTGTTTCCCGCACCTACACCAAGAGCAGGTTTTCCGCTGGAGTATGCAGCCTTGACCATACCGGGACCTCCGGTTGCAAGAATTAAATCCGCTTCCTTCATAACGAGATTGGTCATTTCAAGGTTCGGTGCGTCTATCCAGGAGATTATGTTTTGGGGTGCACCGGCTTTTACAGCTGCTTCATATACAATACGTGCTGCCTCAACAGTCGATTTCTTCGCACGCGGGTGTGGACTAAAAATGATTCCGTTTCTAGTTTTTAACGAGATCAATGCCTTAAATATCGCTGTGGAGGTTGGATTGGTAGTAGGTATTACAGCTGCAATTACACCGATCGGTTCTGCGATTCTCTGAATACCGAATGCCATATCTTCCTCAATAATACCGCACGTTTTTGTGTCCTTGTAAGCATGATAAATATATTCAGCAGCGTAATTATTTTTAATAACTTTATCCTCAACAATACCCATACCGGTTTCTTCAACAGCCATTTTTGCGAGGGAAAGGCGTGCCTTATTTGCTGCAGATGCTGCCGCAAGAAAAATTGTGTCAACCTGTTCCTGCGTATAGAGAGAATAATGTTTTTGAGCTTCTCGCACAAGTCTCAGTTCGGTTTCCAGGGCAGCAACGCTTTCGATGGGCTTTCGTTCGTTCATGTCCATTGTGCTCTCCTCCCGTAATTTTTTCAATACCAGTTATTGTCACTCTGCAATTGCGCGGCAGAAACCTATCTTTCCATTTTCCATATCTTTGCAGAGTATGGGGGCAATTCACTTCCGCCGCCAAAATCATGTTTTGTACCTGTTATCAGCTCATCAGCCATTCCGCATCCCGCATCAAAATGTGCCGTATATGGATGTTCATCTGCATTGATTGCTACGAGTATCCTTTCAGTTTCACATCTGCGCTGAATAATACACTGCCGATTAGTAAGCAGCGGAATACTGAAATCCCCATAGCAAATTGCCGGGCTTTCATGGTGAATCTGAGCAAGCTTTGAAATATATGCGGAAAGATCATTGTCAATCGACTGTTCAAATGAAACTCTCAGTGCAGGATCACCTTGGTTTTTGTCACCCTCTGCGCCCCATTCACTTCCGTAGTATATGCATGGAATTCCGGGCATTCCGAACATCAGCGCATAGACCAGCGGAAGATGGTTCTTATTTGTCAGAATCGTTGCGATTCTTGAAACATCATGGTTGTCCACAAAACTAAGCAGATGCAGCCCTCTATATTGGCACCACTGTTCTGAACCAAACTGATTTTGCAGAGAGTGACATATTTCAAACATATTCATACTGTTAAAGCTGGAATACAGGCCTTTATAGCACTGATAATTTGTTGCGGAATGCAGCATTTCGTTGTTTACATACTGCGAATAGTCACCGTGCAGGAGTTCTCCAATCAGAAAAAAGTCGCTTTTTAGTCCCTCCGTATATTTGCGCAGCCGTTTCAGAAATTCCTTATCCAGACAATATGCAACATCAAGCCGCAAACCATCGATATCAAATTCCTCAACCCAACCTTTTATGCAGGCAAAAATATGCTCCACAACCTCATTGTTCCAGAGGTTGAGCTTGACAAGCTCATAGTGACCTTCCCAGCCTTCATACCAGAAGCCGTCATTATAGTTCGAGTTTACGCCAAAGTCTATATGAAACCAATCTTTATAGCGCGAATTCTCACGATTGCGAAGGACATCCTGAAATGCCCAGAATCCTCTTCCGACATGATTGAAAACACCGTCAAGAATGACTTTGATTCCTCTTTTATGGAGTTCTTTACAAACATCAGCAAAGTCTTCATTCGTCCCTAAGCGACAGTCGATTTTAGAATAATCCCTTGTGTCATATCCGTGCGAATCCGACTCGAATATGGGTGAGAAATAGATTGCGTTGCATTGCAGTGCTTCAATATGATCAGCCCAATCTATAATCTTTCGGATTCTTGATTCCTCAATTCCGTCATTTTGAAACGGAGCGCCGCAAAATCCCAGCGGATATATCTGATAGAATACGCTTTCATACGCCCACATTATTTATCCTCCATTCGTGCTTTTTAGCGACTCTCTTGTAAAGTCAAGCAGTCCTCCTGCAAGAATAATATCTTTGGTTCTGCCCGTTAACTCACAGAGAACAGGGATGTTTTCACCCGTTGACCTGTTAAAAAGGGTTAGCTCCATCTTGTCTGCTTCAATGTCTGCACGAACATTTTCAAGTGCAATTTCATCGCCCTGGGCGATCTTATCGTAATCGGATTCATTAGCAAATGTAAGCGGGAGAATGCCGGCATTGATTAGATTAGCACGGTGAATCCGTGCAAAACTCTTGACTACAACAGCTTTTATTCCCAAATACAACGGTGCAAGTGCGGCGTGTTCGCGGGAGCTGCCCTGACCATAATTTGAGCCGCCTACAATGATTGAATTCCCAAGCTCCGTTGCTCTTGCAGGAAAAGACTCATCGCAGACTGTAAAACAATGCTTAGAGATTGCAGGGATATTTGAACGGAGCGGAAGAATCTTTGCTCCAGCAGGCATGATATGATCTGTTGTGATATTATCACCAACCTTCAGTGAAACCTGACAGGCAATATCACGAAGAAGAGGCGCAGTAACCGGATAAGGTTTAATATTCGGACCTATGAGGATATCAATTTGCTCCATATCTATCTCGTCAGCAGGTTCTTCTATCATGTTATCATTTATCGTAAACTGCTCCGGCATTTCAAAATTCGGCATGTCGCCCAGTTCACGAGGATCAGTCAAATATCCATTCAGTGCAGAAACTGCTGCCATTTCTGGAGAAACAAGATAAATCTGCCCATCTTTTGTGCCGGATCGCCCCTCAAAGTTTCTGTTAAAGGTTCTCAGGGACACACCGCCGGAATTCGGTGATTGTCCCATTCCGATACAAGGTCCGCAGGCGGATTCCAGAATTCTTGCTCCGGCATCAATCATATCAGCCAATGCGCCGTTGGAAGCCAGCATATTCAGCACTTGCTTTGAGCCGGGTGCGATACTGAGCGAAATACCTGGATGGACAGTTTTGCCCCTGAGAATATATGCAACCTTCATCATATCCATATAACTGGAATTCGTGCATGAGCCGATACATACCTGATCAACCTTGAGATGTCCTATTTCTTTGACGGTCTTAACATTGTCGGGGGAATGCGGGCAGGCTGCCATAGGGATGACAGCAGAAAGATCAATATTGATTTCCTCATCATAAGCTGCATCGTCATCAGCCTTCAATTCAGTCCAAACTTCTGCCCTGTTCTGCGCTTTTAGAAATGAAAGTGTTACTTCATCGGAAGGGAAAATGGATGTGGTTGCGCCAAGCTCTGCGCCCATATTTGTGATGGTAGCTCTTTCCGGAACAGTCAGTGTTTTCACACCGTCGCCGCAGTATTCAATTACTTTGCCGACACCGCCCTTGACGGTCAATCTTTTAAGCACCTCTAAAATCACATCTTTTGCAGCCACCCACTGAGAGAGCTTCCCTGTCAGATTTACCTTGACAATTTTCGGATATGTAATATAGTAGGCACCGCCGCCCATTGCAACTGCTACATCAAGTCCGCCTGCGCCTATAGCTATCATGCCGATACCGCCGCCTGTGGGTGTATGGCTGTCGGAGCCTATCAGCGTTTTGCCGGGTATACCGAATCTTTCAAGGTGTACCTGATGACAGATTCCGTTACCCGGACGGAAAAAATAGATACCGTGCTTTTTGGCAACTGAACCGATAAAACGATGATCGTCCGCATTTTCAAAACCATTTTGAAGTGTATTATGGTCTATATATGCTACAGATCGTTCTGTTTTTACCCTCGGAACGCCGATTGCTTCAAATTCAAGGTATGCCATGGTTCCTGTAGCATCCTGTGTCACAGAGATAGGGGAGCATTTCTCCGCTGCGATACTGTGCGAGCAGACCTTCATACATACTCGGCTGGCGCCGGTCGCTGCGAATGGCATTGTTCTTGTCCCAGTCGCAGATGTATGTCACCAGCTCGGCATTCAGAATGACGATGAAGCCCTTTGCAGCCAGCAGCCGCAGATCGTCCTCGCTTGCGCTTGTCATCCGCATGACTGTGAATGCCTCGACCACACCGGAATCATCCGCGTGCATACCCAGATCGTAATAGAGCAGCCGTGCAGTCTGTCCCATTTGCAGAAATCGTGCCGAACTGACGATTGCTCCTGAAAACATCCGTCTGTTTGCCACTTCTGCACCTCACAGTCTGACCGGGATCGGCTGGATGACGCCCTGATTCGGGGCCTCATCCTCTGGGATCGAAGTCCGGTTGAAGTAATCTGCCATGCTCTGGACATTGACGAGGATCTTGCCGCGTCCGACGCGCACCGCACGGACGGCGCCGGTCTTTGCGAGCTCGCGGCAGTAGCGCTGGCTGATGCCGAACATCTCAGCACACTCCGCGATACCCTTCATGACGGGGACATTGACATTGTAGTTCTGCATCATGTTCATAGTACCTCTCTTTCTGTTGCGGCAGTTCAGGGTTTCCTTCTCTGCCATGGCTTGAACTTCTGCTTCACTTGGGACAATCATTCACTCTGCGACTTGGTGATTGCGATGTCATTGATGACCTGTTCGATCTCCCGGTGCTTGTCCGCAGGCAGTTCGACGCGCATCCAGCGGGTAATGGTCGGCTCAGAGATGCCGAGCTTCATTGCAATCTCCCAGAAATACACGCCTTTCTGTGCTGCATAGTCACGAATGTCCTGATTTGCTTTCTGCATTTTCAGTCCCCCTTCCTATGGTTCTTCAAAACTTCTGAAAAATATTTGATCCACCTCCTTGACAAGCCAACCATAATGTGATATAATGACAATAGTGATGATTGGCGATAATACCATTGTATCACACCAAATTCAAGTTGTCAAGCACTTAATCCAATGATGTATATTTGGATTATATCAATTTGATGATACGCCATATGTATATTATTTTTGCTCACATAACGGTGAACGATTCGTTCAGCGTATCAAAACTGCCGTTTTGACAGCTTTGAAATACGATTTTCATAAAAAACACCTGCCCCGAAACAGGGCAGGTGGATGGGGTCGAGAAATCCGACCCCATAAAACCAGTGTCGGGTATCACGACACTGGTTGAGCGAAAGGAGCTGCTTCACAATGGACATTGGAGTTTTCACAGAACGTCTGCGCAAGCTGCGCGGAGAACGTTCTCAGCGCGAAGTTGCGGAGGGCATCGGCATTACGCAGCAGACATACGGGCGCTATGAAAACGGCGCACGCAAGCCTGATCTGGAGATTATAGAAGCAATGGCGCGGTATCATGAAGTTTCGGCTGACTATCTGTTAGGACTGAATGAAGACCCGACACCTGATTACGATATGCAGATTGCTGTCCGTATTACCGGTCTTTCACAGGCAACGATTGAGCATATTCAGAACCTGAACCGACCGCCGATGCCGCCGGAAGCACGCCCTTTGCTGAATATGATTATCCAGCATATTCCGTATTCGCTGATTTCTGATACGATCAGGGCGCATGATGCTGCAATTAAGGCATATGAAATACGGAAAATCCTTCTAAGAAAGTATTGCAAGGAGAATAATGTCCGAATACCGGAGGAACTGCTGACAACGCACGGATATAATCGTGCCAGAGCGCAAACACATATGCTTGCAAGAGAAATCGAGGATTTTGAAGAATACCTGAAAATAGCGCTTGCAATGTATTATGAAAAGGTTTGGAACGGGAAAGAAGTGGATTCTGAGGATTCAGATGCACCATTTACTATTCAGAGCTTAGAATATGCAAAACTGCTGCTTGATCTTCCGAGCCTTCTGCAAAGTCGGTTGGAGCAGGATGTAATGATGTCTGCGCATAATCTCGGTGATATTCTTGCCGATCATGATGAATTCCTGAATGAACAGACGAAGCAGGAACTGCAAGCTGTTTGTGACGGGCTGCTGAAGCTGAAAGGAGAAAGCGTATGGCAAGCATTGATAAACGTGGAGATTCCTATAGAATAAG
>JAFWUX010000191.1 GCA_017523995.1 Oscillospiraceae bacterium | reverse complement strand
GCCTCATGGCTTTGCTATTACAAGGCCTTGCAGATGGGAGACGCTTCAAAAGTCGTCCCGATTGATAAGTTGTCCGTTGTCATTACGCTGATACTGGCGTTTGTTTTTCTGCATGAAGAATTTACTTTTAAGTCAGTGATGGGGTGTATCCTGATTGGAGCCGGAACACTGCTGATGGTTCTGTGATACAAATTCTGATTTACAGCAATAAGCTTCCGAAAACCAGTGTACTGAAAGATGCGCATAACGCTTCCGGAAAGCTTTAGAATAACGGCTGTCGGCACTGCCGACAAATTCTGATTTATCTTATTACGCTGCGAAAACAATCAGAATAATGTGCGCTCCGAAACGCTGCCGGAAATCTTTAGATCAACGGCGGCGGGCCCTGCCCGCAAATTCTGATTTAGCTTCGTAACAATAAGTACAATGCCCCTGAGCACTTTGAAGGGCTCAGGGGCAAAACTTCTATATGGGTACCCGTCTTGTGCATGCACCGCTTTGGCCGTCAGGCAGCCTGTTCGCTCCCTGCCAGATTGCTGATCCAGATGCCCTTGCGCACCAGAATCAGCCCGATTGCGATTTTGATGAGATCCGCCGCCTGCACAATCGCATAGACCGCACCGATCGGCAGCGCGGTTTTGAAGCAGAGCAGCATCGCCAGCGGCAGCATGATCGTCCATGAAAATACGCTGTCAAAGAGAAATGTGACGAGCGTTTTGCCGCCCGAGCGCAGCGTGAAGTAGAGCGCATTCAGCACACCCTGCACCGGGAAGAACAGCGCCGTCAGCCGGATGAACATGGTCGCCAGCCCGCGGACATTCTCCGTTGTATCGTAAACGCGCGGAAAGACGCCGGAGAGCAGCATCAGAATCACCGTCAGCCCGACGCAGAGCAGCCCGCTGAACCATGTCAGCGAGAACGCATCGCGCTTTGCCTGCTCATATTTTCCTGCGCCGAGCGTCTGCCCGATCAGGATACCGACCGCATGCCCGAGCGCGACAAATACCACATTCAGCAGATTGCAGAGCGCATTCGAGATATTGAGCCCTGCGACAATGTGCAGCCCGCGCACCGAATAGCACTGCGTCAGCGCGGCGACAGCGCCCGCCCACAGGAACTCATTGCAGAAAATCGGGATACTCTTGCGCAGCATTTTGCCGCAGACATCCGCAGGGATGCGCAGCGTCTTCCAGATGCCCGCAAGGAACGGATGCATCTCCGTTTTCGCATGCGCCCAGATCACCAGCACGCCCATCTCGATGAATCTTGCAATGACCGTCGCGATTGCCGCACCGGAGACACCGAGCGTCGGAAACCCGAATTTGCCGTAGATCAGCAGATAGTTGAGCACAACATCCGTCACAACCGAGGCAATGCCCGCGACCATCGGCTTGACGCTGTCGCCGGTTTCGCGCAGCGTGCTCGCATAGGTCTGCGTGATGCCGTTTGCAGGCAGTCCGAGCAGCATGATCGCAAGATACTGCAGCGCATAATCCGTTGTCAGCGCCGGATCGACCTCGCTGCTTTCGCCGTGCAGATACAGCCCGATGAGCTGCATGCGCAAAAGCCAGAGGATCAGCATGCCGCCGATGGTGCAGACGGCGGAGATCAGCGCCTTGAGCCGGAAGCTGTGCCGCACGCCCTCGAGATCGCCGGAGCCGTAAAACTGCGCCGTATAGATGCCGGGACCGGAAAGCCCGCCGAAGATTGCGAGATAAAACACAAACAGCAGCTGACTGATAATCGAGACAGCGGTCATTGCCTCGGTGCCGCGGCTGCCGACCATCACATGATCGACCAGCCCGACGGCGTTCGAGATGCCGTTCTGAATCATGATCGGGACAGCGAGCGTCAGCGCACGCTTGTAAACGGGGTTTTGCTTCATAAAATCACCTTTTGAATAAAATCGTACAGTCTCTATTAAACCATAAAACCGCGAAAAAGTCAACCGAAAAAATTAGAAATGAGAAATGAGCAATGAGAAACTATCGTGTCCGCTTGCGCGGACAATTTTATAAATCATCGCCGCAGGCGATACCGCAATTTCTAATTTCTAATTTCTAATTTCTCATTTTCATCCATTGCGTTTTACGCTGCAATGTGATATAATAAGGCATCAAGCGAAGGGAGAAAACTATGCGCAGAATACTGATTACCAACGATGACGGCATCGCAGCAGACGGTCTCATCCGGCTTGCGGCAGCCGCACAGAAATACGGCGAGGTGTGGGTGGTCGCGCCGGATTCGCAGCGCAGCGCCGCCTCACACAGCATCACGCTGCATACTTATATCGACGTCTTTCCGCATGATTTTCCGGTGGCGGGCGTGCATGCGTTCTCATGCAGCGGCACCCCCGGCGACTGCGTCCGCGTCGGCAGCCTGAACATCATGCTGCAAAAGCCCGATCTCGTGCTCTCCGGCATCAATTACGGCTACAACGTTGCTTCGGATATCCAGTATTCCGCGACGGCAGGCGGCGCGTTTGAGGGCTCATTTCAGGGCTATCCCTCGATTGCACTCTCCGAGCAGGCATGCCCCTGCCACGAGGTCACGGACGCCTATCTCGATGCGGTGCTGGAAGAACTGATCGGGCTGCATCCGGCAGAGGGCGAAATCCTCAATGTCAACTTTCCGGGATGCAGGCTCGCGGAATGCAAGGGGATTCTCCGGAACCGCAAGGTCTCGCGCGGCATGTTCTACCGCGATCATTACAATGTGCAGGCGCAGCTCCCGAACGGCGGCCTCCGGCTGATGGTCGAGGGCGATTACAACGAGGACGCCGAGCCCGATACCGATTTCCGCGCCGTTGTCGAGAATTTTATCTCAATCGGCATTGCTGCGAATATTCAATGAACATAAAAACGTGTCAGGCGCAAAACCTGACACGTTCTTTTTATTTCCGGAACACAATGCTGCCGCATTTGACCGGATGATCGAAAATCCGGACATCCTTGCCGATGTAGCGCAGCAGGCGCAGTACAATCGTCAGATCACCGGATGCAATGAGGATGTTGAGAATCCCGAACAGAAAGACCGCCGGAAGATTCGCCGCAATCGCAATAACGGAAGGAATCAGCCCGAGCACCGTGCAGGGGAGCAGCACACCGAACAGATACGAGCCGATGCCGAGCGCCTCTTTGCAGCAGCAATAGGGCATCAGCGCTTTGAGCTGAAACCCGAAGCCGATGCTTTTCCACTTCTCGCGGCACGCCCCGACAAACCCGAGCCCGTGCAGAAATTCATGCACCGGAACCGAAATCAGCAGCGCCAGCAGCACCAGCTTCCAGTTGCAGGTAAAAACATTCAGCGCATTTTTCCGCTGCACCAGCAGATACACCACGCCCAGCAGAATGCTGAGCGGCACGCCGGTTGCAAAGATCATCAGATTGGCAGTCCGTGCCGAAAAGGTCTCGTCCTTCATCTGATAGCCTTCCGCCTCGAGCTGCGCCTGCACATGTGCAAGCGTCTCCGCGCGATCCTGCATATTCTTCGATTGTGTTTGATCGTTTTCCATGTATATTCTCCAAATTCTCAATTCGTCCGCTTGGGAATCAATCCGCGGCGTTTCGTCTCTTTCGCATGACAAACCGGATGAATCCGGCGAGCACCAGCACACCGCCGAGCCCCGCGGCAGGAATCCACGCCTTTCCGCGGATCGTGCCGAATCCCGGGCTTGCGTTTTCCGGCTCCGTGACAATCGGGGCAGGCTCCGTATTTTCGGCATCGGGCAGGGGTTCATGCGCAATGCCCTCCGCATCGGCATATTCGCGGACAGTGCCGGTATTGGAATAGAGCACCAGCTCATTTTTCAGGCGGCGGTATCCGGATTCACCGTCAAAGCTGTAGCCGAATGCCTTTTCGCCGAGGGTTTTGACCGTATCGGGCAGATAGACCTCCGTGAGCCGCGGACAGCCTGCAAATGCGCGGTCGCCGACGGTTTCCAGCGCATGCCCGAGCCGCAGATAGTTCAGCGTGCTGCAATTGAGAAACGCATCGTCGCCGATTGCAGTCAGCGCATCGCCGAACTCCGCAACCTGCAGCGAAGCGCATCCGCTGCAGGCGCCGCTGCGAATCTCGCGAACACTTTCCGGCAGCCGGAGCGCCGTGATGCCGTTGTTTCCGGCAAACGCGCCCGCGTTGATGACCTGAATCCCCTCCGGCACCTCGACGGTGCTCTCCTTGCCCTGATAGGCGATGAGCATTTTGCCGAGCGTCAGGAAGTCCTCTTTGCTGTCCGTCAGCCATTTGGTATCCGCAAAGGCATCCGCCGCAAGATTTGTAAAGGTATCAGGCGCCTCGATCTCCGCAAGCGCGGTGCATCCGGCGAAAGCGCCCTGCTGAATCTGCGTGACGCTCTGCGGAATCGTGATCTTCCGCAGCGATTCCGCCCCTGCAAACGCCTCCGCCCCAATGATCTTCACATTCTCCGGAACGGTGTATGCCGTATCCGTGCCGCGGTAATCATAGAGAATGCCGCTGCCGAGGATCACCGCATCCCCGAGCTGCCCGTTCAGATAGGCGGTCTCCGCAAATGCCTCCCGCCCGATCTCCCGCACGGTCTCCGGCAAAATGACATTCCCGAGCATTTTGCAGCCGGAGAATGCACCATCACCGATGCTGACGCAGGATTTCGGGATTGGCATCGCTTGCAGATAAGCGCAGCCCTCAAAGGCACGCGCCCCGATTTTTTTAACGGTATCGGGCAGCGCGACGGCATCCGCATAGCAGTATTTGAACGCTTCTGCGCCGATTTCCGTGACCGGTTTCCCCTCGATCTGCGGCGGAATCTCAACCGTTTTCTCGCATGTCCAGCGGAACGATGTGATGCAGATTCCGCCATCCTCCGCCGCCTCATAGCGGATCATCGTCAGCGGATCGGGCGGTGTCATTTCGGTGTGTACAACGGTTGTAATCTCCGCCGTGGTACCTGTGGTTTCTTCGGCGGTTGTGTCCGCCGTGACGTCTGTTGTCTCTGTTTGTGCATCCGGATTCGGATTTTCCTCCGCGGCGGCAGGTGCATCCGCCGGTGCCGCATCCGGTTCCGCAAAGACGGGCAAAGCCGCGCCGCTCAGCAGCAGAACCGCCGCGCAGAACGCCGCCGTCCGCTGCAGAAAGCCGTTTCCTTTGTTCATATCTGTTCTCCTTATTGCTGCAAATAAAGGGGGACTCCGCTGCCGGAATCCCCCTTTCTGCACTCAGTTACAGCGGCATCTGCGGCTGCTGATAGTCGGACGGATAACCGTCTGCGCGGACGACCTGTACGTTATTATAAAGCGCCATGCCCGTGCCGGCAGGAATCAGTTTACCGATGATGACATTCTCCTTCAGACCGAGCAGGTAATCGCTCTTGCCGTTGATTGCGGCATCGGTGAGCGCCTTTGCCGTCTCCTGGAAGGATGCGGCGGACATAAAGGACTCGGAGGAGGAAGAAGCCTTGGTGATACCGAGCAGCGAAGGTCTTGTGGTGACAAGACGCAGATCGGTCTCGCCGGCGTCAATGCGTGCCTGAATGCCTGCATTGATCGTCTCGACCTCGCGCTTATCGACCATTGCCTCCGGAAGCAGATAGCTGCTGCCCGGATCGGCGATCAGCACCTTGCGCATCATCTGACGGACGATAACCTCAATGTGCTTATCGTTGATGCCAACGCCCTGCTGACGGTATGCATACTGGATTTCTTCGATGATATAGTTCTGGACAGCCTGCACGCCGAGGATGTCGAGCAGATCCATCGGATAAATGGAACCGGTGGTCAGTCTGCTGCCGCGCTGGATCTCAGCGCCGTCCTTGATGCCGGGTGCCAGGTGGTAGTTATACGGAATGGTGTACGGTGTGGAGTCGGTGTTCGTCTCCGGATCGTGAATCACGATCGTCTTGATGCCGTTATCCTCGGTCATCTCGATCGTACCGGAGGTCTTTGCGAGGATCGCGCCGTTCTTCGGACGTCTGGATTCAAACAGCTCCTCAACACGCGGAAGACCCTGTGTGATATCCTCTGCGTTTGCGATACCGCCCGTGTGGAAGGTACGCATCGTCAGCTGAGTACCCGGCTCACCGATGGACTGTGCGGCGATGATGCCGACCGCCTCACCGACAGAGACGAGGTTACCGTTTGCGAGGTTGATGCCGTAGCACTTTGCGCAGACGCCTTTCTTTGCCTTGCAGCCCAGCACCGAGCGGATCGTGACATGGGTGATGCCTGCATCGACGATGCGCTGTGCATCGGTGGCGGTCATTGCGCGGGTCTTCGGAACAAACAGCTCGGATTTCTCATCGCGGAGATCCTCAACGAGGTATCTGCCGACGAGACGCTCCTGCAGGGTTTCGAGGTCACGCTCACCGTCGTTGATGCAGTAGACCTCAATGCCCTCCGTCGAGCCGCAGTCGATCTCGCGGATGATGACATCCTGCGAAACGTCAACGAGACGGCGGGTCAGGTAACCCGAGTCAGCGGTACGAAGTGCGGTATCAGCCAGACCTTTACGCGCACCGCGGCTGGAGATGAAGTATTCGGAAATGTTCAGACCTTCACGGTAATTGGAACGGACCGGAATTTCGATCGTCGCACCGGAGGTGTTCGCGATGAGTCCGCGCATACCTGCGAGCTGACGGATCTGGTTGATGGAACCACGGGCTCCGGAATCCGCCATGATGTTGATCGGGTTGAACGGGTCGAAGTTTGCCTTCAGTGCCTCGGTGATCTGGTCAGTTGCATCCGCCCAGACCTTACAAACCTTCTCATACTTGACCTCGCCGGAGATATAGCCGTACTGATACTGCTCGTTGAGCGCATCGACCTCAGCATCCGCAGCCGCAAGGATATCCTTCTTCTGCGGCGGAATGACAGCGTCGATAACCGCAACGGTCAGACCGGATTTGGTCGAATACTTATAGCCGAGCGCCTTGATGCGGTCGAGCACCTCAGCGGTTGCGGTCACGCCGTGAACCTTGAGGCACTGGTCGATGATCTTGGAAAGCACGCTCTTCTTGACAACCTGCGTGATCTCGAGATCGAATTCGTGCTCGGGATCGCTGCGGTTGACAAAGCCGAGGTTCTGCGGAATGATCTCATTGAAGATCAGTCTGCCCGCGGTGCAGTCGATGATGCGGGAGACCTTCTGTCCGCCGACTTCCTTCGTCATGCGCACCTTGATCTTGGAGTGCAGGGTGATATCGTGCTCATCGTAAGCCATCATTGCCTCATCGACATCGCGGAAGACCTTGCCCTCGCCGGGCTCGCCGTCCTTGACCAT
>JAFWUX010000190.1 GCA_017523995.1 Oscillospiraceae bacterium | reverse complement strand
GTTTCCCTTGACGCGGCATTCCACATGATAATGCTGCATCAGTGCGCAAACCACATCTTCCAGTGTGCGGTTGTTCGGATCGCTGAGTTCAATCTGAATGACCTCTCTCAGCTCATCCTTGAAAGTCTCTTTGCCCCTTGCTTTCATCTGCCGTTCAGCAAAAGTTTCCTTGTCGCGGCGCTTGTCTGCGTCACAATGATAGAAGTCATTGCGGACGGAATGAATCAGACCGCGCTGCATACATTGCGCGCCGAAGAACCCGCTCATTTCCCGCAAGTCCCTTTCGTTGCGCCGGAATGCTCTGCCTGTTTCAATATGACAGTTGCCGATCAGAAAATGAACATGCTTGTGCGGTGTATCTGTATGAACCGCAAACAGCACCTCATAGCCCTGAAAGAATCTCTTTGCAAACGCCTTTGCAATTCTGAATGCCTCTTGGTAAGTCAGTTTGTCATTGTCCTCCGGCGAAAAGGAGATCGACATTTTATATGCAAGGTTTGCATTCTTAGCGGGCTTTTTCCCGAACAGTTCTCTTGTCATGAGAACATCACGGACGAAATGGTCACGGTCGCAGTTGAGACTCCAGTAGAGGTCTGGTTCGGTTTTCACCACGCCGTTCCGTATCTGCTCCGCCTGCCTGCCAAGCAGATAATCGGCAGCGCGGCGAAGCTGTGCAGATGATTTGCAGGGCTTGTAGTCCACTTTGACATTACCGTACATCGGCTGCCGCCTTTACGGTGAAATGCGGGTGTTTTAAAAAGTATGAAAGCTGACTCATGACTGCATCATTGGTTTGACGAATCGCTCCGATTTCAGATTTCACTCTTTCGTCCTGCCCGATGTTGGAAAAGTAGGCGAGCTGATTGAGGTTCGTGCCGATCTTACGGATCTCATGCACGATCGGAGCAATGCTTTCTTCAACGGAGTAAATCCGAACCTCGCTGTTCCTGATCGCCTGCATCAGATAGTCTGTCTTGCTCAGACCGCTGGCTTTCTGCTTTGCAGTCCACAGATCAAACTCTGCATCCGTCAGCCTCAGACATATAGCATGATGACGTCTGCGTTTGGTCATACGCGCTCCTTTCCGCCGCTCCGCGGCGGCTGTCAGGGGGAGGTCTCGGAGGGGTTGCCCCTCTGAGCAGGTAGACCGATGTGTCAATCCATCGGTACTACCTGCCCACACACAACGCCAGCGCTGCAAGCATTCTGACATCAGCGGTATCATCCGCGTCAGCTGCATCCGGCTCGCACCAGCGCCCTTGCGTCGGCATCCACGGCTGCACCGTTTTACTGTGATAGGTGCAGGATCGCACTTTCCTCCAAAAATGCTATATGCGTTTTTGGAGGGATCGCTCCGCGCCGGTGATATACAGCATTCAGTCCCCGAAACGATACTCCCCAATATATGTTCCGTCGTATTGGTGTATCATCCGCCGATGAAGTCAAGTTCAATGGCTGAATCATCAGTATCCTCAGCGGTTTTGTTGCTTGCCGCTTCTGCTAAAACAGCGGTCTGAGGCATCGGATAGCTCTGATTCAGACTGAGCAGCAGGCTTGCAAGGAATTTCGGCATTTCTGCAATGATAGCCTTTCCGACCTCTGATACGATCTGCCCGACAAAGCGTTCCTCACGCTGCCGGTTCTCGAAATACGGATCGTCCTCCAGCTTCTGCATCCGGTCGAAGTACTCGTTGACCGCCTTAATGACGGCAGTATTGCCGGACTTCACCTTGTCCTTGTCGAAATTATGCAGGTAATTCCATGCTTTGGCGTGTTCGGGATTGTCCAGATTGAAGCGGAAACAGGCCATTTTCACCATGTTACCTGCCCTCCTTCCTGAGCTGCGCCGCGGCGAAATCTTCATAGCCCTTTGCCGATGCACAGATATCCCCGATGATCGTCACACGGTCATGCTCATACGTTCCAAAATGCTCAATCAGCCTTCCGCCGCCGCCAGTGATGTAGAGCCGCATCAGCTTCGGGTTGTATTCATACTTGCGGAGCAGAGCAAAGATGTTGTCTGCATATTCGGAAATCGCCTGACGGAGAACCTCCGCGTATTCGCTGTCGAT
>JAFWUX010000017.1 GCA_017523995.1 Oscillospiraceae bacterium | reverse complement strand
GAAAGCCGGATACTATAATGCCGATTATGCGAACGGCGGAACCATCCAAAAAGGCGACGGCAGTACCCACTGTATTATGATTGTCGGCTGGGATGATCATTATCCGAAAGAGGACTTTAATCAGGAAGCACCCGCTGACGGCGCGTGGATCTGCAAAAACAGCTGGGGAGATTACAAAACTTCCGACGGCGGGTATTTTTATCTCAGCTATTATGAAGCAACAATACGGGAGTTCATTTATTTTGATATGCAGCCGGTCACAAACTTCGGAGATGTCTATCACTACAATAACTGTTCCAAAATAACGCATAAGTATCCTTCCAATGAGGCTTACGGCTATGTGACGGCAACGGTGTTTGAAGCGAAGAAAGACGAAAAGATCGCTGCGGTCGGCTTTTTGACTGACAGACTCTCTCAGGATTACGAAATATCTGTTTATATGCTGAATCCCGACTATACCGATCCGCAGGACGGTACGCTGGTTTCCACAATCAGCGGAACAGAGGAATATCAGGGATTCCATACGGAATATCTGCCGGAGAGTTATCCTGTGAAAAAGGGACAGAAATATTCCGTTCTGGTGAAGTCGCCAATCGGGACAAATTACGGTTTTTATTATGATGACTACTGCTATCAGAAGGGTATTTCCTTTTATGCCAATCATAATGCCGAAACAGATAATACAAAACTGAACTGGAAGGATTGCTACGATAAGAATTACGGCGATGTCTGTACCTATGTGTATACGGAATACGAGGGCGAAGCGGAGCAGTTCATCCGCGGCGATCTGAACCGCGACGGCAAGGTGAATGCCGTTGACCTCTCGCTGCTGAAACAGGTGCTGCTCGGCAGTGAACGGACAAACATTGACCGGAAAGCGGCTGACTGGAACGGAGATAATGCGCTAAACGCAGAGGATGCAAAGGGGTTGCTCGGCTTTTTGCTAGAAATTCCGGAGCAGGAATAACATATTCGGACATTGACGCATACGGCAATTTCGGATTGAAAACAGCTTGCCTTCAGGCATTATCAAGTATAGACAATATACCAGCCCTGCGTGGTATTGTTTCATGCAGGGCTGGCTTTCTTTTATCGTGTGTGCGCTGGGGTTTGACGCTTACGTTCTTACTGTTACCGCCCACCCATTTTGTCATCCAAAAGGCAACGTATTTTGTCACGCAGACACACGTTTTGTCAAGGTGGAGGCACTGTATTTTGTCAGGACGCCCACCTGTTTTGTCAGGACAGCAGATGCTCCCGGGAAAACAAAAGCGATAAACCCATCCTGTGCGTCAGCACAGGTTCAAAGTAAGGGTAAAATGTCTTCCCATCCAGTGTCAAAAATGGTATAATGGAATCCTAAGCAAGTCATTGGACTTCTTTAATCCGTGATTCGGACAGGTTTGTGTCTTGGCTCGTTTGGAAACGTGCATGACAGCGTTGCTTTGGGCTCAGGACACAAAATGGCTCGGGCTTTAATCTGCTGCCCTGAATTTGAAAAAACTGGCGCTCCGGCTCAAAAGGAATCGCCGTCAGCCAATGTATTATATGGCTTTTATTCAGATTTTGCTTCCTGCTTCCGTTTTTGCTAGATTATTCTTCAAAATTGCCCCTCTGACGTTCTGTCAGAGGGGGGGGACAAGCTGACCGCCGCCTGAATGCAAAATCAGGCGGCGGTTTTGGCGTTCAAAGAAAATAATCCAAAAACGGATTCCCGGTTCGTTCATTCCAGATTTCGTCATTAACAGGGCGTTTTGCAATCTTTTGCAGGATATAAGTCAGATCCTCAAGGTCAATGCTGCCGGACCGATCTGTATCCGCGCAGATCAATCCTTCCTGTGTGACAATAGCCTCCGCGTCTTCTGTCAGAAACCGCGCCAGCAAAACCGCATCCGCCACATCGACCTTGTCGCTCCGGTCAACATCCCCGCGCACAAGCGGCTGAACAAATGCCTGCTCCGGGATTTCTCCGAGCGATACAAACGGATAGTCTGCTTCTATTGCGGCTTCCTCTGCGGTTGAACTGCTGTAACCGCGAACCGTACCGGCATAGCGATCTTTGACCGGTATCTCATTATCAAAATCGAAAATGAAATGATTGCAAAATGAAAGACCGAAATTCACGAACCGGCAATACGGATTCAGCACGGTGATTTCTTTCACGCTGCTGCATTCGGTAAATGCAGCATAACCGACCCATGTGACCGTTTCCGGCAGCGTGATCTCTGTCAGACCGCTGCAGCCGCCGAAAGCAGCCTGTCCGATCTCACGTACATGCGCAGGAAACCGGATATCAGACAGAGCGGTGCATTCGGTACAGATATACGGCGGGATCGCTGCGAGATGATCCGGAAATGAAATACTTTTCAGGCTGCTGCATTGCATAAAAGCACCCGCTCCGATCTTTTTGACTGTTTCCGGTATCACAACACCGGTAATCCCTTCGTATTTTGCACACGCAAGCGTCGGGATGATCTCCACATCGTCAGGAATGACAAGTTCACCTTCAACGGCATAACAGTCCACTAGAATGTGATTGACCGTGACACAAGGGTTTTCTGCACATCTGTCCGCAAGCCACTTTGTACCGGCAAAAGCCGAAATGCCGATTTCACTGACGCTTTCCGGAATGACGATTTCTTCGAGATTGATGCAGTCTGCAAATGCTTTCTCTTCCAGTACTGTAACGCTGTCCGGCAGTACAACGCGCCTGACTTCATCCGACCAGACCACGCGCATCGCAATACGTGTAACACCGTCCGGAACGGTCAGCGTTTCTGAAGCCGGTGCTTCCAGCAGCACATTGTTCAGAATGACAAACTCGTTTTGTGCTTTCAGATCATCATACCACGGTGTGCCCGCAAATGCCATGTACCCGAAATGCTGTACACGTTCCGGAATGTTGATCTCCTTGAGTTTCCGGCAGCTCTCAAATGCACCTGCTCCGATGCTTTCCAGACTGTCCGGCAGCGTCACAGAGGTCAGATCCTTGCAGTCGCCTTCCGGCTCCTGATCCTCACCGGAATAAAAAAGATCTGCACCGATATGCGTAATACCTTCCTCAAAAATGACCTTTTTCAGTGTAATCGTGTCCCCGGAATTGCGGTTGTAATTCTCAAACGGTGTTTCTTCATTGTCATCCATACGACCCTTTCCGGAAATGAACAGCGTGCCGTCCCTATAAAAATCCCATTCAAAATTACCGGAAGAACATATATAAAAAGGCTCTGTCTCTGCATAAGCTGTAATTTCTGCCGGAAAGACTGTAAGGCTGCCGGTCAGCATCACGGCCGCGCAGACAGCACAGATAAATCTGCTGTGTTTCATAATAATTCCCCCTTTCGGACAAGCCTTGTTCTGCGGCGTATCATGGATATCGATTGCTGCGGGAATATGCTCAGCACATGGGAATCACCTTCTTTCACTTTGATTTCTGATGCAATATCCTTTCATTTTCATAATAGCAGATTTCCTGCAGAATGTCAATAGGCTGAATAAACAGGAGCGGGATCAACCAGTGATCTCGCTCCCTGTTTATGTTTTAATGCGTTGTGCTCATTCGCATTGCGGAAGTCAGGCTCAAATGACGGCTCGTTTTACGTATATCGTTTTATGGTATACCTGCTGTAAGCCGTCAAATATAATACGATATCGGTTCAAAAACAAAAACGGTATCTTTCCGGCTATGCGAACCAGGAGGATACCGTCTTTGCTTTTATGAAGAAACATGATATAATAGAAATATTCATACCTATAGAAAGGAACACGATAGCCGTTTTGATTGTCATGACTGGCACTCATGACACGGCTATCGTCCCCAACATGATTATTGTATCACGTTTTTTTCGAATATGTCAAGGACGAAATCCATTATATTACCGGAACTGAAACTGTTATTTGCCCGGATTGCGGTCAGATTATGAAGCCGCACAGCAGATGCAGACGGTATTTACGAAGGTTAAACGGAATGCGCGACAAATTGTCTGTCAGAGTACTGCTTTGCACACTGTGCCATCGCTATCACAGGGAACTTCCGGATTTTGTTACGCCGTTCAAACATCTGTGTACGAAGGCGATTGCAGCAATTCATGATGCCATCGGTGACTATTGTGTTGATGATCACTCCGCAGCACGTATCCGTCGTTGGGTTGATCGCTTTTTTAAATTCGGGGCTGCAACGGTCAGACGGCTGAAACTGGAACACCCGATGCTCGTGACAAATTACGATGTCAATTCCACATTTGACACGCTTAAGTTTTTTGTCAGAGCGGTTGCAAACGCTGATGAGTGGAAGGCAAACGAGTTCGTGTAGATTGTCAGGCTGAATTATGCTATGATAGAGGCATCACCAAAGAAGGAGGTGCCTCTATGGGCATGAAAGACAAGCAGTTGGCAAAAGAGATTGCAGAGCGGCGTATGATTATGATTGCGCCGCTGATCGGCGCGCTCTTATCAGTGGAAGAATACTACAGGAAGCGCCGTGAGATCTCCGAAACGTATGATGTGTCCACCCGTACTTTGCAGCGATATGTAGATGCCTACAATGAATCGGGAATAGACGGTCTGGAACCGCAGGGCAGAGTACCGGAGCAGAATCCCGTCATTTCAAAAGAGATTCTCGCGGAAGCGATTCGCCTGCGCCGTGAAGTTCCGTCACGCAGCGTACCAACCATTATCCGGATTCTCGAACTGGAAGGCAGGGCGGAGCAGGGTGTTCTGAAGCGCACGACATTGCAGCGGGCGCTTGCAAGGGAAGGATATTCGTCTGCTATGATGAAAATGTATCAGGACAATGGATATGCTTCTCAGCGGTTTCAAAGGGTTCACCGCTGCGATCTCTGGCAGGGCGACATCAAATACGGTCCGACGCTGAGGATCGGGGGAAAAGCACAGCCGACATATCTATCCTGCCTGATCGACGATGCCACCCGTTACATCATCCACGCACAGTTTTACGGCGACATGGAACAGGCCATTGTGGAAGACACCGTGAAAAAGGGTGTTCAAAAGTACGGCGTTCCGCGCCGTATCTACTTTGACAACGGTTCTCAATACCGCACACATTGGATGAAGCGTGCCTGTGGTCTGCTCGGTATCCGGCTTCTGTACGCCAAGCCCCGTAACCCGCAGGGCAAGGGAAAACAGGAGCGTTTCAATCATACTGTCGATTCTTTTCTTGCTGAGATCGATGTAAACCCGCCGGAAAGCATCGAAGAGCTGAACCGTCTGTTTACGGCATGGCTTTCAGAATGTTACCACAGCAAGACGCACAGTGCGCTCGGCACGACTCCCGAACGCGCTTTCAAGTCAGATTCGATGCCGTTGAATTGATGAAGCACTCCTTGCCAGTGCGTTCCTGCATTGTGAGCCGCGAAAGGTCAACAAGTCCGGCTGCATCAGCTTTATGGGCAAGGAATACGAGGTGGGGCTTCTGTATGCCGGACAACAGGTCGATGTTGTCTATGATCCGCTGAACATCGCAAAGGTACGGATCGAAGCCAGAGGGCATGAACCGTTCTATGCCGAGCCAGCTAAGATCGGTACTCATGTTGCGAAAAAGCCGAAGCGTGTCGGAATCGACCGTCTCCCTGCGGATTCCTCAAGGCTTCTTGATGCAGTAAACAAAACTGCTGATGAGAAGGAACGCAGAGCTGTTATCTCGTACACAAGAGCTTTGGAGGGCGATAAAAATGTTTGAGCTGTTCTATGAAATGAAGCATACGCCGTTTACACGCAGCATTCCGACCACTGCATTGCATAAAACACGGCAGAGCGCAGAGGTGTTCAGCCGTCTGGAATACACCGCCAGAAACCAGCTCTTTGCTGTCCTGATCGGAGAACCCGGAACAGGTAAGACAAGTACGCTCCGCCGCCTGAAGGATGAGCTTCCTGAAACGGAGTATATGGTCCTGTATATCTCCGACTCCAAGCTGACACCGCGCAGTTTTTACAATTATCTGCTGATGCAGCTGGGCTGCAAGCCTGTGCTTCAGCGCAATACCGCAAGGGATAATCTTCATAAGCAGATCGAGATCATGCGCGGGATGCAGAACCGGAAAGCGGTTGTGATCGTTGATGAGGCACATCTCCTGAGCAAAGAAATGCTGGAAGAAGCACGTTTTCTGCTCAACTATAAGATGGACTCAGAGAACCCGATGGCGCTGATCCTGTCCGGTCAGACAGAACTCTGGGACAAGCTGCGGCTCTCTGCATACAGAGCAATCCTTGAGCGTGTGGACATTGAATGCTTCCTCACTCCGATGGACTTTGCAGATACCAGGCAGTACATTGAAGCCCAGCTCTTGTATGCCGGTCATAGCAATCCTATTTTTACAGAAGATGCCATGAAGTCAATATTTGAGTTCTCCGGCGGAAATCCAAGGCTCATTAACCGGGCTTGCAGTCAGTCTCTGATCTATGGGTCGCAGATGAAGCAAACCTGCATTGACAGCAAGTCAGTAGACATCGTACTTGAAAACGAGGTTACGGGGGTGAAAAGTACATGACAGAAAAACTGCTGCATGATGCTGTGCTGATCTGGCTGCTGCGCCGTTTGGATTATTCCAAAGCAAGGCAAGAAGTGTTCGAGTATTTTCAAATACTCACCGAGAGCGATAATGCCGAAAAAACAAGCAGACATGACCTTATAATTGAGATCCTCAATATTCTTGACAGACATGAGCTGCATTTCACTGACAGTTATATCTGCTCGTCTTGTCCGATTCAACAATCTCCATTCTAATCAATGGGCTTTTGCCCGTGAGGAGGATAGGGCAACGCTGGGGAGCGACCTGAGCGCCTTACGGGATTTTGCCGGGAGCATCTGCTCTCTTATATCTGAAACTGACATCTCCGGGAGGGGATGTCAGTTTGCTTTCTGTCTACCAACGTACCTTGACAAATTACAGTGCCTGCCCCTGACAAAATACGTTCACTTCTGGAGGACAAATTAGCTGGGCGCTAACACTTACTACCTTCGCCCTATTGACAAAGCAGCTCACTTGTGGTATAATCAAAAGAGAATATATGTTCTCTTTGGCTGAACGGGGGTGAATACCGTGTGTGTCTGGTATTATGCTGAAAGCAAATCACTATCTTATTTCATATCGAGGGCGCAGCAACTGCCGCTTGCGCATGAGATGATGGTTACGATGTCGCGGAGCATGGCGATGTCCGGCAACATCAGACCTACGGATATGGCTGCGGTGCTTGCGCCGAACAAACAAGGCAGTATGGCAGTATTCCCTATGATCTGGGGCTTCACGCATGAAGCAACCGAAAAGCCGATAGTCAACTGCCGTGTAGAGTCTGCCGATCAAAAGGCTCTATGGAAAGATTCTTGGTATCGGCGCAGATGTATCATACCGGCATCGTGGTATTATGAATGGGGCGTGCCGCCGTCTGAGGTAGGCTTCCGCAATGCCAATCAGCAGCACAGAATCAAAAAAGAGAAGTATGCGATCCAGCCGGAAGGTGCGGAGATCACATACCTTGCCGGTCTGTATCGCTTTGAGGAACATCGGGGCATTCAGATTCCGGTGTTTGCTGTGCTGACAAGAGAATCCGTCGCGCCCGTCAGCATCATTCACAACCGGATGCCGGTCATTCTCGGCAAAGAGCATCTGAGAGAATGGATACGCCCTGACGGTGATCCTGACAGCATCGCGGCAAAGGCTTTGACGAATATGGTTGTGGAAAAGGCAAAGGATTATCCTGAGCCGATTCAGGATTTCATGCAGATTGGGAATGAGCTTGCACAGTATTGATCAATTCTTATTTTTCATAAGCAGATGTAGATTGCGAATCAAGCAATGCTGATTTGAAAGAAAAAACACGCATACACAAAGAAAACGACTACTAGCGTAGCTGAATTTTGAAAGGTGAGGCTAGTCCTTTACGACAAAATACGGACTGACAGTGGGTGGGTGATATCAGAATTATTCAAGCGAAAACATCCTGTCGATAAATCTGCGTAGAATGAAACCGCCCGCTTTTCAAAGCGGGCGGTTTCTGTTTTAGTTCAGAGCGGAATGTTCAGATGTACCTGTCCCGAATCTCATCCGGGGAAGAGTCGTAGTAGTCCAGCCAATACAGATACGCCCACATATAATCCTGCGAAAGGGAAGTACTATTGAACCAATCGCAGGCTGCATAATAGTAAGTATTGTCGCCCATATTCGCAACGCCGTTCAGGCTCCAGTCGCCGTCCAGAATGCCGTCGCGGTTCGGATCATATGTACTTCCAGAAATCGTACACTGGTTCAGGCGATTGTTCAGTGACGAGGAGTAGGTGTAGTTTTCGAGCGGATGCGCATATGAGGGGCCGTTGGTTTCAAAAACGCTGGTTTGGGGATTGTGGATTTTCTTTTGGTTGGGATTGTTGCTGCCTGTTTCCGAATTCGATGCCACGAACATCCGATAGCAAAGACCGTTGCCGCAGGTAACATTATTATACCGATATCTCAAACCAATGTCAACAAATAGATCGCTCTGATAGTAATGATTGTCCAGTTTGACAAGATTCCAGGCATGACCCGGTTCGTTGTTCGCAGGATTATTCTTATCCTTGTAAGCATCCTGGTAAACCACATAGCTTGTGATTCCGGAAGCTGTCAGCAGCATCTGATATGCCTTTGCGAGTCCGAGACAGGTTGACTCTCCGATTTCCTCGCCCCTGATGTTCAGCGCATAGCTCAGAAACACAGAAGAATAGAGCTGATTTTCCGGATCAATCGCTGTTTCTTGGCTCATGCCGGTGCCGTTTTCGTCTTCCAGTCTGCAATGGGTTTCTATCCAGTCATGATACTGTCTTGCCTTGACAGCTTCGCTCATCCAATCTCTGGTCAGCGTATCCCGCAGGTAATAGCAGATATCTGTGCAGTAATCGTTGATGAATTTGACATCCTGGCTTCTGACAAAGAAGGTTTTGATGATTTTGCGAACATCAGTATTAAACTCCAGATACGGCGCTGGGTGAAGATCCTGTGAATGCCTCAAAACCAGCTTGTTGTTGATTTTCGTCAGCGAGGTGCATCCCGTGAAGACATTGCAGCCGCGTGCCTGCGGCTCGCCGGTATAGCTGTTGGCACGGGTGCAGTTTTGATCCATGATGATATTTTGCAGCTTTGAGCAGTTGTAAAAAGCATAATTTCCGATCGTACACGCGCCCAGAATCTCAGCCTTTGTGAGCTTATTACAGCCGCTGAATGCACTTTCCCCGATGATTTTCACAGTGGAAGGGATCTGAATGCCGGTCATTTTCTGATTGCGGAAGGCGCCATCGACAATTTTCAAAACCTCATAACCGTCGTATTCGGACTGGATCACATAATTTGATTGAGACATTGTTCCTTGGTATCCTTCGATTTTGATTCCGGAGCTGTACCGGGAAACCAGATAGCCGTCATCTGTTTCCCAAAGGCTTGCCGCCTCCGCGGTGATGCTGCCGGGTGCGTACGGCAGGGTGACGGGAACGACTGCTGCCGAGAGTCCGAGCACAACAGCCGAGAGCAGAGAGAGAATTTTGCCGTGTTTCATAGTGTATCCTCCTTGGTAAATAAATATTATTCCAACCGCAGGAGAGAGCCTCTGCGGTATGGTTTCAGGGAGTGATGTCATTGAAAAACAGTTTAATGCGGCATGTGTATTGTTGTGACAATATCATTATAGAATGACAATAATGTTTTGTCAAGGTGCAATTCGAAACATTATGTATAATATGCAAAATGTGCTTCTTGATTTGTGCAAATTGTCAGAAGAAGTGAATATGAAACTCCAGCACGAGCCGCTTCCACGCATGAGAAACCCAATCACGCAGCTCGTTCCGGACGCGGCGGATGCCCCTGCTTTCCTTCCGCGCTCTTTCCTCTGCACGGTTCATCTCTCCGATAAACACGAGTGTCTTTGTTTCAACGATACGCTTCACAGCGCGCTGTGCTTCTGTTTTGGTATAGCCCTGCCGCAGAAAATCATTATAGGTTCGTTCGATGTACTCCTTTACGCCCGGCACGGTAAGATACAATCTGCACTGATCCTGCAAGAAATTGACTGCATAGTCCGGCAGTCCCTCGAACATATCAAACGTGTTATTCATAGGTCATCCTCCTTTTCAAATGTCATCGTATGCGGATATAGAGCATGGATTACATGATCCACGCTCTTTCCGGTAAAGCATTGCACAGCCTGTCAAGCTGCTTGGCGGCATTGCTGTATTCGTAGCAGCCTTCATTGCAAAACTCGGTGTATGCCTTTTCGATCTCCTTGACCGTTTCGATGATACTATGATTATCATCTTTCAGGATGCCGAAGACCGCTTGCAGCCGGTCGTATTTCTCACGGATCGACCAGAATGCTGCCATTGCGCTGACGCACTGCCCGATCACGGACAGCATTTCTTTCTTAGTCAACTGCATGACACGCTTTCCGCTGACTGTCTGAGCAAGTTCCGATTCGTACTGACACAGCCCGTAGTAGTCTTCCTCTACGGTATCATAACCGATACACTCAAAACGATTGCCCATCAGCGCAACGGTGCAGTCATCGAAGTTCTCCTCGATCTGAGAATCTTGGAGAATATCATAGAGCTGATCTGCTTCGGCTGAGAGGTCTGAAAACATCATCTGGAACTCGTAGAAGTCTTCTTCTTCGCCGTCCATTGCTTCGAGGATGTTATCATCGTCCCATGCGTAGCGGATTGTTTCGCATTCTGAGCAAATGTCATACAGCTCGTTGAGGATTAATTCGTAACCCAGCATTGCAAGTGCCGGTCGCTTGTAGCGGAGATTCCGCGCACGTTCAGCTTTCGCGCTCATGACGGCTCTCCTTTTACGTTATTATAGAGGTCGAAGTATTCACTTTTCACGCCGTCAACGACCAGTCCGTCCTTCTCAAATGCTGTATGCATGAGATGAAGGAACGTGTACAGCAGTCCGCCAAATTCGTCATCGTTCTTAATGTAGCAGTTCAGATCGTCATCAGTCGTGGCGGGAGTAATCTCCCCGTCATCGACACCTTCTGCCAGCCATTCCATGAAAACATGATCGTCATTTACAGTGCGGGCGATCAGATCCATTGCGCGAACAACCGCGCAGCGTTCCTTCTTATTCATAGCTTCGTCCTTTCTGCCGGGATTAGCCGCCCGGCTCGGCGTTTCTCACGGATTATATTTTTTACGAAGCAACCGTCAAGATCAGTTCGATTGCTTTATCAATGTCGATCTTTTCCTGACCAGCAGCTTTCTGATCTTTAAGCTGTTGCGCCAAGATTTTGCCGTTTCGATACCGCTGCCGACACCGGCTGCACTCTGTTTCCAGACTAGCCGCTGCCATGCTGCAAACATCCAGAAGATCCTGCCACTTGCTCATTGCCCGGTACGATCCCGGCGAACCGGCAGACTGATAGTTTTCTTCGTTCTGGTCGTAGTGCTTCTGTGCGTTGC
The DNA here is from genome assembly GCA_017523995.1 of Oscillospiraceae bacterium. The sequence continues at coordinate 1,874 of JAFWUX010000017.1, read as the reverse complement.
TGCGGACTTTCTCAATCAGCTCTTTCTTTCGGTTCCGTTCCTCTGCACGAAACCGGTCTTCCTGTTCTTCTGTGAGTTCGTACATAAACCGCCTTCCTTTCTGGTTGAGGTCAGATGTTCAGCCATTTTTTCCAAGTCCTGCGCATCGGTTCTTTATAGTAAAATGGGAATGCCTTTTCTTGGTGTTCAGTCCATTGCTGTGCCAGTTTCGCCGCATCCCACGGATTCAGAAACACACACTTGCCAAGTGCCGCTGTTTTATACCGCCGAGGGACGCAGCCTTTTCCGGGTTCGTAACCGCGAATGCAGAACTCTGTATAACGAGTTCCGTCATAGTAGCCGGTCAGAATACCGCAGGATACACAGTATTCCTGCAACGGTCCAGCTCGTCCCGGAACATGGTACAGATGCTCAATCACATACCAGAGCACTGTGCCGGTTATCAGAGGTCGTTTCTTTTTTCTTTTCAAAGTGGCATTCTCCTTCCGAAAAGTTGCTACTAGTAGCAACCTAGCAGCATCAGACTCTACTTGCAAACATGGACGAGATTACTTTGTAGTAGCCTTTGCGTCCTGTCGGTTCAACGTTCGTTTCTGCCAGCTCATGCAGCTGCGTACCCGACATATAGGGGCAGTCTTTCTTGAGAATTGTGCGGTCCGGAAAGATAACCGCTTTCCAGTCTTTGCAATCACACAGTTTCATAATAGATCCTTTCTGCCGGTATTACCATTCATCAGGATAATCCGGCTCCTCAACGTAATCGTCATCATCGTACTCGCATGGTGCTTTGTCATCCGGACACCGTGCTTCCCAATGGCAGTAAGGATGGTTTTCGTCTTTCTCCTGCCAGAAGTAGCCGCAGTTCTCACACTTCAGCTCGTTCTTCAACTTAACCGCTCCTTTCTGCCGGGATTAGCCGCCCGGCTCGGCATCGGTAATCGACGATCAGGCTGCTTCCAGCCAAATTGTCATGTTAATAAAGACTTCGGTCGATACATTGAAGACGATTGCTGCCTTTGCTTCCGGATCAGTAACAGATCGAAATTCAAGAGTATGCGCGATAATGTCATCGACAATCGCAGCAACGTCATCAGTCGTAAGGTCATGGTGTCCGCAGAGCGTATAGAGCAGCTGACCGTATTCAGCATTGGTTCCTGTATTGTACCAGTTGTGATTGATGCACAGACCTCTCATTACGCTGCTTTCCATTCTCCGGTGTTCGATATACCTCATAATAGTGTCCTTTCCGTGAGGGAGCTTGCGCTCCCTCACTTTTTCTTTCAGTTAAGCATCAGGCTTGCTCACGATTCCGTCAATATACAGACCGCCGTCTTTGTAAGCATTCTTCATGACATGCAGGAATGTGTCCATGAGATCGTAAGAGTAAAATGATCCGCGTCTTCCCCTCCGGTGTCAAAAATGGTATAATGGAGTCCTAAGCAAGTCATTGGACTGTTTTAGACCAATTGAGACAGTCTAAATCAGTCCAATGGACTAAATTGGAGTATTATAGACTGACACGAGGAGGAATCGGTATGCAATCGGAAACCACAACAGCGATCACGGCAGTAAAGCAGGATGTACGCCTGCGGGAATGGGCGGAACAGCTCGAAGCACAACAGGCAAGCGGGCTGACTGTTCCGCAGTGGTGTGCGGAAAACGGAATCAAAACCAAGAGCTTCTACTATCGGCTACGGAGAGTCCGGGAACAGTATATCCAGTCTGCACAAGCAGTCGTTCCGATGACTGTACCGCAGCAGCAAAGTGCAGATATCAGGATCGAGAAGAACGGAGTGCGTATCTCATTGCCGACCAGCATAACGCAGGATACGCTGCTGGCATTGGTGAATGCGTTATGCTGAACGATCTTCCTG
>JAFWUX010000016.1 GCA_017523995.1 Oscillospiraceae bacterium | reverse complement strand
CCGTGAAGACCGATTTGCAATCGCAGAAGAATTGAAAACTGTCTGCCAGAATGTGAAGCATCCCAGAGATGGAAAAGCGGTCTATATCGGCAGTACATGGCGGAATTTTGAAACGGAAAAGGACGGATCATTCGCCATTCGGATGGTTTATGAGATCACTGAAAGAACAACCGATGCAAACGGTCAGGAAATGTTTTTCCCGGAGACGGAAATCGACATGTACTGGACATCGCTCGGGGTTTCCGATCCCATACGGCAAGATCACGATCATCCAGGGTGATCCGGGCGAAGGCAAGTCGACTTTGGTGCTGCACTTGGCAGTGGAGCAGAAAGAATTGCCCTCTGGATTTTGAATCCAGCCCGATTCAGTAGTGGATGCACGAGTGTCCGCTACTGACATTGGGTGAACATCGGGGCTAGAGTACCAAAACGGTAGGTCAGGGACAGAAAAAGGAGGGGAAGAAGCATGGAGAGGTTTAGTATCAGCTTTACGCTCGGAAAAGCAAGTGCCGCGCACGGTGCAAATGTCAATCACAACAACAGGAAGTTCCTCGCGGACAATATCAATCCGGCGGAGACTTCAAAAAACATCAGCTACAAGATACAGTCGGTCGAAAGCGCCTATGAGGAGCTGTTCGGGGAAGCAGTCAGAGAGTATAATGAAAAGCAGAAGCGTCCTTGCCGCCGAATCGCAGACTATTATTCGCACATTGCGAACGGGCATCGGGAAGAACCCTTCTATGAAGCGGTCGTGTAATTCGGAGATTGCCGGACAGTTCAGCCGGGTTCGCAGCGGTGGTATGCGGCGCGGACATTGCTCAACGATTATATGACAGGTTTTCAAAATCGCAATCCAAATCTTTTTGTTTTCAATGCGGTCATGCATCTGGATGAAGCCTCGCCGCATTTGCACATCGACTTCATTCCGTTCTATACCAAAGAGCGCCAGCGCGGACTGAAAAAGGGCGTGTCGATGCGGGCGGCGCTGATCGAACAGGGTTTTGTTCCGGAGAATAACGGGAAGAATCAGCTGACACTGTGGGAGAAATCAGAGCGAAAAGAAATGGAGTACATTCTGCACCGGCGCGGATTCCTGCGCGAAGACAAGCACGCGGACTATGCGCACATGAGCGTCGGGGAATACAAGGCGTTGCAGGATTCCCGCCGCATGGAAGCCCTGCTCCGGCAGCGTCAGACGATTTCCAAAGGCGAGGCAACCAGAATGGAGGTCTACCGGCTGAAAGAAGAATTGCAGTCAGCACAGCAAACTGTCCGGCAACTGGAAGCACAGAAAGATTCGCCGTATGTGAAGTTCTTTTATGCGACGGATGATAAGCAGGCATATGTAATGCAGCAGTTGGAAGAAATGGGTATCCCGTTCCGCGAGACGGAAAACGGTTTTGAAGCACAGGAATGCCACATCAAAACGATCCGCGGCATTGAAAAGAATTATCACGGGCAGCCGGTCTCATATCGGGAGCAGCTCAAAGAGGACATTGATCGCTGCATGCTCGGCGCAAAAGATTTCAGGGACTTCCTTCAAAAGCTGGCGAATAAAGGATACAGTATTAGGACGGGTAAGTATATTGCTGCAAAACCGTGGGGCGCGGAACGGTATATCCGGCTCAAATCGCTGGGTGAATATTACAGTGAAGCGGCGCTGCAAAATCGACTGCGGGCATTGCATGAATACGAAAAGCAGCTTGCGGAGAAGATTGAAGATGCAAAGATCAAGAAAGCGCCGAATGTTATGGTGCTGCTGACGGAGCAGGAGAAAACGGCGGAGCGGGCAATCGAGCACATGATCTATATGGGCGAGCGTGACACGAAAAAGCTAACAGAAGCCCGCGCACATCATGACGAAATCAAAGCCGCACAGAAAGACGCTGCCGAAAAGCTGGAGATGATCGAGAAAATCAAGAACGGAACCTATATTCAGGATATGCTCGACAAGTTCGGCGAACGGAAGCGTTCGGAGGTTGTGCCGAATGGGTATTACAACGCAAATACAGGGGTGAGAAGATGATGAATCCGCACGAATTTTGCATAACAGACCGACCTGAAACCGATAATAGACTGAGAAAGGGGCTGGCAGAATTTGCTGATTTACAACAGAGAACCGCAGGGATTCAT
>JAFWUX010000189.1 GCA_017523995.1 Oscillospiraceae bacterium | reverse complement strand
GAGAATCAACAGCTTCAACAAGGATGGCCTCCCACCTGTGGCACTAAGGTCTTCAACCGGGCTGGCTCACCATGCCGCCTGATACCTGTCTATTACAGATTTTGGGTATTCTCTGACTGCACATTTCTTGACAATTCCACAGATAAGTTTCGAATCACTCTTTTTTCCGAATACGGAAATACTTTTCAAATATCGGAAAATGAACGATGCTACCTTATTGGCTATAGATAAATTTGCTGCTTATATGCGGTGTGAGGAGAAACGAAATAACAGTTCAAAGCAAACCTTGGTACAGTTAAAGTCCCGCTGTTTTTTGAAAACAGATAAGCCGGCTTACAGGGTAAAACAGGTAAGTGCCGTCGTGGATTTCTTCAAATTCCGATTGACAAATAAATAAATTTATGCTATACTGGAATTGTAATATCTGCCCACTACTGTAAACAGGAAAGGATGGTATATGTGAAAGGTGTCAAGAAACTGATGTCCGGAACGATTGCGTCAGTGATGTTCCTTTGTTCCGTTCCAGTGCAAAGCATTGTCACGGCTGCTGATGCAGCAGAGCCGATTGGCGTTATAGAGCTGAACAATATCTTTACGCATCTGTCTTATGGTGCTGCGCCTTCCTTTACGACCTATCTTTCGGCCGACAGTGCTCTGCATATGTCGATCCGCGATGAAGCATGGGCGATCATCGGAAGTGATGACGGCATATACCGAAATGCAAACGATATCGTCCCGTATCCGGAAACGGATGAAGATGTGTACTATTCCTATTATGTTCTTTTGCAGGCTGACAGCGGCTATACGTTCACGGATACCTTTACTTTGTATTATGACGGGATGCAAGTCAGTATGATGGATTATGACTATACGCTGTATTCTTCCGGGAACAGGATCATGCTTCGCTGTGATTTCATAGGGGCGATCTGTCCGGATTACAGTGCAGGTACCATAACGGAGATCAGTACGATCAGCCTGAACAATATCAGCACACAGCTCCGCTGTGGGGAAGCACCGGCATTCACTGCGTATCTGTCGCCGGATTCCGCCGGGCAGATGACGCTTGCAAATGAAGCATGGGCTGTAATCGGAAAAGAGGGCGGTGTTCTGCGCAGCACCGGCGATGTGATTCCGTATCCGGAAAATGGAGAACCGGAGTATTATTCCTATTACGTGCAGCTAAAGGCAAAAGAAGGCTATGTTTTTACCGATGATTTCAACCTTTTCTATGACGGTGAACCTGTCAGCATGATGGATTATGATGCAGAACTTTATGAGTCCAAGGATGTGCTGGTCATCCGATGCGACTTCCTCGGCGCGTTTGAACCGGCTTCCGGACCGACTGTCATGGATGCGATTTATCTGGAAGACATCAGCTTCGGCTTCACCGGCGGCGATGCGCCCGTTTTTTCTGCGAGGCCTGCGGATCATTCCGGCTTCCGGCTGATTACGGAGGGCTGGCGCGGAGAAGGTGAAGCCGTGTTCAGCAAATCCGGATACAACACAGCCGAATATCTCAATTCTGCAAGCCTGCTGACGGCATTCCGCAGCGGCAGAAATTATACATATTTTGTCTGGCTGGAAAGCACGGACGGCTATATGTTTGACTATACCGGCGAATTCCGGCTGTATTTGAACGGCGTGGAATATCCCTATCACCTGAATGTAATGCAGAACGGCATTGAGCTGCAGATTGCGGATTTGCTTACCGTACCGGCTGCAGCTACGACAAAGACTATCACCACGACAACAAAAGCTGTTGCTACCACCACAACAAAGGCCGTTACCACGACGACAAAGACAACAACCGTTACGACTGCAACTACAACCGCAACAGTTCGCACCACTGCGCCTGCAGATCCTGATCTGCTTTACGGGGATATCAATGCGGACGGGAAAGTTTCCGTATCTGATGCGGTTTTACTGGCACGGTTTCTCGCAGAGGAACTGAAAAGAAATCTCTCGGAAACGGGACTGCGCGCTGCGGATATTGACCGCGACGGCATTATAAGTATACTAGATGAAATGCTACTTCTGAAGCTGCTGCAGCAGCAACAGCAGACGGAAAAGCCTGTGATCGTGCCGCCGAAGGACGCCGCAGTCAGCGACGGAACCGACCCCGACCCGTTCGGGCTGCCGGATACAAGCAGCTTCAATTGGATCCGCGACCCGGGCGGAGACAGTGCCGCTTTCACGGAGGAGGTGCTCGGCAGGCTGACGGTCTCCGCAGATGAAAATGCCCTCAGCTATGATGGGCAGTTGCAATTCTCCGAGCTTGACGATGAGGAGGCAAAAGCGCTTGATCAGCGTCTGGCAGCGTATGACACCCTGATGCTCGATGCATGGCATATCGAAGCCGGACTGAAGCCGGATGAGCATCTGCCGGGGTATTATACCTGCAGCTATGACCTTTCGGCGCTGGAGATTCCGGCGGAGCTGTATGAGCAGCTCAGTCTGCTCCGCATCGACGACGACGGCACGATCACGGAATACCCCATTGAGATCGAGGGTGATACCCTGTCATGGATGAGCGATCAGAACAGCGTCGCGGTGCTGGTCATGATCGGCAAGGGGCTTCTCGTTGCCATTGAAATCTATCTGGTCGCCAATGCACCTGAGTATATTCAATGGCTGAAAGCAGGAGACGGCTGCGTCGGTTCCTTTGAAACGGATCGCTTCACGATCTGGTATCAGGACAACGAGCCGCAGGAGACAAAGGACGCCAGAACGAAGCGGTTACAGGAGATCGAAGCGGATGCTACCCGGAAAGCAAGAGAGTATGCAGAGGAGAAGGTCGGTGACAACTGGGGTTCCATTGCAGGACTGTTCATGAATTATGTCACCGAAGTCAACAAGGCCGCCGCAAAGAAAAAGAATGAGCTGCTTGCGGACAATACGGAATATCAGGATCTCATGACGCTGGAAAACGGGCATCCTGCCGATGTGGTGCTGCTCGCCAGACAGTATGACATTGCAATGGACTACCTGTATTATCAGGAGAACTGCCCGCGTCTCAAAAAGCCGGATATCATCTTCAATCCGGTACTCGGAAACCTCGGAGAGGCATCACTGAATTATATTTACAAGAATTATATGCTGATCATGCGTACTGTGCAGGAGGACAACGCGCATATTGACAAGGACACATCCTACTGGGATCTCTACGGCACTGCGGTTCCTTCCGAAGTCTGCGACCAGCTCCTAACCACACTGACACATGAGCTGTATCATCTGGTGCAGGCGACAAAGCTTGTCGGCAAACTTGAATCCAATACAAAATTTTTTGAGATGTCTGCTCTGACGATTGAGTGCCATGCTGCGGATTACTATATGCAGGAGGAACACAAATACATTCAGACGCATAAGCTGGATGAGGGGCAGTGCTTTGAGACCTTCGGTCTGCCGATGGATCAGGTTTCAGCATCACTGACAGAGCAAAACCACAATCTGCAAACCGCTTCCGGCTATTCGCTTTCCTATTTCTGGCGGCATATTGAAAAGATCCAGAAGAAGCAGATCAAGGGCTGGGATATGATACTCGGCTACAAGAAGTACGGCTCGATCTCCGAACTCGTAAACCATCTGTTCGGCTTTTCGGAATCCTCTGCGATGTCGAGGTCGGGAAACAAGAATGACGTGCTGAATGTTTACTGGGCGCATTATCAGAAGCAAAAAGAAACAGAAATGTATGCATTCAAAAGCATGGAGATCCTCTTCACCGAAAAAAGCCAGTATACAGAGGACTCAAAACAGTATTATCCGTCTCTGATCATCACGCACAGGTTCAGCAGCGAGAAAACACAGAGCTACAGTATCGTGAAGGCAAAGGATCTGGCTTGTACCTGCGTCGGCGTATCGGGCGCGAAGGACAGACCGTGGTCGGTGATCCTGGAACGCGATGCGGACTTTGGTGAGCTTCAGCCGGAGCATCAGTTCCTGTTCGCTGAATCCGCTGACAAATACAGCGGAACGGAATCCAGAAAGGGCACGGTCGTCAGTTCGCAGAAATCCGTGATGTATTACCGTGAACTGCAGGGCTTCAGCGAAGGCGGAAAATCCGGCTATATGATCCATTATATCCCGTCGCCGGATACGCCGGATGTGACGATCGACGAGGAAGCCGAGATCGTAACGGTGAAGCTGAAAAGCCAGCCGAGTACAGAGGGCACTGCCGGTCTGACCGACCGTTTCCTGCTGGTTTTCAATGTCAACGGCAAAGAAACCTATACGCAGACAATCGGCTATGACAAGTGGCAGGAGGAGACGAAGATTCCGCTCGGCAGCCTGATGCTCAGTCCGAATCAAAAGAACAGCGTGAAGGTCACGGTCTGTGAACTGATTGATGCCGGAACGGACCGTGCCGGTCAGCAGCGCAGCGCAGTCCGGACGGCGGCTTGCAAACCGTTTGAACAGACGCTCGGCGAAGCGGCATTTCCGGTGATTGATACGGATGTCAAGGTGCAGCTCACCTACGGCAATTTCGGCGTTTCCAGTGTGAATGCGCATTTCACGCTCAATCAGAAGGGTGAGTTCCTTTGGAGAATAGACGACCATACATGGGAGGCCGGTTCAGGCAGTCCGACCAATCCGTTTACAATGAGCAGCGGCGGTGTCACAAAGGGCGGCAGCATCACCGGGTTTACAGTCAAAGGCAAGGCGCAGAACAGCGATGATGACGGGATTGATCCGACAAACTGGGACGGTATCATCACGGAATGTTCACCGGCACAGTTCGAGGGAACAAGCAATTACTTGTCGTGGGACGGCAAAATCTATGAAGATGCGCCTGATAACTTTACAAGATGGGAGGTTATGAGCCAGCGTTCTGTTTCCGGCGGCTTTTCCGGGAATGTTATCGGAACATTGCATTTCAAGTACAGCGAGCTGCTGACAAAGCAATATGAAATTACACTGGTACTGAGTCCGACGCTTACCTGCAAGGAAGTCAATACACTCACAAAACCCGGCACCTATTCACCGGATATCCGGATCGGATCCTTTGAGGAAAAAAAGACCGAGGATTCTGTGAAAATCACTGCAAAGTTAAATGCGCAGTAACAGTCTGTGTATACCTGCAAAACCGGGCAGCGAACCGGATTGATATCCGTGTATACTGTCGTAAAAATCAAAAAATAACTGTACGCGGAACCGCACGCGCCACAAAGAAGCGCCATGAAACATACGCTTTTATGATGCTTTTGTATCGTGCTAGAGAGCTTTCGAATCGCTCACTTTTCCGAATACGGAGTTTCTTTTCAAATATCGGAAAAATGAACGATGCCAAATCATTGACCATAGATGACTATAAACAGCAAAATGCCCGGCCAACGCCGGGCATTTCAATATCATGTTATCGCATCTTCAAAGACGGTATCCTCTTTTTGATCAATCGGGGCAATGCCTGCGTTTTTTTACCGAAGATATCATCCCATGTGATATCTTTTCCGGCAACGTATTTTTCAGTATAATACTTCAGAAGCCACTGTGCATCCTCAACGCTGATCTCGCCGTTGCCGTCAACGTCCGCTGCTTTGATCTGTTCATCAGTCAGCTTCATGTCATTTCCGGCAATGCGTTCGGTATATGCCTTGAGCGTCAGCTGCGCATCATCAACACTGACCTTACCGTCGCCGGTCACATCGCCGCGCAGCGGAACAAGGGCGGCAGAGGTCGTAACGACCGGAGTCGTTTCTGTCGGTGTCGTCGCGGTAACCGGTGCTGCCGTAGTCGTTGCTCTCGCAGTTGTGGTAGTAACCTTGGCCGTTGTAGTGGCAGCTTTTATTGTTGTGGTGATAGCTTTTTCCGTTGTGGTGGTAACCTTAGCGGTTGTAGTAGTGGCCTTGGTTGTTGTTGTAGCCATGACGGTGGTCGTAGTCACCTTGACTGTTGTGGTGGTTGCCTTTGCGGTAGTGGTAACCGGCTTATCCATGGCGGATGTTGTAGCGGTTGTTGAAGTTACTGAACCTGATACAGCTGTTGTTGATGTAACAACAGGAACATCTATGATCAGTTCTCCGTCATTGTTTACTGAAATAGTACCATTTGATTTTATATCAGGCAGATACCGGTTCAGTGTTGAAGCACTGATGTACTTACCGAGTCCGTTCGTAAGTAAACCGGATGCTTCAGCATAAACACTTACATCAGCACCGGTTACAGCACCGGTAATATTTATCGTTTTTCCGTCCGGTACGTAAATACCGCTCTTTTCTCCCTTCATACAGATATTTCCGCTTAGATTTACAGTACCTTTTTTCATGCACTTAAAACCATAATCATAGTCACTTAATATCTTTCCGCCGGATATATTCACGATACAGTCCGAAGGAGAGCCGCTGACCGCTGCACCAAGGTCTGCATGCAGCTCTCCGCCTGTTATATTGAGCGTACCGGCAAATGTATCAGCAAGCCATACTGAATATACGTTGCTTTTTCCGTTATCTGCAGAGGAAGCTTCCATTTTTCCGCCCATAATGTTTATAATGCCGTCTTTGGTTCTTACAGATAGCGCATGACTGTAGTATCCGGTGATCTCACCGCCGTAACAATCAAAACTACCGTCATTGATCCTTACTGTTGCGCAGACCGTTTTCTTATCATAACCATAAAAGTTTCCGCCATAAATGGTCAGTTTGTTGTATGATGTTATCAGATTGCGATCCTCTGTACAAATGATTGTGCCTTTCTTCTGCGGATCGCTGTCTCTGATTATAACATTGCTTGTGCTGCTGCAAATGATCTCAGGGATATTGACAGTATGACCGTTCAGATCAAGATCAAGCATTTCGCTTATTGTGATATAGTTTTTAACGTCTGCATCACATGCAAGCTTATAAACACCTGCAATGGGCAGGCTGTCAGTTCTTTTCCATACTCGTTCTTCTCTTTCAATGAAATTCAGTCCGTTTTTCTTTGCAAATGCCTCTGCAGTTGAATTCTTGAATCCGTAAATTGTATCGATCTTGCTGCCTCTCAGAGCATTTCCGTTTATCATGGCAACTTCTGAAGGAATAAACAGCGACGTAAATGTTGTACCCGAAAAAACATCATTCTGTATTGCAGTTACGGAATCGGGAATATCAACTTCCTTTAGCTTTATACAATTCTTGAAAGCATTGCTGTATAACACTGTTACAGACTGCGGGAGAACCACAGACTCAAGTTCCTTACAATCCATAAACATACTGTTTGTATCCAGTGTTACCACTGATTCGGGAATGACGATCGACTTAACAGCGGAACCGCTGAAAGCATACTGACCGATACCTGTTACGGAATCGGGGATAGTGATGCTGGCAAGTGAAGTACAGTTTGCAAATACATATTCACCTATATGCGTTATTCCTTCTTCAATTACGACTTGTTTGATCTGCTCATTATTGGCAAATGGGTTCTCTCCATCAGCATAGTCATATACAGCACCTTTTCCGCTGATAGTCAGCTTTCCTGTATCGTCAAGGGAATATGTCACACTGTCTCCGCAGGTTCCGGTGTTTCCTGATATATCTTCTGCTTCAATTGCTGAAGATTCAGTTGCTTCATAAATATGAAAGTTAGAAATAGGGCAAGTAATCGCAAGTATACTAAGCATTGCTGAGAATAATCTTTTTGTAATCATAATAAAACTCCTTTTTGAACTTTAGTTCGGTGCTTTTAACTAAGCATGTTTATTATAACTGATTATTCCCCGGCTGTCAAGCGGATTCAGTTTTCAATTCAGAAAACAAAGCTGTAAGTGTTACAAAGCTTTTTCGCGCTGTTTGCCGGGCATATAGACTTAGAAGGTGCTTATTTTACTGCTCACGAAATCGTACACGCAGCGGGATCGACATCTTAGAAACCGCGTGCTTGCGATGCTTTTATACATTAACAGATCAGTTCCGGATCCGGAAATCCTTTTCCGATAACAGATGCCTATAAACAGCAAAATGCCCGGTCAGTGCCGGGAATTTCAGTATCATACTTATTTCAGTTTCAGAATGAGATCCTCTTTTTGATTGTACTTGTCAGTTTGTTCGCTCGTGTAACAACCTGTTCCTTGCAGTGGACGTTTATCATTTCCAAACTGGACTTGTATTTCGGATAAGTCTGTTTTCGTTCGGGAAAGATACGCATGAAATCATAGCATTTAGTATAGCGGGCAATTGAAACAACAAATTGTATTATCCCAACATACAATCGTGCACAAACAACAATTTTTCCTTGACACAAACAAAAAAAGTCTGTTATAATAAACATATATATTATTGCTCAATCAAACATATTATCCGAGGTATTATAATGGAAAATCGAACCGTATACTATACGCCTGCGCCGCCGATGCCGGCGGTTCTGCTGATTCTGGAACGCGGTGAGCCGCTCCGCACGGTTCTGCTGGAAAACAGCATGACAGTCGGTCGGGCAGCCGGCGGAAACATTCCGTCGATCCCGCTGCATTCTGCGATTGCCGGACGGCATCACGGCGAATTTCACTTTGATGAAGCGTCCCGATCCTTTGTATACCGTGACCTCAACAGTCTGAACGGCACCTATTATAACGGTGAGCGGATTCCCGCGAAAGATGATTCCGGCTCGGAACCGGTCAGTCTCCGTGACGGCGACGTTCTGCGGATCGACAGCACGGATCTTCAGCACCCGGACGCTGTCGCAATGATCTTTTGTACCGGTGCTGCGGCGGATGAAAAATGGGACGCGCTTGATCTTTCGGATAAAAAGGAAATCCTGATCGGCAGAACCGTGCAGAACGGAATCTGTCTGCATGATTTTACGGTTTCAGGCACCCATGCAGTCCTGCAAAAATCCGGGAACGGGTGGAAAATCGCGGACAAAGGCAGCCGGAACGGTCTGGCCGTCAACCGCAGGAGTATTGAGCGGGAGCAGATGCTTCGGCCGTTTGATACGATCCGGATCGGCAGAACGATGCTGTTTTTTTCCGGCGATACGGTCTGGTGGCAGAAACGGAAGGAACAGGTCTATGATCCGACGCACTCTGACATTCTGATGAGAGTCAGACTGGAATCTGTTCTGGCATCCCGCTCGCCGTTCACACCGAAAAAAACACTTCTGCGCGATATTTCTCTGGATATTGAATCCGGTGATTTTATTCTGATCCTCGGCGGTGCAGGCGCGGGAAAATCGACATTTGTGAAGGCGATCACAGGTCAGCTTCGTTCTGCCGGTTCACAGCTTTCCGTGAAAGGAAATGTGGAACTCGACGGCCTTGACCTTTATCAGAATCTCAGAATGCTGAAATCCAGAATCGGCATTGTGCCGCAGTACCCTGATTACCGCTTTGACGATACGGTATACCATACGATCATGGATGCAGCAAAGCTTGCACTGGCAGGGGATTACAGCAGAAAAGAGATCGAAGCGCGTGTGGAAGATGTGATCGGCAGAATGATGCTGACGCCGATCCGGGACAGTAAGCTTGGCGTGATCAGCGGCGGACAGCGCAAGCGTGTTCAGGTTGCGATCAAGGCAGTCGGTGATACGGCGTTTTTTACACTTGACGAACCGGATGCAGGTCTGGATGTTGCCGGCAGAAAAGATCAGATGGATCAGCTCAGGCGATATATTTCGCGTGAGGAATCTATTGACAATTCAGCGGAATTGAAGCCCTGTGCGGAATCCGGCAATGCAGTTCTGGTGATCTCGCATTATCCGGATGATGTTGCGCACATGTATAAAAAGGTGATCGTGCTCGCAAAGAGCAGCCGGGACGATGCCGGCCATCTTGCGTATTACGGCGATGTGCCGAATGCACTTTCATTTTTCGGCGTGGAGAAGCTCTCTGATATCGTCATGGAGATCAATGCAGAGGGCGGCAGAGGCAGAGCAGATGAATTTATCGACCGCTTTGCACAGACGAGAGGAGGAAGCCGTGGCTAGAAGCTCTGCCGGAAAACAGATCCCGGTTTATCTTGCGAAGAATTACAGGCTTTTTATGAATCAGCGGGACTGGAAGTTTATTCTGATCGCAGCGGTCATCGGGTTTCTGGTCTGTGCTGTAGTCGGAAACGATATGTTCCGCACCTATGAGGATACCGAATCCGGCTTTTTCGCGATCATTTCCGCAGGGATATGGATCGGCATTTTCAATTCGATTCAGACCGTCTGCAAGGAGCATGAAACCATTGCAAGCGAATACCGTGCCAGACTGCACATCAGCGCCTACATACTCGCACATATCATATTTGAGTTTGCAGTCTGCTTTATTCAGGCGGCACTGCTGACGGGAATATGCTTTTTGTGGGTCGATTTCCCTGCACATCATGTATTGCTCGGTGCGGCACTGCCGGAGTATTTTATCACGCTGTTTCTGATCGTATGGGCATCGGATATCATGGGACTCATGGTTTCATCTGTGTCATCAACACCGAATGTCGCAATGACCGCGATGCCGTTTCTGCTGATTCTACAGCTTGTGATGAGCGGTGTGCTGTTCCGGCTGAGCGGCTGGGCAAAATACATCGCTTATATCACATGCAGCAAATGGGGCATGTCGGCACTGGGCTGCATCGGCAACCTGAATGACCCGGATCTGCCGCTCGGCATGAGCCTTGCATATCCGGAGATCGTCCGGCTGTCGTTCAATTCTGCTTATGATCCGACCGTGCAGACCTTGCTGACAGCATGGGGCAGTCTGCTGCTGATTTGTTTCGGCTGCACGGTGATTGCGATCCTCAGCCTGAAGATCCGGAACAGAGGTGCATAATAATCAAGCTGCTGTTTGGATTGCGGCAGTTTTGGAAAAGGATTGCTTATGAATATTACAGAATTAGCTGAAATCATCATTCCGCAGCTTAAACAGCCGATCTGGGAAAACTGGTACATCCGGGAACGAATCGGAGCGGGTGCATTCAGCGCGGTTTACCGCGTTGAAGCGAAACGCGCAGCCCGGACCGATGTCTCAGCGCTGAAGATCCAGCCGATCGTGCCGTCGCAGCGTTTTGCCGCGGAAGAAGCACAGGCGCGGGAAGCTTTGATGCGCCGGCGTGCCGCAGTGGAAAACGAATCTGCTCTGATGCTCCGGCTGCGGGACTGCCCCCATATTGTACGGTATGAGGACGAGGATCTCCGCGAATTTCAGCTTGACGGTAAATTTGCGGGGTATGTGTTTCTGATCCGCATGGAGCTGATGCAGAATGCGGCCGATCTATTTGCAGACGGAACACTGGAACGTAATCCGCAGACGGTTCGCCGCCTCGGGATTGAAATCGGAGAAGCACTGCGGTATGCCCATGCTGCCGGTATTATTCACCGCGATGTCAAGCCGGACAATTTCTTCATGTCTGCGGACGGAACATTCAAGCTCGGCGATTTTAATATCGCCAAGCAGGCAGATATGACACGTTCTTTTGCGGGTACACCCGGTTATATGTCGCCGGAAGTCTATACTGCGAAAAATTCGTCCGGAGAGTATTATACTGAGCAAACGGATATTTATTCGCTCGGAATCTGTCTGTATCAGATGATGAACCGCGGTCTGTTTCCGTTTGAAGATACCCAAAATCCGGAGGAAGCATTCGTTATGCGGATCACCGGAACACCGCTCCCGAAACCGCTGGATGCGCAGGGTGCGTTCGGAGATGTGATTCTGCGTGCATGTGCATATTCTGTGAATGAGCGTTACCGGAGTGCAGAGGAACTGATCGCGGCTTTGCGTACCTTGCCTGAATCAGAATACGATCCTGCTGTTCCGTATGACCCGGATGCAACGGTTTATGCAGCACCGCAGTCCGATCCGGATGCAACAGTCTATGCGGCACCGCAGCCTGCGCCCGATGCAACAGTTTATGCGGCACCGCAGTCTGCAGCAGCCGCACAGCAGCGTGCCGGTAATGCAGCGGCACCTGTTCAGCGTTCTTCCGGGCAGCGGGGGTTTGTATTGAAAATGCTCGGACTGATTGCCGCCGGGGTCCTTGCTGCCGGGATCGGCGTATATGCAGTGATGCACCGCGGTACCGAACAGGGTCGTGACAGCGGAACTGTCATCTTGTCAGAAGCGGAAGAAAACACTGTTACGGATATGGCTGTCACGGATGCGGTACAGGATACTGCTGCTGTATCCGATGCTGGATCCGGACCGGAAAAAGCAGAGGATTCTGTTACGGAAACGGTATTGCAGACCTTGACAACGGCTGAGACAGTTTCCGGTGAAACAACGGATACAGTCCGGAATGATCCGCAGGCTGCAGAAGCCCCCCCAGGCAATCAGAGGCCGGGTGAGCCGGACAGAACGCCGGCTATTCCTGTCTCAACAGATGCGCCCGCACAGCCTGCAGAGCCGGAAAATCAAACCACAACAAGTATTTTCCGGTTTTCTGTATCAAACGGAACGGCGGTCATTGAGGGGACAAATGCTCCTTTGCAGGAGCTTATCATTCCCGCAGAGATCGACAGCGTACCGGTACGCAGCATTGCAGACCGTGCTTTTGAAAACAGCGATCTTACTGCGGTATCATTTCCGAACGGTCTGACTGAGATCGGGGACGGAGCGTTTTCCGGATGCAGCGGGATTCAATCGGTCATCCTGCCGGACAGTGTGACGAAAGTCGGGAAACATGCCTTTCAGAACTGCGAC
The DNA here is from genome assembly GCA_017523995.1 of Oscillospiraceae bacterium. Next base: position 9,094 of record JAFWUX010000189.1, on the reverse strand, counting down.
CTCTCTGAGCTGAAGCTCTCAAAAGGCATGACTGAAATTGCACCTTATACATTCAGCGGATGCGGTCTTCTCGAATCTGTCCTGATACCGGACGGTGTCACGCTGATTGAAGATCATGCATTTGATAACTGTCCGTGGCTGATTGAGGTTCTTATCCCGTACAGTGTGAAAGAGATTCGCGCCTATGCTTTTACAGTGCCGTATTGCAAAGTATATTACGGCGGAAACAGTATTGACTGGAGCAAACTTCAACGGGGCTCTAATGTGTTCCCCGGTGTCACAGAGGATGATGTGTACTATAATCAGTTTGCATACTGGGAATGAAAGGGTGAGATACTTTGAAAAGACAGAAGCGAACAGCAGCATTCCTGACAGCAGTATGGTATGCTGCGGTTACCGTGCTGACAAACGGTCTGCAGCCGGCGGCTGCTCTGGATATTGAGGAATTACCGGTTCATCTGCTGTCTGAACCGTTTACGGTGACAGACACGTTTCATCTGGATAACGGACAACTTCTGAACGGAGGCAATCTTGGACTGCACTGTCTGCCGCGTGTTCCGGACGGCTCCATAAGTAAGGATGCTGCATTGGATAACGTCGTCACCTTGAACGATACGACCGTGATTCCGTGCGATCCAGACATAAACAAGCTCCACCTGAATATGACGAAAAAGCAGAGCGGTCTTTCTGTTTTCGGTAATCTGAGCCTCGGTTCGGGATCGCTCACGCTTTCTTCGGCGATTCCGTATGATGTGGAAATGACCGGTGACGGCGGAACGGCTGCCGTCAGGATTGATCCGGAGCTGCCCTATTTATATGTCGATTCCGTGCTGGAAAACGATTCCGGGGCGTTGTTGTGCGAGAACCAGCCTTACAATATCATGGCGGGTGCTTTGCGCTGCGGTATTAACAACTATAATACATGGCAAACCAATCTGCTGCTCTATAATCCGGAGCTTGAATCAGAGATATATGGCGGATATTTATCACTCGGTTCCGGCAGAAGTCTGATCTGCAATAATCGGAGGCTGGGGATTGACTGCCGGGAAGATTCCGTGATCGGCGGCGATCTGATTATGACAAATCCGGAAAGTAACCTGGACATCAGATCTCCGCTGACTGTAGAGGGCAATGTTTACTGTGCGGGCACATTGAATGGTGAATGGAAATTGACCGTCAAAGGTGAAATTTATGTTGCGCGGGGTGTTTCGTCGGAGCTGCAGACACAATCCGCCGAGATCATGCTGCCGTCGATCGGGCGTTCTGTTCCGGCAAATACAGATTCTGTTGCGCATCTTACAGGTTATCAGTTGTTCCCGGAAGCAATGCGGCCGGATACCATGTTTGATGATTATATCCGGCTAGACTTGGGGCAGGATGAGCCGTCTGCATTGCAGGATCGGGATTTCCTGATGGAAGACACAGCCTACAGGATGATTTCGGAATACCGCGATGACCTGTTTGATTCGCTGGAAGTTGCGGAGATACAGTTTGCAGAGCCGGGCAGCGCGGACACAGATAAAACAGTTTATGTTCCGGTGCTGCATTCCGGCGGCTTTGTCCGCAGTCCGCTCAGTGCAGTGAAAAAGCAGCAGGAAATGGAAAGTTTGTACCGGGAGCTGAGCGATCCGAATCTTGATCCTGCCGCTGCTGAACCGTATGAGACGGACGGAATGCAGTTCAGGGATGTTCATTTTTATACGCACGATATCAACGGCGATTTGAAGAAGACAGAACTGTATAATGTGATGGTCGTGAACCGCTCTTGTACGATTGATCTTTCCAAAGTTGAATGGAATCAGAACATTCTGATTGATCCCTATTCAAACCGGCAGGCGTCTGACGGAAAGCCCATGGTCGTCAGGCTGACAGGAGAAATGAGTGATCAGGCACCGCTGTTCATAGTGAACAATACAACGCTCTGGGAATCCGGTGATTACTATAATCCGACGCTGATGTCAGAACAGGACTTTTATCCCGGCAGTGCAGATGTCATCATTCAGCTTGACGAATCATTCGAGTTGAAATACAGAATGAAGCTGTTTACAACCGGGATATATTATCAGGCATTTTGTGACGGCGTACTGAATCTAGTTTCAAATCCGCTGTATCCGTATCAGACGAATCACTGGTCAGATCTGATGCAGGAGGATCAGTTTTTATTTGAGCTCATTCCGAATTCCGTGCTTGTCGGCGCAGAGGGTGCTTCCTACAGCGCATGGAACGGTGCATTTCTCAATACGAATATTCTGATGCCGTATTCTTCTCTTGAGATGCAGCCGGATTATCAATCGTTGGGGAGTTTATCCTACCGTCAGAATATCCTCGACCGTTTCATCAATAGATCTGAAACCTACGCACCCGGAATTATCGGCTCGGTGTATGTGAAGTCGCTTGATTTGAAAACATGCACCTGCGTTTCGTTTGAGGACAGTCTGCGCGGTAAAACACTGCCGGACGATTTCTTCTGGGAGCCGGTCGTGACGACAGCCCCGGCCGCAGGAACTACGACCTCTGCACCTGCAAAGACGACTGTTCGTCCTGCAACAACGACCGCAGTTTCGGCAACGACTGTCCCCGTTTCAACAACAACTGCGAATGCGACCACAACGGCAAAGGCAACGACGGCGCGAACTGCGACTGCGCCAACAACGACAACGACTACGACAACAACGACCACAACTGCCACGACAACAACAACAACTACTACTACAACGACCACGACAACGACTACGACTACGACTACGACAACGACTGCCGCAACGACTACAACAACCACGACCACATCCACAACGGCCGCCACAGTTATCACCACTGCGATCATGACAACGACTGTTGTTACCACCACGTTTCCGCCCTTCCGCATGGATTATGATCGCTGGAACTTTGTCAATGCAAGAAGTGTCTTCAGCAAGAATTATCAACTGCTGCCGGAGGATCTCGAACAACTTTGGTCTCAGCTTTCACCGCTGGAGAAGGAGGTCATCGGATCGAAGCTCTCAGAGACTTGGAAGGGTTCCTGTTACGGCATGGTGGTGACTGCATTGCTGCAATCACAGGATGTGTTCAAACCGGATATTTTCACAGAGGATGCGGTCTATCTGACTGATGTGAAGATGGATGCTGCTGTAGAGTCTGCAATCAACTACTACTACTTCCTGCAGTATACCAACGCGATTATTGACAGAAAAAACACCTTTACTGCCCAAACAGAAAAGAGTAAGTTAAACGAAATTCTGAATGAGGTGAAAAGCGGAAAGCCGGTTCTGATCTGTTATTATAACAACCAGCATTATGGACATACAGTACTTGCATACGGCTATGAGGAAAGAACATACAGGATGAAGCTGAACATAAAGAAGGAGAATCAGGAACAGATCTCTGAGCATAACTATACGATGCGTGTCAAGATTTATGACCCACAGTCGATCTATGATGCTGATTCCAAGAAAGATGATCTGTTTATTAGTCTCGCCGATATGGGTGCGTGGTGCATTCCCGGGACAGAAGAATTATCAAACCCGGTAGAACTCGGCAGATCTGCCGTTACGTCGGATGATCATGCCTTTATTGCATTTGTCAGCAGCGATGTGGATTTACTGAACCATTACGGATTGCTCGGCGATAGTAAGTTTATCGAAAAATCCGATTATGAAGCGGAGTACTGTAATCTGGAAACTATTTCCAAGGAACCTGTATTATCATTTGAAACGAAGGCTGAGTCGAGCGAAGGTTTCCATGACGGAGATAATACGATTCTCATTGAGATCGGTGCTCTGAACGGTGAGGGCGAAAAGGACGAATCGTTCCACAGTTATCTGATGAACACTTCAGATGCAGGCCATCAGCTGGAGTATAACAAACCCGAAGAAGCAGTGCTGCGGATGCGTTATGATCATACGCTGCTGATAGGTGAGGGCGATGCAGTCAAAACCGTTGAGATGCGTCCGGACGGCAGAATCATGCTGAAAGGCGGCGAAGGGCAGATCACGCTGCGTGTTGTATCGGATGACGGGTATTCCCCGACAGACTGGTATAAGATCACTGTGAACGCGCCGCGTGTATCGGAATTGATCCTGACGCCTGCAGAGAAAGGCTGGTACCTGTCCGGCAGCAATCTGAACCATGTCAGCATCACCTGTGAAAATGACGCGCATCGCGCAGAACTGTGCTTGCCATCCGGATTTCAGAAGGTGTTTGTGAATGAAGAAGATGAGGATACGATCACTGTTTATGCGGATGCGGATGCAAACGGAGACTACGAGATGCTGATTGCCAGGACAGGAGAAACGATTATAGACGAACCGGAATATCTGACCGGAGATGTGGACGATGACGGCAAAGTCAGCATTGAGGACGTTCAGCTTGCACTGAAGGCATACACGATGCGTATTTCAGGCAAGGAGACAGGTCTGACTGACACGCAGATCAAAGCAGCGGATATCAATGAGAACGGCGAACTGTCCGTTGATGATGTGCAGAATATTCTGATCTATTACGTCAACAATTCAGTTGCGGGCAAAAAGCTCACATGGGAGCAGCTGCTCGGCAAACAGTCGCAGGCACAACCGCGTCCGGCGCTGCTGACACTGCATGAGGATATTCGGACCGACGCTGACAGGTATCTCACGGAAGCTGAGACATCATGAAGCACCTGCAGGAACAGTCATGCCTCATAAACAGCAAAAAAACCGCCGCCTGATTCCGGTCATGCGGCGGCTGCTGCGTATAAAGCGATGATAATTGAAACAGATAAGTTGCGAATCGCGCGCTTTTCCGATAACAGATGAATATCAACAGCAAAATGCCAGGTCAGTGCCGGGAATCTGAATATCATGTCACTCAGGTTCATACGGCGCTGTTCCCGCAGTCTGCCGGAATGATCATCCTTCCATTCAAATCACAGGGGCAGGAAAGAAGCACCTGTATCTGTTTTCCGGCGTGACAATAAACGAGCACCGTCCCATGCGGAACGGTGCTCTGCTGTATGCGGATGATCACGGCTGTCCGTATAAGCCGGCCATAAAGGCAGGATTGTATTTTTCGAGAAGTTCTTTGTCTGTTGTCGTGTAGAGCTTTTTATAATAGCCTTTTGTGATTTTTTCGCCGTTCTTATAGAAGCCGATATCGTAGGAATGCGCGCATAACAAAATACAGGCAAGACCGTATTGCCGGTCGTACATGTAGATATTGTATTCATGCAGGTCATCGTAAATGGCAGCGGCTTTGTGAACTTCCGCGACCTGGACGCCGTTGCAGTATACAGGGCTTTTTGCGCCTTCCTCACCAAAGCAGACCGGATACAGCGTATAGCAAACCCCGTTGAGCCAAAGAACGAACACAGGGTATTCATCGGAAAACGGACCGCCTTCTTTGATGATTTTCTGGTATACACTGCCGACACCCTCGTTGTTCACATAGATGTCATAGGGTCTGAACGGCTTGTCTTCCTTCGGTGCAAAGTTCTTGCCGCGCTTTAACGCGATCTGCGTACCCGAATAATTGATCGTCCAGTCTCCGCCGACACGGGAGATCTGGCTGGTGATCCGCATATCACCGATCTGCATATTATTTGCGCCGATGACAAAGGTCGCTTCAAAAAGCTCCTTCGCCTGCTGTCTCATAACCAGATGCATATTCTTTCTCCTTTTTGATTCCGAATAAAGTAATTTTACAAAATGGATCATACAGATTTCTGCAATGACCGGCAGATAATAAACTGCTATTATAACACAGCACACAATAATTGTCAAGATAATTGATAATCATGCAGTACGGAGATTGATCCGAAAAAACGCACCGGCAGCAATTCTTAAGGTTTGCGCAATTTTAATGAAACTGCTTGCGTTTTCAAAAGAAGTGTGGTAATATAATAATATCGTATTGATGTGTTTAGGGGGAAAAAGATTCAGCGTGATTGAGGAGGGATTGATAAAAATGAAACACCGCATTCTCAGAAAAACATTCTGTCTTACTGCATCCGCAGTTTTGTCATGGTCGATGATCAGCGGGTCAGGCATTTCGCAGATCATTGCTGCAGAGGGCACGCAGAACGCGTCCGCAGCACAGATCGCTCTGCAGAACGACAGTACAGAAACCGTTTCCGTCATTATCAAGGTTGCGGGAGACGCCGTGATGGCGCAGCCCGACGCGGCGGAAATGGGGACCGATTATCTCGATACCGGTCAGGCTACACAGCGCGCGGAACAGTGCACCGCTTTGCAGCAGTCCGTGCAGGACAGCATCCGGCAGTTTTATCCGGCGCTGCAGGTCGCATTCAGCTACAATACGCTCTTTAACGGCTTCAGCTGCAAGCTGCCCGAAAACCTGATCGGACGCGTTGAGGCGCTTCCGGATGTCCTGAGCGTGACGGTTTCTGAGAACATCCACGTACCGCAGATGGACCGTGCTGCCGCTCGCAGCGGCTTTCCTGCCTATTTTGACCGCACCGGCTGTTCCGGCGAGGGGCAGGTGATCGCGGTCATTGACTCGGAGCTGGATACGTCTCATCCGATGTTTGCAGCGCTTGCGGATGATATCGACACAGCCGTCAGCAAAGATGACATTGCAGCGGTCATCAACAGCGGAACACTGCATGTCAATGCCGATCCGGAGCGTGCTTATCTCAGCAGCAAGCTGCCTTTTGTCATGAACTATGCCGACCCGGATGCGCCCTATGATCATATTTCGGATATGAAATGCTATCACGGTACGCATGTCAGCGGCATTGCTGCCGGAAATGCCTTCACGGATTCTGACGGCAACGAGCTCTCCGGCATTGCAAAGGACGCACAGCTGATGTTTTTCTGTGTCAGCGGCGGCGGGAATTCCATTAACCTGGATGCTGGAATTGCCGCGCTGGAAGATGCGGTCAGGCTCCATGCCGATGTGGTCAACATGAGCTGGGGCGCCGACAGAACGGAGTATTTCGGAGCGAACCCCATATCGGAGGCGATCAGTGCCGCGGACCGTGCCGGTCTGGTCATCTGCAATTCTGCCGGAAATGCAGACAACGGCACATACTCATACGGCTTAAAGGCAATTCCGGAAAATCCCGATACCGGAATGATCTGTGATAAGGCAGAGCTCGGTTCGCCGATCATGCTGGTTGCTTCCGCTGACAATACCGGTCTGACGGAGAGCGGGATGTTTCTGTTTGAGGGCAGACAGATCGTGCTCATGCCGATGATGAATGCGTTTGGTGTGCTCAGCTATCTTTCCGACTGCCTGAAACCGGGTGAATACGGATTTGAATACTGCGGAGAAGGATCGGCAAGGGATTTTGCAGGTGTTCAGGATCTTGCCGGCACGATCGCGCTGGTGCAGCGTTCCGACAGGTCTGTCTCAGAGATTGCGGAGCGCGCAGAAGGAAAGGGCGCCTGCGGTCTGATCCTGATTGACAAGGAACGGCCGGACGGAATGGAATACATCAATACCGATTCCGGTTTTGTGATCGGCGGGATCTCCTATCAGGACGGTCAGGCAATGCGCAAAACGGAAAAGAAGGTCCTGACGGTCACCGGGGAAAAGATCATGCGCGAGCTGCCTGAAAGCGTCAGCTCCTATACCTCATGGGGCGTGAAATATTCTCTGGATCTGCGCCCTGATATCATGGGCATCGGCGGACATGTGCGCTCTGCTTTCTATAACGGCGGATCGCTGATCCTTTCCGGTACATCCATGGCGTCGCCGTATGTTGCCGGGTGTACGGCGGTGCTGCGGGAATATCTTGAAAAGCAGAACATTGATCTTTCCGGTTCGGAATATGCAGCCTATGTCCGCAGACTGCTGATGAATACGGCAGTTCCCTATACGGAGAACGGTGTCTTTGTCACGCCGAGACGGCAGGGCGCCGGACTGGTTGCGCTTGACCGGGCGATCTCTGCAAAGGTGCTGATGAACGGTGAAAGCGGCGACGCAAAGATCAATCTGTTTGACAAGATCGGCGACAGCTTCAGCTTTGATATCACGCTCACGAATCACAGCAGCGAGGATGTGACCTTCCCGCAGGCGGATGTCCTTCTGACAACGGACGACACATACTATGACAGTGCGCAGAAATGCGACCTGCTCTCCGGTCAGCAGGAGCTGAACTGCACGGCGGATCTCCGCGGACCGGTCACGGTCGCGGCAGGGGAATCCAGGAAGGTGACTGTCCGTGTCAGTCTGGATGCGGAACAGTGCCGCCGGCTCGAAAAAAAGTTCAGGTACGGTTTCTTCACGGAGGGTTATGTGATGCTCTCCGGTGCGGAGAACAGCGCGGATATTTCGATCCCGCTGCTCGGCTTTCACGGCGACTGGGCACAGGTCCCGATCGTTGATCCGGATCAGAATTACTGCCTGATCCAGTTCGGCTCCAGCAGAAACGCCCGGCCTGTCTCTCTGATCAGAAGGGGACAGCTCTATAAGCAGATTCTTGAGCGTGTTCCGCTCAGTGAGATTGATGATTCCGAGATGATGAAGGAATTTATTTACGCAGATGATTATGCAACAGCAAGTGAAAAAAGGCAGCTGACCGACTATCCGAATGAATGCTGGATCTCACCGAATCAGGACAGCATTGCTGACAGTGTTACCATATTTGATGATGACGGCATCAGAAGAATGCAGGCAAATTATGAAACGGAGCTGACCGATGCGGACGGAAAAGAACTGTTCCGCGGCCAGGGTGCGCTGGACCTGCATGTTGATTTTAATGAACTGGAGGAAGCCGATTACAACTATACGATCAGAAGATGGATCGACTATCCCGGCTCCAAGGAACATCCGCAGGTCATGACAACGAAGATCCATATTGACAAAACCGCCCCGAAGGTCAGTTATGAGACCGTTGAGGAAAACGGCAGGACCTATCTGGTGATCCGTGCAGCGGATGAACGGCAGCTGCAGGGCCTGGCTGTCATCGGGATCGGTGCCGGCGGCGAAGCAGGGGTCTATCAGCCGGGCGGAAAAAAGCAGCTGGTCGAACAGATCAATTTTGCGCAGATCCTTTGCGCACATATTTCCGGTGATATGGGTATCGCCGGCGGCGGTGACGGAACTGCGGAAAATCTGCCCTATGTTCTTCGTTTATTTGGAAATACAGTGCGGGGTG
>JAFWUX010000188.1 GCA_017523995.1 Oscillospiraceae bacterium | reverse complement strand
ATCCTGACCGACCGCCTGCATATCAATGAGGGAATGTTCGTAGAGAATGTCATTGCGCAATGTCTCCGTACAAACGGTCACAAGGTCATTTTCTATGTCGAGTATGACAAGCAGGGGAAAATGACGATGGAGATTGATTTTCTGATTCGCATTGACCGAAAGATCGTTCCGATCGAAGCGAAATCCGGCAAACAGTATACGACAAAATCTCTGCTCAAGTTCAAGGAGAAGTTCACCAATAAAGTCGGCAGACAGTATGTGCTGCATGAGGGTGATCTGCGCGTCGAGGGCGAGGTTGTGTATCTGCCATATTATATGGCTGCGATCCTGTGATGAAGTCCTCATTTTCACATAGGCAATATTATCACATCTGCCATTCGCAATATAATCCCTGCAATATTCTTTCATCGAAATAAGCGGAACAAATTTCAGAAATCTTGGACACTATTTGGACACTACTTGGAGACTAATCAGGTGAAATCAGGAGAAATTGAAAAGAATGTTAAAGCGCGAAAAACGCGTACTGGTATTATACCACGATTGAGCCGTAAATGCAAGCGGTCGAGCAGTACAGTTTATGTTGAAATATATTCGAGGGATTCATCTTTTCCGGTGAATGGGCATCTCGGAACCGACCATGACCAGAAAGCTCTGCACGGAGCTCCCGGAGCGTGATCGTGAGATGATCATTCGAGTCATCAATGAACTTGCAGCCATGCGTCAGATCAGATAATAATCTTCCGAAAGAAGCAGAAGGTTCAAACCATCGAGAGAGAAAGAGAGGTACACATGAACATGATGCAGAACACGAACATCCCTGTTATGAAAGGGATTATCGAATGCGCCGAGATCTTCGGAATCAGCCGGCATTACTGCCGCCAGCTTGCACTGACCGGTGCCGTCCGTGCGGTTCGCGTCGGGCGCGGCAAAATCCTGATCAATGTGCAGAGCATGGCGGACTTCTTCAACCAGTCGTCCATTCCTGAACCGGAGGATGAGTCCCCGAAACAGGGAGGCATCCAGCCGATTCCGATCAGACTGTGAGGTGGGATATGGCAAACAGACGGATGTTTTCAGGTGCAATCGTCAGTTCTGCCCGCTTCCTGCAAATGGGACAGACCGCCCGGCTGCTCTACTATGATCTCGGAATGCACGCTGACGATTCCGGCATTGTCGAAGCGTTCACAGTCATGCGGATGACCGGCGCGAGTGAGGATGATCTGAAAATGCTGGCTGCAAAAGGCTTCATCGTGATTCTCAACTCCGATCTGGTCACCTACATCTGGGACTGGAAAGCAAATAACATGATCCGCAGCGATCGACGCCAGCCGAGTATGTATGAGGAACTGCTGGCACAGTACAAAAACGGTGAGATGATCCCCTATCTGTGTGCTGCGGACAGACTGCCGACCGGCTGTCAACCAAATGACAACCAACTGACAACCACTTGGCAACCAAGTGACAACCAAACGTCAACCAACTGTCAACCTAGTATAGGTAAGTATAGTATAGGTAAGGTTAGTATAGAAGAGGATAGTGTTCCGCCGTCTGTCCGTCACAAATACGGACAATATCAGAATGTTTACCTGACTGATGAAGAGATGGACACCCTCCGGACAGAATTTCCGAACGACTGGCAGCAGCGTATTGAAGTAGTATCGGAGTATGTGGCATCGACCGGCAAGCACTACAAGAACTTCCTTGCGGTGATTCGTTCCTGGGCAAAGAAAGATCAGAAACACCCGCCTCAAAACAGGGCAGATGTACAGCCGGAGTTGATTTCTTTGATTTCAATTTTCGTATCATGCAAAAAGCCGCTGTCAATGCCGATCTGCCCAAATTCATTTTCGATCAGAACGGTTTTTCCGCAGTTTGATTCAGTCAGTAGTTTCCGGATCAGCGTTGTTTTTCCGGCACCAAGAAAGCCGGAAATGATAGTGATTCTTGTTTTTGCCATGTGAGTACCTCCGAAAATGGATAATGAAAGAACTTGAAATCAACGTGTTATCGTGATTTCACTCTGAAATAGAAAATGTGTATCATTTTCATTTCTGGTTTGTATTATACACGCACTCTCATATTCTGTCAAGACTTCTCTCGAAAATGATAATGATTTTCAGTTTCTGAGAAAGCATTGCAAACGGCAGCGATTTGTGCTATCATACAGGACAGATCAAAGCAAGGGAGGAATCTGCTATGGATATCAATCAGGAGAATATCATTCCGGTCTATCTGTTTCTCGGTTTTCTGGAGGCAGGAAAGACCGCTTTCATTCAGGAAACGATCGGAGATCCGCAATTCAATGAGCATGATCGCATACTGCTTCTTGTCTTTGAGGAGGGCTTTACGGAATATGACCTGACAGGACATGACGAGGTGACGCTGCATCTCATTGAAAACCAGTCTGATCTTCAGAAGGAAAAGCTGCGGGCATTGGTTGATGCTGTCAAGCCTGACCGCATTCTGATCGAATATAACGGAATGTGGAATCTTGAGAAGCTCTTTTCCGATACACCGGAAAACTGGTATCTTTTTCAGACGGTGACTGTGATAGATTCGGCGACCTTTCTGCTGTACAACACCAATATGCGGGCGTTGCTCGCGGAGAAAATGAGGGCCTGCGATCTGCTTTACTTCAATCGTTTTCAGCAGGAGTACGACGCATTGGAGTTTCACAGACTTGTCCGCGCACTGAATCGCCGTACTTTGATTTATTATGAGTATACAGACGGAAATGTTGCGCTGGATAATTTGGAAGATCCGCTACCCTACGATATCGAATCAGACAGGTTTGTTGTGCATGACCGGGACTTTGCACTATGGTTTCGGGATGCCTCGGATGATCCGGAAAAATATAACGGAAAGGTCGTGACAATTCGGGTACTGGTCGTTCAGGATGAACGGCTGCCGAAGCATACTGTTGCGGTCGGACGGGAAGTCATGACCTGCTGTGCCGCTGATATTCAGTTCTGCTGTATGGCTGCGCATACAAAAACAGTTTTCCCGCAGCCGCAGCAATGGGCAGTGATTACGGCAAGGATGCTTGTGAAAAGGCATCTATTCCGGCAGCAGGTCGTTCCGGAGCTGGAGATCCTTGCAGCAACACCGGCAGATCCGCCGGAGGAAGCCGTCGCAACATTCTATTGATTCTCAATTTTGAAAATAGCTTCTCAGTTTTGGATTGTTGTTAAACAACTAAAATTGAGCTGACTTCCGCCTGATAATCAGGCAAAATGCAGAAGATTGCACGATTGTATTGACAAAACACGTGAAAATGCGTAAAATTGCAATGAAACTGAAAATGATTCGCATTTTCATATTAAGGAGGCGGTCACATGGCGACCTACAAAACGGTGCAGCGGGATGCGTTGCTGTCTTTTTTTCGCAGTCACTGTCATACAGCCATGACCGTCCCGCAGATCTATGAAAAGATGCTTTGTGAGCAGGCGGATTATGTGCCGGGTGAGAGCACGATTTACCGGCTTGTCAAACGGCTTGCTGCGGAGGGCATACTGACAAAACACATTGATATGCAGAGCTGTCAGTATATGTATCAGCTCTCTGACGGTGAGGCTTGTCATTGCAAAGTGCGGATGCACTGTAAAAGCTGCGGCAGAATCATTGAGCTGCAAAACGATTGCAGCCATAAACTGCTCGGCGAGCTGCTGACAGAGGAATCCTTTGCGGCGGATCATGAGATCATAATCACCGGAATCTGTAAGGACTGCAAATAAAGAAAGGAGGCAGGGTGTATGAAAAAGGCAAATAGAATCGTAATGATTATGGCAGTGATTGTGCTCTGCCTCTCGGTGTTAGGCTCGGCTTCCTGCCTTGCATTTCACAGTCATCATCACTGCACAGGCGAAAACTGCTCGGTTTGTGCTGTTCTCACGCAATGTGACCAGCGCCTTCGCAGTGCTGCTGTTTCGGGTTCCTCGGCACTTTTGCTGCTCTGCTATGCAGCGTTGGCGGCATTCCTGACAGGCGCCGAAACCCGTGAAGCGTCCTGCGAAACACTGGTATCTCTGAAAGTTGAGATGTTGAATTAAGATTTCCTCCACATTTCTTTTTCTGCGTATCGGGTGTGCCGTGTCCCATAGCACGGTGTATCCGGTATGCAAACATTCTGAATCATTGATTATGGAGGTAATAATATGAAAAACTTGAAAATAACCGCTTATATGCTCTGCGCAGTGATCGCTGCCTCTGCGATGACCGCCTGCAGCGAGAGCAGTTCACAGCAGGATACCGCAGAAAGCAGCACGGCAGAATCCAAAAACGATACTGTCACAGGCGAACAACTCAGCGTTGTCTGCACGATCTTTCCGGAGTATGACTGGGTGAAGCAGATTCTCGGCGATCACGCATCCCACGCGGAGATTACTTATCTGCTTGATTCCGGCGTCGATCTGCATAGCTATCAGCCGACTGCAATGGACATGGCAAAGATTGCGGATTGTGACCTCTTTGTGTATGTCGGAGGCGAATCGGATGAGTGGGTCGAAGACGCACTTGCTGAGGCAACAAACAAGGATATGCAGGTCATCAATCTGATGGAAGTCATGGGCGATGCTGCAAAGGAAGAAGAAGTCAAAGAGGGCATGGAACATGACCATGACCACGAGCACGATGAACATGATGAACATGACCACAGCAAAGAGGTCTCGACCTTTGAGGATGACGAAGTGCAGGACAGACCGCTTTCCGACTGGGAGGGCGACTGGCAGTCTGCCTATCCGCTGGTGCTGGACGGCTCTCTGGATGAAGCATGGGAGCATAAGTCTGAGGACGGCAGCATGACTGCGGCAGAATACAAGGACTACTACAAAAAGGGCTACAAGACCGACCTGACCGCCATCACCATTGACGGCAACCGCATCAAATTCACCGACAAGGACGGCAAGGTCACGGAATCGGATTACAAGTATGTCGGCTACTATATCCAGAACTGGTCTACCGGTACAAAGGCGGCAATGTACCGCTTTGAAGCCGAGGACAAGGAAGCCAGTGCGCCGCTCTATATCGAGTTCAACGATCACATGATCGAACCGGAAAAGGCAGAGCATTTCCATATCAGAATGAGCAATGAAAGCTTTGACGCGATCGTCGATCCGGAAGGCAACTGGCCGACATTCTTTGACGCGGCACTCACGCCGGATGAGGTTTGTGACGAAGTCATCGGCCACGGTCACAGCGATGAGGATGAGGACGAAGATCACGACCACGGGCATGAACACGAAGAAGGCGAAGTCGAATATGATGAGCACGTCTGGCTCTCGCTGAAGAACACAAAGACATTCTGCACGGAGATCGCAGACAGACTGAGTATTCTGGACAGCGCGAACAAGGACGATTACAAGGCAAATCTCGACGCCTACACCGCACAGCTTGACAAGCTCGACGTCGACTTCCAAACGCTGATTGACGGCGCATCGCAGAAAACGCTCGTGTTCGGTGACCGCTTCCCGTTCCGCTATTTTGTCGATGACTACGGTCTGGATTACTTCGCTGCATTCGACGGCTGCTCTGCAGAGACCGAGGCAAGTTTCGATACCATCGTATTTCTCGCGGAGAAAATGGATGAACTCGGCTGCGGCACGATCTTTACGATTGAAAATTCCGATCACAAGATCGCGCAGACAATCATTGACAACACCAAAGCAAAAAATCAGAAGATTGCAGAAATGAACTCGCTGCAATCCGTGACAAAAGATCAGATCAGCAGCGGTGCGACCTATCTTTCTCTGATGCAGGCAAACTACGATACGCTGAAAGGAGCATTGCAGTGAGCATGGATTGGAGAGAGGGCAAAAAGCCCGTGATTCTGATTACCGGTTATCTCGGTTCGGGCAAAACCACGCTGATGCAGCATCTGCTTTCGCAGGAACAGCGGAAAATTGCGCTGATCGTGAACGATATGGGCAGCATCAATATTGATGCGGGACTGCTCGGCAAAACCGGAAACAAGGTTGCACAGGTGGAGATGGTCGAGCTGCAAAACGGCTGCATCTGCTGCACGCTGCGCGAGGAATTCATCGCAGAGATCGAGCGCATT
>JAFWUX010000187.1 GCA_017523995.1 Oscillospiraceae bacterium | reverse complement strand
AGTATCTTCTTCAGTTGATCCAGGCGATTCCGCATAAACATGAGGATGACTTCATTGTTCCGCAGAGCTATCAGGTGATTCGGAAACATTTCAAGAAGCTGACGGCAGCCAACGGTTACGAGATGACGTTCCATGATCTGCGGCACTTGAACGCTTCGATTATGCTCATGCTCGGTGTCCCGGACAAGTATGCAATGGAACGCGGCGGATGGTCTACCAATGCGACACTCAAGAATGTTTATCAGCACACTTTCACCGATGAACGCAAACGTGTTGACAAACAGATCGACGATTTCTTCAACGATATACTGAGGGCGTAAAACCCTCATTTCTGCCACTTAAATCGCTTAAATTCGGGGTTCTGGCAGTCAGAGATTGTGCTCCGTGCACCCGACGTGCACTCGACGCGATTTTTGCGGCGGAAAAGCACGCAAATACGACACTTTGAAAAAGAAAAGAAAAGTTCGAACCCCTCATTTCTCACTCATGAATATTTCGTAAATACGCTGTTTTCTGATATTCGGAGAACAGCGTATTTTATTGCCAAATGGGCTTTGGACACTATTTGGACACTGCGGAGAAATTTGGACACCAAGCTGCGCGCTTTTTGAGCGATCAACGAGACGAATTTTTGAGCTGATTTGAAATTTCTTGCGAAAATGGCGTTTGTTGAAAACGGAGAAATTCGAGTCCGCTTTTTGTACATGATGCCAATTGCGGATTGGGTTGACAACAGCCGTTATACTAATGTATAATTAGTATGACAGATGTTTTTTCAACCGTTCCCATGAAATACATTCATGTATACTTTATACTTTGAAGGTGATGGACATGAAAAAAAGAATGTTAGCAATAATCAGCCCGCTTCTGGCATCAATCATTTTTATGTCTCAGCAAGCAGTATTTGCGTATGCTGAGAATGACGAGGCTATGCAATATCAGCGCTCCCTTTATTTGGAAAATCAGCTGCCAAAGAAACAGACCGCGCTGTCAACAGATGATGAACTGTTTGAACGATTCCTTAAATACAGTCTTTATGTGACAGACAAGAACGCACTGACACCCGATCAGCTTGCACTTTGCCGAACGATCTTTCTTACAGAGCGCAGCGCGCCGCAGCTGCTTCTGTGTCCGTATGCGCGGCAGACGATCAAAACTGGTGTTGCGCCGGAACGCATTTCACTGGATAATCAGAAACTGCTTGCTGATATGACCGGATATATCCCCATTCCTTTTTATCCTGATATTGCGTACTATGATTTATACGCCGCATATGAATTTGGTCAGCCATCCGAGATTGATGAATATTGGCTAGATGATAACGGGCGTGAGCGTGTGGTCGCACAGGCAGGTGCAGGCGGTCCATTTTATCAAATCAGATTTGATAAGATGCCGGATCCGGAAGAAGCGGATCGTGTTGCAGATTTTTGTTTCGGAAACTGGGTAGAACAAACAGACGGAGGTATTCTCTATGCCGGTGACATCCAAGCTGAGCGATGGATTGAGAATCACAACTTGGAGGTGCATACTTCCGGGTTCTGGGAATACATCGTAACGGATGATGCCGCCGGAACGGCGCAGATCATCGGATGTACGCTGCCGAATGAAAGCGATGTGGAGCCGATTACTGAACCGGTGATATTGCCGGATAAACTGGACGGATATACTGTGACCAGTATATCCGCAAGACTTGCAGATACCGGAATTACGAAACTGGTGATTCCGGAATGTTATACCAATGTTCAGACTTTTGTCAATATGCCGTATCTAAAGAAAGCGGAAATCTATGCGCCGGAACTGGAACTCTCGGATGGACTCTTTATGTCCTGTCCGAAACTGGAATCCGTCAGTCTGCATGTAAAGAAGATTGAGTTACGTGTATGTTCGCGATGTCCTGAAGTAAAGTCGGCTGTAATCACCAGTGCAGAGGAAATTGCTTGCTGGGCATTTAAAGATCTGTCCAAACTGGAAGAAGTGACGCTGCCGGATAATCTGAAATATTTAGGGCAGGATGCTTTTTCCGGTACAGCCCTGAGAGAACTGACGATTCCGAAAAGCACTGAAATCGTGGGCGTGCTACATAATCCGTATATCCAGAAAGGTGTGCTGATTGATCCGCTGACCGCAGAGCAGATTCTGATTGCTGATGAAGACTGCGTCATCAAAGGGTATTCTGATACGGAAGCACAGTTTTATGCCGCTGAAAACGGGTATACTTTTGTTTCGCTTGATGAGACAGTACAAGGCGATATCAATGCAGACGGAAAGATCAGCGCAACGGATGCAGAACTTCTGGTGGAGTGGCTGACAACCGGTGATTCAGCCAGAATGACAAATTGGAGCGCCGGTGACATGAACAGTGACGGCAAGCTGAATGCCATTGATCTGACACTGCTCAAACGAATGCTGATACAAAAGTAATACGATGAAGTACGGGAACCGACACACAGCCGGTTCCCGTTTTTACCGCAGAGCATTCTCTAACATATATCACCGTTTACTTGACATTTCCCGGGCGCTGTGCTATAATGGGTACAACAATCGGAACCCGTGAAACAAGCTGCATGATTGCGGACGCGCAGGATCATATCAGTTCGGTTTCCGGCATGCGTTTCTATGCCTCCGTAACTCAATTGCCAGAGAGCAGGACTTCAAATCCTGTTGATGCGAGTTCAAATCTCGCCGGGGGCTTTTTTTGCTCACACAAGCCTGATGTTCGGGCAGCCGCTATGAAAAAGCTGAGCCGGTGATTTTCCGGCTCAGCTTTCTTTATGTTGTTCATATCGCCGGTATCTGCATGACGGGCGGAAATGTGAGTTTCTCTGTCAGGCGGAGGAACACCGGAACGGCGTTTGTGTTGACAATACATCCTGAATGTGCTATACTATATAAATATATCCTTCTAACAAATGACAAGGGGACGGAAAATGGATTCAAAGCTCAAACTGAACACATGGCAGACCATCCGCGTGGGATTTGCATTTCTTTCGATTCTGGCATTCTGGCAGATGTACAACAATGTCATTCCGCTGATGCTGACAAAGACCTTTCACATGGACAAAAGCTTTTCCGGCGCGATTATGGCGGCGGATAATATTCTTGCACTGTTTCTGCTGCCGCTGTTCGGCGGACTCTCGGACCGCTGCCGCGCGAAAATGGGAAAGCGCAGACCGTTTATTCTCGGCGGAAGTATCGCGGCGGTTTTTCTGATGCTGCTGATCCCGTTTCTGGATAACGCCTATTTCCGCGAACCGAAGACGGCAACAACGGTTGTGTTTGTCTGCGTGCTGGGGTGCATTCTCGTTGCAATGGGGACGTATCGCAGCCCTGCGGTCGCGCTGATGCCGGACGTCACGCCGAAGCCGCTGCGCAGCAGGGCAAACGCGATCATCAATCTCATGGGGGCGCTCGGCGGCATCATCTATCTGGTGATCGCAAAAATCATGTATCCCTCCGGCAAAACGCAGAATGCGGAGCATGTTGACTATCTGCCGCTGTTTCTGGTTGTGGCGGGCATCATGATTCTTTCGCTGATTGTGCTGATGTTCTTTGTCAATGAGGTGCAGCTGCATGAAAAGATGCTTGCCTATGAAAAGGCGCATCCGGAGGAGAATCTTGCGGTGGAAACCGAAGATCACACGGAGCGGCTGCCGAAAGAGGTGAAGAAAAGCCTGATTCTGCTGCTCTTTTCCGTTGCACTCTGGTACATGGGCTACAATGCGATGGAGACATGGTTTACCACCTACGCGGATGCGGTCTGGAATCTCGGGCTCGGCGATGCTTCGCTCTGTCTGACAATCGCAACCGCGGGCGCGATTGTGTTCTTTATCCCCTCGGGCATGCTGGCGGGCAGGCTGGGGCGCAGAAAGACGATTCTGCTCGGCATTTTGCTGCTCTCGGGGAGCTTTTTCAGCGTCTTTGGATATACCTGCATTTCCGATGAATTCCGCAGCTTTCTCTATATCCTGTTCTTTCTGGTCGGCGTGGGCTGGGCGTTTATCAATGTCAACTCGCTGCCGATGGTGCTTGAGATGTGCAGGGGCTCCGAAACCGGTCGCTTCACCGGATATTATTACACATTCAGCATGATTGCGCAGGTCGCAACGCCGATCTGTGCGGGTGCGCTGCTGGAACATGTCAGCTATATGACGCTGTTCCCCTACTGTGCGGCTTTTGTCCTGCTTGCATTTGTGACGATGCTCTTTGTGCGGCACGGCGACACAAAGGTGCAGGTCCGGCGCGGTCTTGAAGCCTTTGAAGATATGGACCGGTAGGATTGATTCATAAACGCATGATGAAGAAAGCAGGCACAAAAAGACCTTTCGCAAATTGGAGGCGGGCACTGCCCGCCGCGCAGTGCGCGGTGCCGATTGTCTACAGCTGTCATAGAACCATACTCCATTTGAGCGCGACGGGCTGAGGGTATGCAATACCCGGTATCATCGGGAATTGAAGCTGAAAAGAGTATCCGCTCTGTTTTTGCATGGTTCTTGGGCAGCTGCAGACATATGGAGGCGGGCACTGCCCGCCGCGCAGTGTGCGGTGCCGATTGTCTACAGCTGTCATAGAACCATACTCCATTTGAGCGCGATGGGCTGAGGGTATGCAATACCCGGTATCATCGGGAATTGAAGCTGAAAAGAGTATCCGCTCTGTTTTTGCATGGTTCTTGGGCAGCTGTAGACATATGGAGGCGGGCACTGCCCGCCAAAAAGCGCAGACGATCATCTGACCGTCTGCGCTTTTTTTGATATAGAAGATACTGCTCTCAGCTGACCGTAAAGGTGCATGCAGCCGCGTTGCTGCCGTCGGTGAGCGTCAGGGCGCCGTTTGCTCCGGCGGTGAGATATCTGCCGGGATGCGACACGCTCTCAAAGCTCACTTTGCTGCGGTCGGAGAGACCTGTGATCGTGCGGAAGGTCGCGCGCTTCAGATCGTTCTGCTGCAGCGAAATCTGCTGCGAAAGCACTGCGCCGCTGCCGTTTGCGTTGACCGTCACGAACAGACCGGTCTTGTTCTCGGATTCGATCGAGACATAGGTCTGGTTCTCTACGTCGGAAAGCCCCGGAACGATGACCCATTCGGTATCGTGCGCGGTGAGATTCTGCATGCCGAAGCCGAGCGCGACATTCGTATACGGATACGCATTGTCATTGATCGAGTTGGTGAACGCTGCATGTCCGAGCTTGGCGCCGTTCTGGCTGGTGATTGTCGAGACCTTGCCGCCGATGCCTGCCGTGGTTTCTTCCATCTTCATGATCTTGCCGCTGCTGTCGAAGTGTACCTCGCAGATGTTCGGGCTTCTGCGGTAGCCGTTGCCCCCGGGCAGCGCGCCGTTATGGTAGATCATGTAGGTCTTGCCCTTGAAATCGAAGAAGCCGCTGTGATTGGTATTCGAGGTTGCGTTGCATTCAAAGATCACGCCGCCGAATTTCCAGTCGCCTTTCAGCAGATCGGTGCAGGTGGAATATGCCATCTGCTCGCGCCAGCGGTAGGCATAGATGAGATAATAATCGCCGTAATAGGTGCCGTCTGCGTTCTGACGGCGGTAGAGCCACGGCGCTTCGGTGTACATGTTCATGCCCTTGCCGCGGTAGAAGACATCGCCGTTTGAACCCTCGCCGCCGAAGGTGATTCTGCCGTCGCCGTTGAGGTCGCGGACGCTTGTCATATCATCGTTGAGCTCGCAGATATAGTATCTGGTGTTGCCCCATGCAAGATAGCGGTGCTCCTGACCGTCTTTGCCTTTCTCTACCCAGACGGTCGGGTCGATGTCATCCCAGTTGCTCGCCTGATCGTTCGTCAGCGTGCCCTGCACAACCGGATGCCCGATATCGCGGAACGGTCCCTTCGGCGAATCTGCAACTGCAACGCCGATGGACTGCTTGCCCTGCGCGGTTCTGTCCCACGAGCAGAAGTAGAGATAATATTTGTTGTTGTGCTTGACCACCTGACTTGCCCATGCGCTTTTTGCGTCGCCCCATGAGACATCGCGCATGTTCATCACAACGCCCTCATAGTTCCAGTTGACGAGGTCCTTTGTGGAATAGCAGAGGTACTCGGGGATATTGTAAACAGCATTGCTGACCTCGGCGTTTGTCGAGGCGTCATGTCCGGTGTAGGCATAGACGGTGTCGCCGTCTACGAATGCGGCAGGGTCGCCGCCGTAGCGGTAATTCTCATTTTTTTGTGTGATGTTTCCCGCGAACGGATTGGTGTTCCGGCTGACATCGAATGCGAACGGCTGCGGCTCGGCGGGTTCTTCTGCGGCGGTCTGAATCAGCCGTTTCAGCAGTGTCAGGTCAGCGGATGTCAGTCTGCCGTCTGCATCGAGATCGGCGGCTGCTGCCTGTGCGGCGGTCAGCGCGGATTTTGTCAGCAGATCATTCAGAAGCGCTGTGACATCTGCGCTGTCAGTCTTGCCGTCAGCATTGACATCGCCGCGCAGGACATATGCCTGCTTTGCGGTCACGGCGACTGTGTAATTGACGCAGCTTGACTGATTGACCTCGCCGAGCGTGACGGTCTGTCCTGCGGCAAAATCCTTCTTGTAAAGCTGATAGGTGACAGCCGGATCGCCGTCATCGGTGAGGGCGTCAGCGGTCTTTGTCCAGCCGGAGAGCCATGCGGGGATATCGGTGATTCTGGTATCCAGCGCGACATATGCGGAGATATCCGCGCCCGCTGTGAATGCGGCTTCATCGCCTGCATACTTCTTGGAATCGCATGCGGTCTGGATCCACTCTGCGCCGCTGAGCGTCTGCGGGATGGCAGTGAACTTGAATTCTCTGTCGCCGAACACGGTGCTGCCGGACTGCTTCGACGCTGTCACAACAGACCAGCTTCTCGCGTTGGTCTTGTCATTGACGGTCAGGGATTTGATATATTTGCCGTCTGCGTAGGTAAGCGGCTGCACGCTGCGCTCATTGCCCGACCATGCCTTTGTCTGTGCACCCCAGATTGTCTGGTTGTTGTTGCCGACCGCCGTGAACACCATGACGCGCTTGCCTGTGCTTTCGTCATATTCCGCAGCGAAATAGCCCTGATAGGTTGTATTGTTGATTTTCAGCGTCGCCGCAGAGGATTCTGCCGCCTGCTGCCATGTGCCGCTGACTGCGCCGGAGATTGTGCCGTCCGCATTCAGTGTGATGTTCTGGTAGTTGATAATCGTGCCGTTTGTTGCATTGCCGTGGTTGATGTACTCATAGGTGCCGACGATGTCGCTTGTCTCGTAGCCGGATTCCGACCACGGATTGACGCAGTATTCAAACGGAATCACAACCGGCCAGCCCGCCTCGTTGAACTTCATCGAGTGAACGCGGACTTCATGTCCCTCGCCGCCGTCATCGAATCTTGCGTGATAGAGCAGATACCACTCGCCGTCATCATCGCGCAGGACGGAGTTGTGTCCGCATGCCATGTATGCGCGGTTGAGCGTGCTGAATTTGTAGTTGCCCATGACCTTGAGTCCGACGCTGTCAAGATTGGTGTTTGCATCGAGCACCATGTTTCTGCCTGCCGGATCGACGAACGGCCCGAGCGGGGATTTCGACCGTCCGACGCGCATATTGTAGCCGCCGTTCGAGGTCAGACCGCCGTAGGTCACCCAGAGATAATAGTAGCCGGTGTCCTTGTTGTATTCAATAAACGGGCCTTCGCCGGATTTGCCCCAGCCGCCGGAAATCTTCGTGCCGAAGTAGCTGTCTACCATTCTGCCGTCGGCGGTTTTTCCGGATTTCGGGTGGATGCATCTGCCCGTCTTTCTGTCGATTTCCAGTGTGAAGATACCGCCCGACCACGAGCCGTAGCACATATACATTCTGCCGTCGGTATCGGTGTAGATTGTCGGGTCGATCGCGTTCGGATACTGCTGATTGTTGAAGTCGCCGTTGCCGCTGAACCATGCATTGTTGTGCGAGACCTGACCGCTCTTTTCAAGGTCGGGGATATTGGTCGAGGTGTATTTGCGGTTGACGCGCTTTGTATTGCTCGTTGCCCACGAATCATTGTTCGTGAAGCCCGAATAGATCAGCGTATCGACAAAGGTATAGGGTCCCGTGACCGTCTTGGATGCCGCAAACGCAATGACCGAGCGCTTGTAGGTCGAGGATGTGCAGAAGTACATCAGATAGGCGCCCTTGGAGCCGTCCGAATTGACGAAATCCGCATCCCAGAACACATCCGGCGCCCAGACCGCAAAGCCGCCTGCGCAGTCCTCGAGGTCTTCGCCTGCCCACGCAAATGCCTTGCTGAGATTCTGCGAGAGATTGCCGAAGATCACATTGTTCGTCCGCGCATAGCCGTTTGAAAAGCGCTGCCAGTCGCGGAGATTGGCGGAGCGTGCCGCATCAATGTGCGAGCCGAATACATAGTAGGTGCTGCCGTCCTTGATGACGGAAGGGTCATGGACGGACACGCGCGTGCCTGCCGCCGCAGAGACCTTCTGCAGCGGAACATTTGCCTGCAGACCGGTCAGCGCGAGCGTACCGGCAAGCAGAATGGAAAGCAGTCTTTTTTTCTTCATGATGATTCCCCCATGATCTGTTTTGTTGCTTTTTACTTCTCCCGCCTGTCTGCAGAAGGGGCTACAGACAGGCGGGCAAAGCTTTTCATAGTTTCATTATAACGCAGGGCGGCTGGGAACACAATCACTTTTTCGCTCATTCTTATGACAAATTCTCCACAGTGCGCAGAATTATCAAATCATCGCGAAGCGATACCGCTTCTTCTCGCTCCGCACGCCTGTTTGCTCAATGTTTTTTCGCAGCGGGATGATATACAAATGACACACAGTTGTGCTATAATAAGGTCAAAGAAACAGAGGTGATGTTCATGAACATTCTGATGATCGAAGATGACCTGCAGATCTGCGAGGTCACAAGCAAATATTTTACAAACAAGGGCGCGGCGGTCACAACCGTCACAGACGGCAAAGCGGCGCTGGAAATCTGCGGCGGAAATCTCGATGCCTATTCGCTGGTGCTGCTGGACATCATGCTGCCCGGCGCGGACGGCTTCACAATCTGCCGCAGCATCCGCCGGAACAGCAATATCCCCGTGATCTTCATTACGGCGCGCGGGCTGGAGGAGGATATTCTGCGCGGCTATGCGCTCGGCTGCGATGACTATATCGTCAAGCCGTTTCTGCTCTCCGCGCTCTATGCAAAATGTGCGGCGTTCGTCAAGCGGACGGAGGGCATCCCCGATCATATCCTGACCTGCGGTGCGATCCGGCTCGATCTGCGAAAGCTGACCTGTTATGTGCATGAGACAGAGGCGGAGCTGACGCCGAAGGGCTTTGCGATCCTGCGCTATCTGATGGAGCATCCGGGCTGGGTGGTCTCGCGGGATACGCTGCTGGATCATGTCTGGGGAGCGGATTACTTCGGGCTTGACCGCACGGTCGATAATCACATCAAGCGTCTGCGCAAGGCGCTCGGCAGTGCAGGCGGACAGATTCACACCGTTGTCGGCAGGGGGTATAAACTGACCGAAACCTAGAAGGAGGGATTGCAATGAAAAAACGATTCAAAACCAAAAAGAGAAAAACACTGCCGCAGCTGCTTCTGAAAGCGCTGTGCTGCACCGCATTCCTGACTGTGATCTTTGTATTCTGCTTTCAGGAATTTCTGATGCAGGTTATCTACAAACAGGCAAAGAAGCAGAACGATTATATCGCAGCAGAGATGCAGCAGCGCATCGGAGAAGCGGCGGCAAAATATGACGGCGATATCCTGATGCAGGAGATCCGCTGCCAGCTCTCCGTTTATCAATACTACGAAATCCGGATTGACGATCCGCTTGCAAGAGAAGGGAAGGAAACGATCATATCCGCGGGATTCTCGCCGAAGTGCAGCAAGGGTGCTGCACTGATCGGCAAAGACGGCAGCATCGCCGCAAGCAATGAGCTTGCCTTTATGACGATTCTCAGGTTTTCCGCTGCGGAGGATGATCCTGCAAACGGCTGGTACATCTGCGACCGCAAAGCGCTGAATCTGCCGGAGGTGGACAGCTTCTATGAAGACTATCTGGCGCTCGCATCGCAGGAGACACTCTATAACATGCTGGATATAGAGATGGAGACAGCTTATGTGAACAAAAAGACGCATTCCTATATTCCGCAGAAAGGCGCCATGTATCTGAAAGAATATCCGAAGATATCCGCCCCGCTGATTGAAGATTCGCAGATCAAAACGCTGGATACAAAAGAAATCAATATTACGGTCGATCTTCCCGGTTATGAGCTGATGACGCTGCACCGTTATGCAAAAGACGCAGAATATCCGCGCGCAATTCTGAATTTTCCGCAGGGCGAAACACCGGAGACGCTGGAACAGTATCAGTCTGAGTTTGTGTATCAGGATGAGAACAATTATTTCAGCGACGGCTGCTACGGAAATCCGGATGATACGGAAACCTATTTCGTGCGCATTCCGCTCTGGATCGACGGGAATCTCTATCAGCTTGTGCTGTGCTTCACGCTCAATCTGCGGGATTCGACGCTGGTCGCATTCTACTGGCGCTGGACAATCACATTTGCGCTGGTTGTGCTGTTCGCTGCGCTGCTGCTTTGCTGGCGCGATTATGTTGTCAGCAGGGCGAAATATGCAATGGAGGATTATCAGCGCGACCTGACCAATCATCTGGCGCATGACATCAAAACGCCGCTGACTGCCATCGGCGGCTATGCGGAAAACCTCATGGAGGGACAGCTGACGGCGGAGGAGCAGCAGCGGTATCTGCAATCCATTCTCGACAATGTCAGCTTTACGGATTCGCTCGTCCGGCAGACGCTTTATCTCAACAGCATGGACGGCACGCAGAAGCCGCAGCGCGAGCAGATCAATGTCCGCGCAGTGATTGAGGAGGCGTTTGCCAAATATGCGCTGATGCTCGAGGAAAAGCAGATCGCATACGGCGCCGGCGGCGAGGCGGAAATCTCTGCCGACCGCACAATGTTCACGGCAGTAGTCGAAAACCTGATTTCCAATGCGGTCAAGTATACGCCGGAGGGCGGAACAGTCCGGGCGGTGCTCAGCAAAAAGCGTCTTGTGCTGACAAACACCGTTGCGGAGAAGGCGGAGACGCAGAAGCTCATGCAGCCGTTCTATCGCGGCGACAAGGCGCGCAGCAATGTCGAAGGCGCAGGACTCGGGCTTTCCATTGCAGAGCGCGCGGCAAATGCAAACGGATTCACGCTGCATATCGCCTGCACGGATACCGAATTCAGCGCAGAGGTCAGATTTTCTAAGCGTTAGGAGATAGGAGAGAGGCGTTAGGAGTTCAGGTGTGCGCTGCGCGCAGCAATCGGAATGGTTCTATTGATGTACCAATTAAATCTTGAAGAATAGATGCGCAGGATTTTTGTCATGAGACAAGGCAGAAAGCCGCAGCCTTGCTGACGCAAGGCAAGGATTTCTAACGCAGTATCATGGCAAAAAGACAAGCAGATATCT
>JAFWUX010000186.1 GCA_017523995.1 Oscillospiraceae bacterium | reverse complement strand
TAGGAGCTCCGCAGGGGTGAATCCGATAAAACGATCCGGTGGATCGTTTTTCGGAGAGGGGCGCCCTGCGATAGAGGGCGCCCCTAAGTGAATTGCAGCGCAATTCACTGGGGAACGCAACATCTTAAGTTGTTGGCATTGTGCTCCCCGAACCCCTTGACAGATCACATGTCATCAGGTGTCAAGCTTTGCAATGATGCGCAGGATTGCAATGACATCATCGGAGTCAAGGCCTTCCTTTCTGTCCGCATCAGCGTTCTTCTTGCCGATGGTGGAGATCACAGCCTTGGTGTCCTCAGCGACGAAGCGTGCGAGCAGAACAGCATCGGAAACATCGACATTGCCGCTGCAGTTGACATCGCCGCGGAGCAGTGCAGCATCCGTGCTCGGGATACCCGTTGTGGTGGTAGTTGTGGTGGTCTTCTTCGTGGTCTCCTGATACGGCGCGGTGGTGTACTCGATGCCGTCAATGATGGAATCGAAGCACGGCTTTGCCTTGTACTCCTCGTTAAAGAGCAGCGGTGTGCGGTCAGCGCGCCAGCTCTGGTCATCGGTGGTGCCCCAGAAGACAACCGCAGAGATCGAATCCTTATACTTGACGATCGCATCCATGATGTCGCTGTAGTACTTTGCCTGCAGCTTTTCGCCGCCTGCGACTTCAGCGTCATAGGTTGCATCCAGCTCGGTGACCTGCAGATCAAGACCGAGCTCTGCATATTTCTTCAGTGCAGCTTCATACTGCGATGCATACGGGAACGGATCGGTGGTCTTGTTGTTCGTGACATTGAGGTGCGACTGCAGACCGATGCCGTCGATCAGACCCTTTGCCTTCAGCTCCTTCGCAAGCTTGATGATGCCATCCTGCTTGCTGGAGATGTACTCATTGTAATCGTTGTAATAGAGCTTGCAGCCTTTCGGCGCATATTTTCTTGCATACTCAAATGCAGGCTCGATGAAGGAGTTGTCGCCAAAGACCTTGACCCACGGCGAGCTGCCGTTGCCGTCCTCATACTTACCGGGCTCACGCGGACCGCCGCCCTCGGAGAACGCCTCGTTGACAACGTCCCATGCGTAGAAGTTGACATCGGAATACTCCGCCTCGATTGCCTCAAACACGCCCTTGATGTAGTTTTCCATACGCTTGAGCATGACCGTCTCGCTGACAACCTTGCCGTCCTTGGTGTAATCCTCAGTGAAGAACCAGAACGGTGTCTGGCTGTGCCAGACGAGAACATGTCCGCGGACGGGCATATCGTTTTCGCGGCAGAAATCGAGAATAATCTTTGCAGCGCCGTTGAGCTTGACCTGCGGCACAGTGTTGTCGCCGGTCTCCTCGAGATAGGCAAGCGTAGCCTTCTGGTCGAGCATATTTTCCGGCTTGAGCTCATTGCCGAGCGTCAGCGAATTGCAGTGCTTGAGAATCAGCTCCTGCGTGGATTTCGGCGAAAGTTCCTTTGCCGTCACAGCGCAGCCGATCTTAAAGGAATCCGCATAGACATCCTTGAGCGAGGGGATATCCCTCTGAATCTCATAGACCGGAGCCGCAGTCAGGGAGAAGTCATCCACCCACATGTCCGCCTTATCGTTACCCTCGATATAAATGGAGACATCCTTCATGCCGGTGGTATAGCTGAACTTGGTCAGCGGAATCTGCACCCATTTGCCGTCGCTGTTGATCTGGGCGAGATTGTCATAATGCTGTTCGCCGTCCTCATCGGTATACTGCATGCTGAGGCGCACGGTGTTATACCATTTCATCTTGACCCATGCAGTCGCGAGATACTGCACGCCCGGTTTGCAGCCGACGCTCTCGAGCGAAAGAGAAGGACCGTTCCAGCCCTCCGAGCGCTCAGAGACCGACATACAGGTCTTTCCGGAATGGGCGTCATCTGTGGTGGAAGCAATAACGGATGTATCCTCATCTCCGCGCTTGGAGAACGCTTTTACATCACCGTCTTCAAAATCCGTCACAAGCAGATCGCCTTCGTCGGCACTGGTATTGAGGACCGGCATCCCCTGCAGTGCCAGCATGCCGCTCAGCAGAGCAGCCGCAGCTTTTTTGGAATACTTCACAGTAATCCCCCCTCTTAAAATTCCGCAGATGCGGTTATTTTAATTATAGCACAAACGCCGGCGGAAAGCAAGCCTTTTGCCCATAGAGTTTTTGCATACCCCGTATAACGAAAATCATATAACAGCTCTGTGCAAACCGTAATCGTGATCTCCGGAGAACAGAAAGCCGCTCCAATCAGTGTTGACCGGAGCGGCTTCGTTTGATTTCAGTATAAACATGAGGGCTGAGGAGCAGGGGCAGCAATGCTGTCAAGTGAAACGGTGCGGAAGTCTGTGAATTGCTCTGCAATTCACTTAGGGGCGCCCTCTATCGCAGGGCTCCCCTCTCCGAAAAACGATCCGCCGGATCGTTTTATCGGATTCACCCCTGCGGAGCTCCTAAAGCAGGGGAATTTCGCGCTCTGCGGAGCGCGACCAGAGGCGCTGCCTCTGGACTCCGCAAACTTTTGAAAAAGTTTGATCAAAACTTTTGTCTTGGATGAGAACATGTAAGAAAGCCACCCCATTTACGCTAAATGGAGCGGCTTTGTTCTATTTCAATATAAACATGGGGTCTGGGGATAATATCCCCAGCGAGGGGTTTGGGGGCGAGCAGCCCCCATTTCTGATCCATCGGAGATACCTCAAACCGCAACCCGGAAAAGCCGCACGGCGTTTTCGGCGGTGATGCGGCACATCTCGGCGAGGGAAAGCCCTTTCTCTCGCGCCATAACGGCGGCGGTCTCAGTCAGCATGGTGCTGTCGCAGCGCTGCCCGCGGTAGGGCACGGGCGCCATATAGGGGCAGTCTGTCTCGATGAGCAGCCGTTCAACGGGAATGCTGCGGAGCGCCTCAATCGGCTTGCGCGCATTTTTGAATGTCAGCACACCGTTAAACCCGATATACAGCCCCATCTGCAGAACCTCGCGTGCGGTCTCCGCAGAGCCGGGAAAGCAGTGCATGACGCCCTCAAGCGGTGCAAACTCGTGCAGAATCCGCATCATATCCCCGATCGCATCGCGGCAGTGCAGAATCACCGGCAGATCAAGCTCCTTTGCCAGTGCAAGCTGTTCGCGCAGAATACGCTGCTGCGATTCTTTCTCATAGCCCTCAAAGTGATAATCCAGCCCGATCTCGCCGATTGCCTTCACGGAAGGGTGCCGGCTGAGCTGCCGCAGCGTCTCGAGATAGTCCTCGGGCGGCAGCGGGCATTCCGGATGAATTCCGCAGGCGGTGACAATCAGCTGCGGGAACTGTTCCGCAAGCGCAATCGCGGCAGCAGAATCCGCGAGTTGTGTGCCGCAGACCATGCATCTGACCACACCCTTTTCGGGGAAACTGCCGAGCAGCTGCCCGCGGTCAGGATCAAACGCCGGATCGGTATAATGCGAGTGACTGTCAAATATGACTAGTTTTTCATTCATGATAGTGGTGCTCCTTTTACGGGTTCATAGCTTGTTCACGGAAAATTGAAAAAAAGTGCATTCACTTTCCCCGCAGATATGCTATACTATAGTTGTAAACATGATAAATAATACCTCTCTACTTCTTCCCGAAGCGCGGCTGATTGATCCTCAGCCGCGCTTTGCTTTATGATTGCTTTTTTGGATTTGATGTGTTATAATTATACCATAAATGCAACGTGAATACAAGCATCCCGATTTGCAAAGGAGTATCAGATGAAGAAATACGCTTTTCTCGCTGCCATGCTCTGCGCGCTGCCGCTCTGGGGCTGTGCTATGGATGAGCTGCCGGAGCCGGTCTACACCCTGCCGCCGGAGGAAACAAACCCCGTGTTTGATGCAGAAACGCAGCCGGTCACATCCGCAGTGCAGACGCGCAGTGCGGCAGAGATCAATTCCATCGTGGACGATCTGCTGAGCGACACGCCGAACCGCCCTGAAAGCGAGCAAAGAGATATCGCCGTGCAGATACCCGAAGCGCCGCCGGAATCCCATGCAATTGAATTCGCTGACACATCAGATTTCTGGTGGGGGTGGTCAACGGGCGTGCGCGAAGAAGTCGCGATCGTCGACTATGTGCAGAAGCACACATTCGAGACGCCCGATCCGGACAGCGATGTGCCGATCTATATGCCCGCAAGAATTCGTGATATTCCGAATGTCGCTGCACAGTATCCGGAGCTTGCCGATCAGCCTGTCAGGGAGATTTCGCGCTCCGGATTCTCCGGCGCTGATTACGCACACCGGATCGTGCTGCCGGAGACGGTCATCTTTTTCGGCAGTCACGCATTCAGTCAATCGTCCGTCCGGGAGTTTGCGCATCATGCAGAGGAAATCACAATGGAGGAGGGCTGTTTTTCCGATTGCGAGCAGCTCAAAACCGTGACATTTTCTTCCGATCCCGTGCGGCTCGGCGATTACTGCTTTGAAAACAGCGCGGTCACAGAGGTCACCGGCGAAAACTGCAATCTCATCACAAACCGCTTTTGCTTTCTCAATCTGCCGGAGCTGGAGCGCGTCTCGCTCTCGGGCGATATTCAGCTCGGCGACTACGCCTTTATACACAGCGCACACGCCTGCACCGTTGAACTGTCCGGCGGCGGCATCACGCTCGGCACCTATGCTTTCGCGGATTCCGGCATCGAATCGCTGGAGATCGGCGAATGTCAGCGCTGCGCCATCGGCGAGGACGGCTTCAGCAGATGCAAAGACCTCAAATCGGTCACGCTCGGAGAGGGCGTTGCACAAATCGACAGCTATGCATTTTTCAGCTGCCCGTCACTGACAACCGTCCGCCTGCCGAAAAGCCTGAAACAGATCGGCGCAGATGTATTCGGAAACTGCAGCAGCGATCTTGTGATCGAAGTACCCGAATACTCCTACGCCGCCGCATACTGCAAGGAAAACGGACTGAACTACCGCACCGTATCATGAGAAAGGGGGCTCCTTATGAAAGAGCTGAAGCAGATCACACTGAAATATTCCCAAAACGGCAGCCGCTTCTGCCTGATGACCGACGGCAGCGCCGCACAGACAGACACCGTCCGCCTCTCCGCCGAATGGGACGGCACCGCACTCCGCGTACAGGTTTCGGCATCGGCAGAGATCGTCCTCGAGGAGCTTTCGGCGGAGCTCTGCCATGCATTTGACGAATCCGAGCGCATTTTCCTCAACGGCTGGCAAACGTGGACAGACAGCACCGAGCACAGCTTCCACGGCAAGATGCGCGGTCTGGATCATATCCCGCGCAACATCCTCGAAAAATACGCGCTGACACAGTACGGCGACTACAACTTCACGCAGTATCCGAATCAGACCGGACACATGCACGGCTGGACCTACGGCTATATCCGCCGCGATGCACAGTTCACGCTGATCGGTTCGATGAACGAGCAGGAGGGCTTCACGCGCATCGAAACGGATACCGAAGCATCGCTTGTCCGCATCTGCAAGGACTGCGCAGGACTGCACCTGCGCGGCGCTCTCTGCATCGACATGCGCATCTTCACCGGCACGGAGCGCGAGGTCTTCGACGGCTATTTTGCAGCGCTCAATCTCCCGCCGATCAAGGCAAAGCCGATCTTCGGCTACACAAGCTGGTACCGCCATTACGCGGATATCAGCGAGCAGAAGCTCATCGACGATCTGCTCGGGCTCCACGCGCTCGATTATCACGCCGATGTCTTTCAAGTCGATGACGGCTGGGCAACGGCAGTCGGCGACTGGTTCTCCGTCGATAAGGAAAAATTCCCGAACGGCATGGATAACATCGCAGACGCGGTCAAAAAGGCAAAGCACCGTCCGGGCATCTGGCTGGCGCCGTTTGTCTGCGAGGAAAAATCCGAAATCTTCCGCGACCACAAGGACTGGCTTGTCACAGATGCATCGGGCAATTTCGTCAAGGGCGGCTCAAACTGGAGCGGCTTCTATGCGCTCGATCTCTATCACACGGGCGTGCGCGCCTATCTGAAGCAGGTCTTTGAAACGGTCATTCAGGACTGGGGCTATGAACTGCTCAAGCTTGATTTTCTCTATGCGGTCTGCATTCAGCCCCGTCCGGATAAAACGCGCGGCAGGATCATGGCGGACGCAATGGACTTCCTGCGCGAGATCACGCAGGGCGCCGAAATTCTCGGCTGCGGCGTACCGCTCGGCAGTGCGTTCGGAAAGGTCGATTACTGCCGCATCGGCTGCGATGTCTCGCTGGATTGGGACGATAAGCCCTATATGCGCGTGATGCACCGCGAGCGCATCAGCACAAAGCATTCGCTGCTGAACTCAGTCTTCCGCCGGCAGCTTGACGGCAGAGCGTTTCTGAACGATCCGGATGTGTTCTTCCTGCGCAGAGACCGTGTCGGGATGCCGGCTGCGCAGAAGCAGTGTCTCGCAGAGATCAACGCGCTGACCGGCAGCGTGCTGTTCACCTCGGATGACTGCGCGGAATACAACGAAAATCAGGAGATGATGCTGCGGCGCCTGATGCTCCTGCGCGAGGCAGAGGTCACCGGCGCAGAGCTCAGCAGCGACGAGCTGACCGTTCACTTCCGCCGCGGCGGCAGGGATTACACAAAGCAGTATCCGCTTTGAGCGGCTGAAATGCGGGGATGATCTATGGGAATGTGGCTTGCAATTTTTATCGTGGTCGCGCTGCTGGGTGTTGTCAGCGTGATCTATCTGGTGACACGGTTTCACCGGTTCCGCCTGTTCGAGCGGCTGGCAGAAAAGCATAAGCTGCTCTCGTGGCTTGCGGCGCTGCTGCCGGTCGCGGCAGTGATGTGCACGTATTTTGTCAATCTGTTCACGATGTTCGTGGTGCTGATCCACCTCATGGTGATCTGGCTCCTCTGCGATTTTGTCTGCTTTGTGATCCGCAGGCTCCGGCACAAGCCGCGCACGCGCAATTACGCAGGCGGTGCGGCGCTCCTGCTGACGGCTGCGGTTCTGGGCTCCGGCTGGTATTTTGCACATCATGTCTACGAGACGGATTATCAGCTCAAAACGCAGAAGCCGCTCGGCGGCGAGCCGCTGCGCATTGCAATGCTTGCCGATTCGCACCTGAGCATCACGCTGAGCGGCGAGGATTTTGCCGCACAGATTGACCGCATCCGCGCGGCAAAGCCAGATGTGCTGTTCATCGTCGGCGATTTTGTCGATGATGATACCAAAAAGGCGGATATGCTCCGCGCCTGCGAAGCGCTCGGCGGTCTCGAGCTCCGGTACGGCATCTTCTATGTCTACGGCAACCATGACGAAGGCTATTATGACTACCGCAGCTTTTCGGCGGATGATCTCCGGAATGCGCTGACAGAGAATCATGTGACGATCCTTGCGGATGAAACACAGGTCATTGACGGGCGTTTCGCGGTGATCGGGCGGCAGGATTTCTATGCGCCTTCCCGTGCGTCAGCGGCAGAGCTTGCGGCGCCGCTCGATGACAGTCTCTATCAGATTGTGCTCGATCATCAGCCGACAGATTACGATGCCGAAGCGGATGCAGGCTTTGATCTGGTGCTCTCGGGGCACACACACGGCGGACATATTTTCCCTGCCGGACAGATCGGGCTGCTCATCAGCGACAATGACGCAATCTACGGACTGGAAACGCGCAAGGGCACAGATTTTATTGTGACATCGGGCATTTCCGGCTGGGCGATTCCGTTCAAGACCGGCACAATCTCCGAATACTGCATCATTGACGTCAGCGAATGAGGTATCTCCGATGGATTTGCAATGGGGGCTTACAGTGTTGCTGCGCAAACTGTGCCCCAACCCCCGCTTAAAGGCTGCTAGCCCTTAAGAATCCCATTTTTATGCACAGTATGGATAAAGCCGCCAAATCAGTATAATGCGCTGATTTGGCGGCTTTGACTTTTATCTTTTCATTTTTCTCTATTCACTATTCACTTTGCAGCGTTGATGTTTTTATCCCTTATCCGAAGGTTTATTTTTTTGCCGCCCGAATAGAAAATCATGAGCAACAAAAGCCGCCCGAATCTGCATCACGCAAATTCGGGCGGCTTTGTTCTATTTCAGTATCTTCATGGGCTCCTGCTTACTGATTCCAGCTCTCCAGCTCCTTATAGAGCCCGAGATAAAGCTCCGCGGAGGATGCCCAGCTGAAGTCGGCGTCCATCGCCTGCTTCTGAATCTGTGCCCAGAACGGCTTGTTCTCGTAAGCGCCCTTTGCACGCAGGCACGCTCCGAGCATATCATGCGCGTTATAGGTCTTGAAAGTGAAGCCGGTGCCGTTTTCGCCGCCTGCATCACGGACAGAGTCGCGCAGACCGCCTGTCTCGCGGACAATCGGGATGGTGCCGTAGCGCATCGCATACATCTGCGCCAGACCGCAGGGCTCGCTCTGCGAAGGCATCAGGAACATATCGCAGCCTGCATAGATGCGGCGCGAAAGCTGCGGATAGAATCCGAGCGTCACGCTGACAGCCTGCGGATAGCGCCATGCCATCTCTTTGAAGAAGTCCTCATAAACGCGCTCACCGCTGCCGAGCACGGCAAAGTGGAAGCCGTCATGCACCATTTCCTCAAAGACATAGCGAATCAGGTCGATGCCCTTGTGTGCGACAAACCGTGTGCAGATACCGATCAGCGGCTGATCGTCCTGCGGCAATCCGAGCTCTGCCTGCAGTGCACGCTTGCAGGTCAGCTTGCCGGAAGGATCCTCTGCGCTGTAGTGCGCATAGGGCGGCGCGAGGGCGTCATCCGTTGCGGGATTGTAGCTCTCGACGTCGATGCCGTTGAGGAAGCCGGTCAGCTTATACTGCTTGTTGGTCAGTGCGCGGTCGAGCCCGTGCGAATACCACGGATCGAGAATCTCCCAGGCATAGCTCGGGGAAACCGTCGTGATCTTGTCCGCGGTCTCGATGGCGCCCTTCATCATGTTGACATTGCCGTCATATTCCAGCAGATTTGCGTGGTACATCGGAATGCCCATGACCTCATTGAGCACTTCCTTGCCGTATTTGCCCTGATATGCAATGTTGTGGATCGTGAACACGGTGTGGATATTATCGAAGCCCTCCTGATACTTATAGAAGATCTGATAATACACCGGTGTCAGTGCGGTCTGCCAGTCATTGCAGTTGATGACAGTCGGCTTGAAGTCAATAACGCGCAGCATTTCGAGGATTGCACGGCTGAAGAACACGAAGCGTTCGCAGTCATCATAGAAGCCGTAGATGCCGTCGCGCTTGAAATAATACTCATTGTCGATGAAGTAATAGGTCACGCCCTGATGCACGGCGGAGAAGATGCCGCAATACTGCTTTCTCCATGCCACATCGACCGTGATCGAGGTGATAAAGGTCATATCCTTGCGCATGTCATCCCCGATCGCCTTATAGAGCGGAATGACAACGCGGCAGTCATGGCCTTTTTTGTTCAGTGCAAGCGGCAGCGCGCCTGCAACGTCTGCAAGGCCGCCGGATGCGACATAAGGTCTTGCTTCACTTGCTGCATATAGAATATTCATACCTTGCCTCCTCCGTTCGTTGTCTCAGATTTCCGCACCCTTGCCGATAAACAGCGGATAGCCTGCGGAACCGGTCAGCTGACGCTCGTCTGCGATGATGACGTTCTTATCCGTAATGACATTGCGGATCGAGCAGCGCTCGCCGATCACGGTATCCTGTGTAATGATGCTGTCGCGGATCACGGAGCCCTTGCCGATCCTGACGCCGCGGAACAGCACGCAGTTCTCGACCTTGCCCTCGATGATGCAGCCGTCTGCGATCATGGAGTTCTTGATATGGGACGCAAGCCCGAAGTGTACCGGCGCCTCATCCTTGGTCTTGGTGAAGATCGGAGCATTCTTTGCAAAGAGTGCATCGCGCTTTTCGGTATCGAGCAGCGCAAGGTTCGCGGCAAAATAGCTTGCGAGCGAGTCGATCTTCGAGAAGTAGCCCGTGTGCTCATAGGCAAGGATCTTATACTTGTTGCTGCGGTCGAGCAAAATATCTCTGCGCAGGCTGTTGCGGTTGCGGCTCATGGATTCCTTGACGATGCGCCGCAGGAAATCCTTGCTCATGATATACATATCAAGGCCGAGATTGCAGCTTCCGGTCATCGGCGGATTGATCATGACATCATTGACAAAGCCGTCGCCGCCGATGCCGAAGATCGTTGCCGAGGAACCCGCCGTCTGATCGTAATAGCCTTTCGCATAGATTGCGGTGATATCCGCGCCGGATTCGATATGTGCCTCGACCGCCTTGCGGTAGTCGATGTTCGTCACAACATTGCAGTCGGTCAGGACAACATATTCCGCGCTGGAATGCTCCACAAAGCTCCAGATATTGCCGAGTGCATCGAGCTTGCCGTGATAGACCGTCGAGCTGGTGTGTGCATACGGCGGCAGCAGGTGCAGGCCGCCCTTTTTGCGTGCGAGATCCCATTCTCTGCCGGAGCCGACATGGTCGAGCAGAGAGCCGTAATTGCTCTTGGTGATGACACCGACCTGCGAAATGCCGGAGTTCACGAAGTTCGAGAGCGGAAAGTCGATGAGCCGGTATCTGCCGCCGAACGGCACAGAGCCCATTGTACGGTTCTTTGTGAGATCGAAAATTACTTCATCATGGATGCTGGCGAAAACCAGTCCAAGAACATTCTGATTGATTCCCATTGATAGTCCTCCGTTTCCAGCCGCGCTCAGATTGATTCAGACAGGATCTGCTTCGGTGCGACCTGCATGCCCTCGCCGACTGTGATCTTATGTCCCGTCACGGCGATGCCCCAGTTCTCGCGTGCGTCGCCCTCATATTCCTCGGGGCTTCTGCCGACATGCGCATTCTGTTCAATGACACAGTCCTCGCCGACGATTGCATATTCGACAACCGCGCCCGCCTTGATGACCGTACCCGGCATCACGACGCTGTACTGCACCTTTGCGCCCTCCTCGATGGTCACGCCGCCGAAGATGACGGAGAAATCAACCTTGCCGTGAATGACGGAACCCTCGGTGATCATGGAGTTTTCGATCTCCGCACTTGCACCGATATACTGCGGCGGGAAGTTGCTGTGCCGCGAGTAGATCCGCCATGATTTATCATAGAGATTGAGCTGCTCCGCCGGAGCGAGCAGGTCCATATTGGCATCCCAGAGCGAATCCAGCGTTCCGACATCCTTCCAGTAGCCCTCAAAGGTGTAGGCAAAGAGCCGCTCGCCGTTCCGGAGCATCGAAGGAATGATATCCTTGCCGAAGTCCTTGGAGCCGGTGTTCGCATTTTCATTCTCAATCAGATACTTCTTGAGCTTTGCCCATGTGAACACATAAATGCCCATGGATGCGAGCGTGGATTTCGGCTCTGCAGGCTTCTCGACGAAATCCGTGACGCGCATTTCATCGTCACAGATCATGATGCCCATGCGCGAAGCTTCGGAGCGGGGCACATCGAGCACAGCGATCGTCAGATCGGCTTTCTGCGCCTTGTGATAATCGACCATTTTGGAATAATCCATCTTGTAGATGTGGTCGCCGCCGAGCACAACAACATATTCCGGATCGTAGCGCTCGATGAAGCTGATATTCTGGTAGATTGCATTTGCGGTGCCCTCATACCACGATGCACCGGAATTGCTCTCGTAAGGCGGCAGAACGTGAACGCCGCCGTTCATTTTATCGAGATCCCACGGCTGCCCGTTGCCGATATAATCATTGAGCACCAGCGGCTGATACTGTGTCAGCACGCCGACGGTGTCGATACCGGAATTCGTGCAGTTGGAGAGCGGAAAATCAATCAGTCTGTATTTTCCGCCGAACGGAACGGCAGGCTTTGCCATATCCTTCGTCAGTGCATAAAGACGGCTTCCCTGTCCGCCTGCCAGCAGCATTGCGACAACTTCTTTTTTTGTATTCATTGCGTCAAACGCCTCCTTCAAATTATGCCTCGTTATTTTTTCGGTGTCGTCTTCCGGGTTTTCTTCGGTGCCGGTTCTGCAGACGGTTCCTCAGTTTTCTTCGGTCTGCCGCGCTTCGGCTTTTCCGCAGTGACGGTTTCCGCAGGGGTCTCCGCCTTCTTTGCGCGGGTACGCTTCGGCTTTTCCGCGGTGACGGTTTCCGCAGGGGTCTCCGCCTTCTTTGCGCGGGTGCGCTTCGGCTTTTCCGCGGTGACGGTTTCCGCAGGCGTCTCCGCCTTCTTTGCACGGGTGCGCTTCGGCTTTTCCGCGGCGACGGTTTCCGCAGGGGTCTCCGCTTTCTTTGCGCGGGTGCGCTTCGGCTTTTCCGCCGTGACGGTTTCCGCAGGGGTCTCCGCCTTCTTTGCGCGGGTGCGCTTCGGCTTTTCCGCGGCGACGGTTTCCGCAGGCGTCTCCGCCTTCTTTGCGCGGGTGCGCTTCGGCTTTTCCGCGGTGACGGTTTCCGCAGGGGTCTCCGCCTTCTTTGCACGGGTACGCTTCGGCTTTTCCGCCGTGACGGTTTCCGCAGGGGTCTCCGCCTTCTTTGCGCGGGTCTTTTTCGGTGTCAGCTTATAATACTGCACGGAGAGCGGCGGGAGCGTCAGCTCGATCGACTGATCGAAGCCGTGCATGCCGTATTCATCGGACTTGACCTTTTTCAGTGCTCTGCCGCTGCCGCCGAATGCAACTGCATCCGAATCAAACACCAGCGTATAGGTGCCCTCATAGGGAACGCCGATCTTATAGTTTTCTCTGCCGACCGGTACAAAATTGCACACGGCGATGATCTCATTGCCGCTGTCATCAATGCGGCGGAACGCGATGACACTCTGCCGGTAGTCATCGTTCGAGATCCAGCTGAAGCCCTTCCACGAATCATCATTCTCCCAGAGCGCCGCCGTATTCACATAGAACTTGTTGAGCGCCTTGGAAAATTCCAGCAGCGTTTTGTGATTCGGATAATCGAGCATGAACCATTCCAGTTCCTTTTTATAATCCCACTCTCTGCGCTGACCGAACTCCTGCCCCATAAAGAGCAGCTTCTTGCCCGGATGCGCGAACATATAGCAGAGGAATGCGCGGTAGGAGGCGAATTTATCGCCCTCAAGACCCGGCATTTTCTCGATCATCGAGCACTTGCCGTGAACAATCTCATCATGCGAGATCGGCAGGACATAGTTTTCGGAGAAGCAGTAGAAGAACGAGAATGTCAGCTTATCGTGATTGAATGCGCGGTAAAGCGGATCCATCGACATATAGGTGAGCATATCGTTCATCCAGCCCATGTTCCACTTGAAATTGAAGCCCAGTCCGCCGATGTCGGTCGGCTTTGTGACGAGCGGCCACGCAGTCGATTCCTCCGCGATCATCAGCACATCGGGATGCCGTGCGAACACGGTCTCATTGAGCAGCCGCAGGAACGCGACCGCTTCGAGATTTTCTCTGCCGCCGTTGACATTCGGGCGCCATTCGCCGTCGCGGCGGTCATAGTCAAGATAGAGCATCGAAGCGACTGCGTCCACGCGCAGACCGTCGATGTGGAATTCATCGAGCCACCAGCATGCCGAGGAGATCAGGAACGAAACAACCTCCGGTCTGCCGTAGTCAAAGACTCTGGTGCCCCAGCCCTTGTGCTCGCGTTTGAGCGGATCGGTGTATTCATAGAGGCATGCGCCGTCGAATTCGTAGAGTCCCTGCTCGTCCTTCGGGAAGTGTGCAGGCACCCAGTCGAGAATGACGCCGATGCCCGCCTCATGGAACATGTCGATCATCTTCCGAAAGTCATCCGGTGTGCCGAAGCGCGAGGTCGGGGCGAAATAGCCCGTGACCTGATAGCCCCATGAGCCGTCAAACGGATACTCCGTCAGCGGCATGAATTCGATATGCGTATAGGAGAGCTCCTTCATATAGGGCACCATCTGCTTTGCAAATTCGACATAGCTCAGCGGATTGCCGTCCTCATAGGTGCGCCATGAAGCGAAGTGAACCTCGTAGATATTCATCGGAGATTTATAGATATTGGTCTCCGCTTTGTGTTTCAGCCACTTTTCATCCTTCCACTTATATTCGGATTCAAAGATCTTGGTGGCATTCTGCGGCGCCGTCTCAAAATGCGTGCCGTAGGGATCGTTCTTAAGCACGACGTCGCCGGATTTTGTCAGAATACTGTATTTATAGATCGTGTAAGGCGGAAGCTGATCGAGTGCTGCCTCCCAGACACCGTCCGCGACCGGAAGCATCGTGTTCGCAGTGCGGTCCCAGTCATTGAAATCGCCGACAACGGAGACATCAATGGCGTGCGGTGCCCAGACCCGGAACACCGTCTTTCTGACCCCGTCCTGCACCTCGGTATGCGCACCGAAGAAGCGCTGTGCATCGAAATTTTTGCCCTCGTAGAATAAATGCAGCGGAAAGGCATTCGGATTCCGGCTTGTCTGTTCAGTACTCATAAATTCCTCCTAAAGCAATTCTGCGGGGATTGCGGCTATCAGCATTCCGGCAGTGGTCTCTCATTCTTTCTGCGTTTATTGATGTCCCAACTATCTCTTGAAGATATCTGCTTGTCTTTTTGCCATGATACTGCGTTAGAAAGCCTTGCCTTGCGTCAGCAAGGCTGCGGCTTTCTGCCTTGTCTCATGACAAAAATCCTACGCATCTATTCTTCAAGATTTAATTGGTACATCAATATAACAAAACGACGGCAAGTTTGCAGTCTGCGCAAAATACACACAACTGCCAATATGCCGTATATACATTTTACCATAGAATGCCGGAACTTTCAAGCCTTTTTGCAATTTTACAAAAATTTCGGAGTTTCAGACAATTTCGCCCCTGTTTTTTGTGCAAGCTAACAATAAGCAAGGGCTGATTTCGCAAAAAATATGCGTATAATCACGGAATCAATGCTCAATATATTTCCAGTTTTCCTGCAATATCCGCCATTATTCGTCCACGGCGGTGTCTGTAATCGCGGCTGCCAGCACGGTGACGTCATCACGCGGCGCACCCTTCGATTCACGCTGTGCTTTTGCACAAACCGTATGCGCGAGCGTCTGCAGATCGCCGCCCTGCCGCAGCTTCTGCCGGATGTACGGAAAGAGCGCATCATCGAGCCCGTCCGTCAGCAGAAAGAGCATGTCGCCGCGCTCGAGCTTGAGCACGGTGGTATAGGGCTCGGCGTTCGGCATAATCCCGATGGGGTTCGTCGCCGCCTGACAGAGCGTGATCTGCCCGCCGTGCCGGATAAAAGTCGGACCGGCGCCGTATTTATAAAGCGTGACGGCGGCGGTGTCCGTGCTGATCTTTGCGACATCGAGCGTTGCAAAGCGCTCCTCGCCGGATTTTGTCAGCATAATCGCGTTGATCATCCGCGCGGCGTCCTTGCAGTCCATGCCGGATTGCACAAGCTGCCGGAAGTTCGAGAGGACGATCCGCGCATCGACGGCGGCATGTCTGCCGGAGCCCATGCCGTCCGAGACCGCCAGATAGACCGCGCCCTCGCCGTCCGAGAAGGTATCCCAGCAGTCGCCGCAGGGCTCGTCCTCATGCACCGCGCACTGCGCAGCCGCCGTCCGGACACCGTAGCCGCCGGAAGTCTGCAGAATCATGCGCTGCTCATCGCCTGCCTTCTCCACGCCGCAGCACACGACCGGTCTTTGCAGCGCATCGCAGAGGCACTCGGAAATCAGCGCCGGATCGAGCTTTGCCTCTGCGGGCGCATAAAGCTCGATCAGCATGCGGTGATGCTCCCCTGTCGAGACAGCCGCTGCCAGCACGGGGACATCATATTTTGCGAGCACATCCGAGACATAGCGCGTCAGCTCGCGGTGATAGGTTTTCCGCGATTGCTTTCCCGCGCCGTGCAGAAGCTCCTCGGTGATGCGCATCTGCGTGAACAGCATCTTCTGCGATTCGCGCAGCCGCGCCGCCAGCGTCTTTGTCACCGCGTTCTGCCGCTTGGTACGCGAAAAAGCAGCCGTCACAAGATCGGGCTGCACACATCCGAACGGTGCTTTGAGCTTCTCCGAAAGATCCGCCTCGGAGAGCTGCCGGAAGCACTCGCGCGCTTCGCGGTCGCCGTTCTCCCAGCAGAGGGCTCGGCTCCGGCATCGGCTGCAGACTGTCTCGCAGACTGTCTGCGACTGATCGGCGGCAGGCTCGGATTTGTTCATCATGTTTGCGATGCGCTCCGCATTGCCGCGGACACCGGCAATCGAATGCGAGAGGAATTCCAGCCGCGCTTCGGTCAGCGCCGCAAGATCCGCCTCTGAATCGCTCCACTGCATCAGCTGATCCGCCGCGTGAAC
Organism: Oscillospiraceae bacterium; assembly: GCA_017523995.1. The sequence continues at coordinate 1,669 of JAFWUX010000186.1, read as the reverse complement.
CGCAGGCAGCAGCAGGAAAATCAATCCGCCGATGACGCCGCTGACCAGTGCATTTGCGGCTGCAGAATCCCATTTTACGAGCATCAGCCCGACCGCGCCGAACAGCTGAAATACCAGATAACTGACCGCTGCCGGTCTGCCGGAGAGCATCCCGACCGCAAATCCGGCGGCGGGGAGCATCACGGCATAGGGCGAGACCTTGCCGTCTGCAAGCACGATTGCCAGCGCGGAGAGTGCGCCGCAGATCACGCCGCCCGTTGTACGGTATCGCTTTGCTGCGGTCAGGATCACAGCCGCCGCAAGCATCACGCCGAAGCTGATCTGCATCAGCCGCAGACTGCACAGCGCTGTCAATCCGGTGACATAGCACACTGAAAACGCCAGCGTGTCGCCCGCATGCAGCCGAACGGGCAGATCGGTACCAAAGCGCAGAATCACCTGCCGGATGCAGTACGCAAGCCCCGCCGCCGCAAGGCTGAAAATCAGCCAGAGCACCCATTCGCGGCTGTTTGTCAGGCGCGCGATTGCAAAGATCACCGCCGCTGCACATGTGCTGCATCCGGCGAGCAGTGCTGCCGCGCGCGGCGTTTGTTTGACGTTGAGCAGCCAGCGGATAATTGTCACGAGGGCTGTTGCGCAGAGCAGGAGCGGCTGCTTTTGCAGGTTTCCGGTCAGGAAATCCGCAGAGGCGCTGCCCGCAAGCACCGCGATGCCCCCTGCCGGTGAAAGTGCCGCCGCCAGCGCTGCATTCAGCGGGAGCTGCAGCCCGCCGAAGCGTGCCAGTGAGAGCAGGCATGCCGTCAGGGCACAGAGCAGCAGTGTCCCGATGCGCCGGATATGCGGATTTTCGCGCAGATGCGTCCATTCGATCATCAGAATCATCCTTTCTTTTGTCTCTGGGCAGCATGTCCTTCTGCACAGAGTCTCTTTCTCAGCGCATCTATTATACCGCAAATTCCCCGCGAAAAATGTCGGGATTAAGCAGGCTGTGCCTGCATTCATTTGCGAAAGGCATGTTTTGGGGATTTCTTGTTCTTTGTCTTTAGTCCGATGTTTAATTTTACTGGGCGCAGACTGGTTTTATTTTTGTTCCCTGCCTTTTATCTTTTGTCCGAATGTTTAATTCCGCTGGGCGCGGGGCGGTCGGCAGTGCCGACATCCATTTTGCTAAAGCTGATTTGGGGTTGATTGGTCTTTATTCTTTGTCCGAGGGGTTAATTTTTGCTTTTGGTGCAGATGATATCGCTTTTATTTTCTTGTTCTTTATCTTTAGTCCGATGTTTGATTTTACTGGGCGCGGGGCGCGAATGCGAGGGGAAGAACCATAGAGAGAGGGAAGTCCTCGCTTACGCTCGGGTCTCCCCTCTCCCTAAGGTTCTCCCCCGCACCGTTACGCCGGTGCTGCGCTCACCTCTTTCCTTATCCTCTCCTCTCTGGTGGCTGAGCCACATGTTTGACGTAAGCCGCTTGTTTGCGCGCAAGTCTCAAAATAAGTATTGCTCTAAGACACAACCTATGCTACGCGAATGGCTTACGCCTCAAGGGGGTCAAGGAATCAGGAAAAGGGAGCGCGAGGGAAAAACCTAAAGGGGATAGGGGGAATGTGAGCTCGCGAACCTTCCCCCTGTCCTCTTTGGGTTGTTCCCTCGCATTCGCGCCCCGCGCCCAG
>JAFWUX010000185.1 GCA_017523995.1 Oscillospiraceae bacterium | reverse complement strand
CTGTGCGTTTACGGCTGGTTCGAGAACAGAGGCGCAGCAGGCAATCCGCCGCTCGTCGAGTACTACATCATCGAAGACTGGAAAGACTGGTGCCCGAGCGGCAACAGCAAGACTGTCACGATTGACGGCGCACAGTACAAGATCTTCCAGCTCGATCACACCGGTCCGGATATCCACGGCGGAAGCTCCACCTTTAAGCAGTATTTCAGTGTCCGTCAGTCCAAGAGAACTTCCGGTCACATCACCGTTTCCGATCACTTCAAGGCATGGGCACAGCAGGGCTGGGGCATCGGCAACCTCTATGAGGTCGCACTGAATGCTGAAGGCTGGCAGAGCAGCGGCGTCGCAGACGTCACCGAGCTCGATGTCTACACCGACCCGAGCAAGAAGGGTCAGATTGATCCGGGCACTTCTGATCCGGGTACTTCCACGCCGGCAGAGTCCGACGGCAAGTTCTTCTCCAACGATTTCGATTCCAGCAAGGGCGACTGGGGCCCGCGCGGCAGCGCAACCGTCTCGCTGGATACCAATAACTACGCAGAGGGCAAGGGCTCTCTGGCAGTCACCAGCAGAAGCCAGGATTGGAACGGCGCAGGTCTCAGCCTGAGCACCAGCACCTATATTCCGGGTCAGTCCTACAGCTTCAACGGCGCTGTGATGCAGAACTCCGAGAGCTCCACAAAGTTCAAGCTCTCCCTCGAATATGAGGATGCAGGCGGCACCAAGAACTACGATGAAATCGGCAGCGTGACCGCAAGCAAGGGCGAATGGGCAAAGATCGGCAGCACCAACTACACGATTCCTTCCGGCGCTTCCAATCTCCTGCTTTACATTGAGACCGAAGGCAGCACGCCTGATTTCTACTTCGACAGCATCTCCTCTGCAAAGGGCGGCACTGCAGCAAAGATCGACCTGAGCGGCGCAAAGGTTTCCGGCGGCGGTTCTTCGAGCTCCGATCCGGGCACCACAACTCCGACCACTCCGGGCACTTCCAGCGGCAGCGGTTCTTATCCGTATACCCCGGGCGGCAAAAACTTCCGCGATGTCTTCGGACCGTACTTCCGCACCGGTACCTGCCTGACCGCATCTGACCTCGGCGGTCTTTCCAACTACCTCAAGCAGCACTACAACTCGATCACCCTCGAGAATGAGATGAAGCCGGATAACATTCTTGATGAGAATGCGAGCCGTCAGACCGGTTCCGTTCAGGTCAACCTGAATCAGGCTGCAAACGTTCTCAAGTTCTGTGAGCAGAACGGCATCGGCGTCCGCGGTCATACGTTTGTATGGTATTCCCAGACTCCGACATGGTTCTTCCGTGAAGGCTTTAACAGAAACGGCGCATTCGTTTCCAAGGCGGAAATGGATAAGCGTCTCGAATCAATGATCAAGCAGACCTTCGATCTGATCAAGAAGAATTATCCGAAGCTCGACCTCTATGCTTATGACGTCTGCAACGAGCTGTTCCTCAATGACGGCGGCGGACTCCGTAAGAAGGAGCATTACCAGAGACCCGGCGACTCCTACGGCAGCGGCGGTTCCGACTGGGCAAAGGTTTACGGCGAAAACAACAATGAGTTCATCATCAAGGCGTTCAAGTATGCAAGACAGTATGCTCCGGCAGGCTGCAAGCTCTACATGAACGATTACAACGAGTACATGCCTGACAAGTGCCAGGATCTCGTCAACATGGCAAAGGCAATCCTTGCAGAAGGTCCGTACATCGACGGTATCGGCATGCAGTCCCACCTCAGCGACAAGTATCCGGATGCAAAGACCTACGAGGATGCAATCCTTGCATTCAGCGGCCTCGGTCTCGATGTTCAGGTCACTGAGCTCGATATCACCAAGGATCTCGGCGACAGCCAGTGGAACAAGGCATATGAGGATATCTACAGTGTCATTCTGAAGCACGCTGACAAGATTTCTTCCGTTACCCTTTGGGGCGTTTCCGATGATCACAGCTGGAGAGGCAGCCAGTCTCCGCTTCTCTGGACCGGCAGAGGCACTCCGAATCCGAAGCCGATCTACAGCACCGTCTGCGGTCTGACCAGCAAGTATCCGGCACCGAACCCGACTGAAGTCGGCGGCAACACCACTACAACCACCACAACCACTACCACCACTACCAACACCACTGTTACTACTACTACTACCACAACAACCACCACCGCTCCGGTTACCACAACTACAACCACCAAGGCTCCGGACGTTGTCAAGGCTACGCTCGTCGGCGACGTCAATGAGAGCGGCAAGGTTGATGTCTCGGATGCAGTTATGCTCGCAAGACTCGTTGCTGAGGATTCCTCTGTGAGAATCAGCAGCGTCGGCAAGCTGAATGCAGATACCAACAAGAACGGCACACCTGATAAGGACGACGTCATCCTCATTCTCAAGTACGTCGCCAAGATTATCACTTCGTTCTGATTGATTCCCTGAAATCTCCAATATGTATGTACAGAATGCGGGAACGCTGCATGATGTAAACTGAATCCATTACAGCAAAGAAGGACATGAGCCGAAAGTTTCATGTCCTTCTTGCGTTTGCAGATGAATCAGAAAGCGTGTGATTATGAGGCGGCGATACAAGGGGAGAGGCTTATCGAAGATCAATTATTTCGTTTCCGGCGATGTCAATATAAAAGTTTTGATCAAACTTTTTCAAAAGTTTGCGGGTCGAGGGCAGAGCCCTCGTCGATGCCCGCAGGCATCGAAACGCCCCTTTGCGTATCAAGAGCTCGCGGGCTTGGGCGCCTGCGATAGAGGCGACCATTCCAAATCGTATCCGCGAAGCGGATTCCTCTTTTAATTAGGAAACACCTTGTCTCAGCTACCCCCAATCCTTGATTCCCGAACTTGACAAATTTGCCGGAATGTGATATGATATCAGAGAAGTCAATATCGCCTGCCACCGGGTAGGCAGTGAGCATTCGCAATTCGTCGTTAGGTCTTGGAAGACGGATTGACGGGTGCTTTTTTGTTTGGAGGGAAAACAATGCATTTTGATAATCCGTTCCGGCTGCTGAACAGGCTGGATTATGTGATCTGGGGCGGCTCCGTCCTGATTGTTGCGGCGTCCTTTCTGCTGTTCAGCGGCGCAGGCGTGCTCTCGCTGATCGCCTCACTGATCGGCGTCACCGCGCTGATCTACATGGCGAAGGGGCATCCGTACGGGCAGCTCCTGACGATTGTGTTCTCGCTGTTTTACGGCGTCATCTCGTTCTTTTTCCGGTATTACGGCGAAATGCTGACCTATCTCGGCATGACGATGCCGATGGCGGCGGTGTCGCTCTGGACATGGCTGAAAAATCCATACGGAAAAAGCCGGATCGTGACGATCCGGCAGAAGCTTTCTGTGAAACTGATTGTCTGGATGCTTGTACTGACAGCGGCAGCGACCGCAGGCTTCGGCTGGATGCTCGCGCTGCTGCATACGGCGAATCTGCCGGTCAGCATTGTCTCCATCACAACGAGCTTTCTCGCCGCCTATCTGACGGCATGCCGTTCGCCCTACTATGCGCTCGCCTATGCCACGAACGATCTGGTGCTGATTGTGCTGTGGATTCTTGCGGCGCGGCAGGATGCGTCCTGCATCCCGATGACCGCGTGCTTTGCGATGTTTCTCGTCAACGATGCCTATGCGTTTATCAGCTGGCGGCGCCGTGCCGGAACGCAGCTCAGCGCCCAGCCAGATCCCGAATAACCGCGCTCGCGATCAGCAGACCGGCAGCCGAGGGGACAAACGCATTCGAGCCGGGCACATTCCGCCGGACGCCGCCCTCCTCCGCAAGGCATTCTGCAGTCAGCGCCGGATCGGTCTCGACAGGCAGCTCCTCGGAATACACCACCTTGAGCGCCTTGACGCCGCGCTTGCGCAGTTCATAGCGCATGACGCGCGCGAGCGGGCACACCTTCGTCTGATAGATATCGGTCAGCCGCAGCGCGGAAGGATCGAGCTTGTTGCCGGCGCCCATGCTGGAGATCACGGGGACGCCGGCTTCTTTTGCGCGCATGATGATTTCGATTTTGCCTTTGACGGTGTCAATTGCGTCGATCACATAGTCATACTGCGTGAAGTCGAACTGGTCGGCGGTCTCGGGCAGATAGAAGCAGCGGTGCGCGTGGACGGTGATATCGGGGTTGATATCGCGCAGGCGTGCCGCGGCGACATCGACCTTGTACTGCCCGACAGTGCTGTGCAGCGCGATAATCTGCCGGTTGAGATTGGTCAGGCTGACCGTGTCGCTGTCGATGAGATCGAGGGTTCCGATGCCGCTGCGCCCAAGCGCTTCCACGGCATATCCGCCGACACCGCCGACGCCGAATACGGCAACGCGGCTGCCGCGGAGTTTGTTCATAGCATCAGCGCCGAACAACAGCGCCGTTCTCGCAAATTGATCTAACATAGTTCCTCCATAGGTATCTCCGATGGATTTGTAATGGGGGCGCTGCCCCCAAGCCCCCGCTGGGGATATTATCCCCAGACCCCATGTTTATGTATGGATGAAAGTAAGCTGCTCCTGTTTTCGTAAATAGGAGTGGCTTTCTTACATGTGCTCATCCAAGACGAAAGTTTTGATCAAACTTTTTCAAAAGTTTGCGGGTCAAGGGCAGAGCCCTTGTCGCTCGTCACAACGAGCGAAACTCCCTTTGCATATCAAGAGCTCGGGGGCTTGGGCGCCTGCGATAGAGGCGCCCATTCTAAAATAGCATCCGCGGAGCGGATACATCTTTTCAGCAGTATCGCCGATGGATTTGTAATGGGGGCTATCTCGCCACACTGCGTTATGAGTTTGCAAAGCAAACTCACCCAACCTCCCCGCTGGGGATATTATCCCCAGACCCCGTTTTTATGTGTGCATGGCAGAAAGCCGCTTCAATCAACGTTGATTGGCGCGGCTTCGCTTGTGTCGCACCACATATCGAAAGTTTTGATCAAACTTTTTCACCGCGCCGTGTGCGGCTCCTTATTCTAAAGCATTCCGGTTACGTATTGTGCCGTAAATATCAAGCACGCTGCCGGAGAGCCGGAATAAAAGTCCAGAGGCGGCGCCGCTTGTCGCTCATGGTTTGCTTGCAAACCATTGCGCAGTAGAGCGAAACTCCCTCAGCCTAAAACAGGAACCGGGCGGAATCGGGCAGCTGATTGACCAGCGCAAACGAGACCTGCGCTAAGAACAGATTGCCCTGCAGATTCGCCACACGCCGGACACAGTGGAGCTGTCCGCGGATGTGGGCGAGCAGTTTATCCTGATCGCCGTCGGGATAGAGCGTGAGCAGGGGCTCTCTGCCGATGCGGAACTGTGTCCGCAGGTCGGCGTTCGGCAGTGTCAGCATGACGCGCCCGAATCTGCCGATGCCGAGCGCCTTGCCCTCCTGTGTGACGAACGCAACCGTGCCGTCCGCGGCAAACTGCAGAAAGAACGGCGAGCGGCTGACCACAAACGCCGTATTGAAGCTTTTGAGCCAATATGGGTGCTGTTCGCGCAGAATCGCGGGATTGTCCTCGCTGAGGTCGCGGTCGAAGGCGGCGAGCAGCGCGGCACAGTTTGTGATTGAGAGAATCAGCCGCGCGCGGATGGACTGTGCTCTCGCGGCTTCATTGCTGCCGAGCACCGCCTCGAGATGCGCCGCGCCGGACTGTGCGAGCGCATTGCAGATCTTCGGGAGCGTGCCGGTCTGCCATTCCTTTCCGCCGACCGGAACACTGCCGCAGAGCAGGTTGACATAGGTATGATAGGGGATTTTGCCGGCAGCCTGCTCCGCCCATTTCATCGCGGCGGCGGATACATCGAGCTGCTCGGGTGCGCAATCCCAGAAGATATCCGCGGCGCAGCTTTCGTATCGCTTGTGCGCAGTGCCGTAGATGGAAAAATAGGTGAGCGAGCTGCTGTGCGGCGGGCAGCAGATATCGGCGAGCATGTGCAGCGCGCGGGAGAGACTGCGCATGGCGGCGTCATCTTTTCCGGCGCGGCGCAGTGCGAGTGCCGTGCGGTATTCGGCATCGAGAACCGTCAGCGGAGAGGGTGCAGGCGCGCCTTTTCCGTTGCAGAAGCCGCCGGTCGCCGGATGCGGCGGCAGTGCGGTGCCGTCGGGCTTGACTGAATTGTAGTAGTGCAGACCGCGCCCCTGCTGCCGGTCGCCGAGCTGATCGGGGGCGGCAGCTTCTTCGATGAGAACCGCCGCATCCTGCTCAGAAAAGCGCTCTGCCGCCGGATGCGATTCGAGCTGCAGCGCCTGCAGTGCCGCGCACACAATGCCGCGGTGTACGGAAGGATATCTGTGCTTATCGAATTTTGCCAATGATGTGCGCCTGCCTTTCTGCGGATGCAGAATCCGCAAGGTGATTCAGAACTATAATAATATTGCTACAATAAAACAGTACAACTTCCGGCTGCGGGAGATGATCTTTTGCAGAATCCTTCTGCAGCCGTGCAATACAATCATACCACAAACATCGTGAAAATGCAAGTCTCCGGCTCACTGTGTCTTTCTGCGGTAATCGCCGGGGGCAATGCCGCACTGCGAGCGGAACTGCCGCGCGAAATGCTCGTAGCTGCGATATCCGCACTGCACGGCGATATCCTGAATCGACATATTCGTTGTGCTGAGCAGCATGCGCGCGCGGGAGACGCGGCTCTCGATGAGATCCTGAATGAAGGTGACGCCGAACTGCTCCTTATAGTGGTGCTGGAAGGACGAGCGGCTCATGCAGGTTTCATGCGCAGCCCAGTCGATCGACCAGTTGAGATAGGGCGCGGTGTAGATTTTGTTCCGGATAATCAGCATCATCTCATAGCGCGAGCTGAGCTGCAGATGCGACTGCTCATGCACCTGCTCGCTGACCTTGTTGCAGAGCAGCCAGAAGTAATGCGAGATCGAATCCGCCTTGTGCAGATGCTCGGAGCTGTTTTCATCTGCGATTGCCTTGATGCAGAAGCTGAAAAACTCCGTGCTGCGGAGCTGCACCGGCACCCCGACGGGCACCGATTTTGCGCGGAACCAATCGGGCTCGGGATCTTCAAAGGAAAAGTGAATCCAGTCATTTGCAAAGGAATGCTGCGGTACGGCACGGTAAAACTGCGGCATGCCCTCGGGAAACAGAAAGAATGTATTGGCGGGCAGCGTGACGTCCTCGCCGTTCAGTGTGAAGATAGATTCGGTCTTGAGAATCAGCAGCAGATGATCGCCGCTGCCCTCTGGACGGGTGACCTGAAAGTCCGCATCGTGCCTGTGATTATACCCAACGTTATGAAGAATCATTTTTATACTCCTTTTAGTAAAGATTTGCACAATGTATCATATAATATGCATTATATACTATTCCGTTTTATTTGTCAATCTATTATAATGAAATTGCAGGGGCTGCGGAGCGCCTGTGTTTGCGAAGCTGTTCTCCCGGACTGCGTACAGGCGGCGATGTGCCATGATACAGCACATCCGAGATCACGCACTGTGCGCAGAACGGGAACGGTCGAGAGGGGACCGTCGGCTTCGTCATTCTATGTATCGCACATGAAAAACTGGGAGGAAAAACACATGAACAGAAAATTCAGACTCAGACTGCTTTCTGCACTCGCAGCAGTCACACTTCTCGCGGGCACCGCACAGTCGATGGCACCGGTTACCGGCTTTGCAGCTGCAAACCTGATCTCCAACTCGACGTTTGAGACCGGTACAAAGGACTGGGGCATCTATAAGGAGAGCGGCGGTGCTGCTTCACTCACCACCGAGAACGGCAAGCTCGCACTGAAGATCTCCAGCGTCGGCACCCTGAACTACGCAGTTCAGATGTTCTATGACATCGTCCCGCTGTATCAGAACGGCGTGTATCATCTGCACTATGAAATCTCCAGCTCTGTTCCGCGCTATGTGGAAGGCATGATCCAGCAGAACGGCGGCACCTATCAGGCATATACATGGAAGGGCATGAATGTCGGAACCGAGCCGACCGTCGTGGATTATGACTTCACGATGGAAGAGGAGACAGACATCATGACAAAGTTCTGCTTCAACTGCGGCAAGCAGAAGACCGATCCGGATCTCGGCGCACACACGATCTATCTCGATAATGTCTCGCTCGAGCTCGTCGATGACAGCAAGGTCGATTACAGCTCTGTCGGTCCGTATCAGTCCCCGATCCTCACCAACCAGATCGGCTACCGCACCAACGATAAGAAGACTGCAGTTGTCCGCAAGGACGGCGGCAATGAGTTCAAGGTTGTCAATGCAGATACCAAGGAAGTTGTCTACACCGGCACGCTCGGCGCGGCTGTCAGCAACAGCAGCGCAGATGAGACCGACCGCGTTGCAGATTTCTCCACTGTGACCAAGGCAGGCAAGTATTACATCACCTGCGGCAGTCTGGATCAGTCCTACACCTTCGAGATTGCAGACAATCCGTATGCAAAGCTCACCGATGAGGCTGTCAAGATGTTCTATCTGCAGCGCTGCGGCTGCGAGGTCAAGGATGCAGACTTCGGTCACAAGGCATGCCACGCCGATATGGCAACCGTTTACGGCACGAGCGATAAGATCGACGTTTCCGGCGGCTGGCACGATGCCGGCGACTACGGCAGATACACCGTTGCAGGCGCAAAGGCTGTTGCGGATCTGCTCTACGCATATCAGGCAAATCCGTCGCTGTTCAGCGATAAGGTCGGCATTCCGGAGAGCGGCAACGGCGTGCCGGATATCCTCGATGAAACCCGCTATGAGCTCGAGTGGATGCTCAAGATGCAGGCTGCAAACGGCGGCGTGTATCACAAGGTCACCTGCGCAACCTTCCCGGGTTATGTCGCACCGACTGCAGAGACCAAGCCGCTGATCGTCACCCCGATCTCCACCACCGCAACTGCAGACTTCTGCGCTTCGATGGCAATGGCTGCCGAGTTCTACAAGTCCGTTGACGCGACCTTCGCAGAGAAGTGCCTCAATGCAGCAAAGAAGGCATGGGACTTCCTGAAGCAGAACCCGAACTTCATCTTCAAGAATCCGTCCGATATCTCCACCGGTGAGTACGGCGACAAGACCGACCGTGACGAGCGCTACTGGGCAGCATGCCAGATGTACCGCGCAACCGGCGACGCACAGTATCTCAACGGCGTCTCCTCTGTCAGCACCGGTCTGGATTGGTCCACCGTCGGCGATTACGGCAACATCGCACTTGCAACCATGAAGAACGCGAATCACGAGCTGGTCGCAAAGGCAAAGGCAGCGCTCGCAGATGCAGCAGCATCCTTCGAGAAGACTGTCAACGCAAGCCCTTACGGCTCCCCGATCACCAAGTATGAATGGGGCTCCAACATGACCATCGCAAACGCAGGCGTTGTGCTCGGTCTCGCAGGCAAGCAGGATGCTGCAAACATGGTCCTCGATCACCTGCTCGGTCTGAACCCGAACGGCACCTGCTATGTCACCGGCTTCGGCACCGTCGCACCGGAGACACCGCATCACCGTCCGTCCATGGCAGCGGGCAAGGCACAGCGGGGCATGCTCGTCGGCGGCGTCAACTCCTCGCTTGAGGACAGCGCTGCAAAGGCATACTGCAAGACTTCTCCGGCAGCAAAGTGCTACATCGACAATGCAGAGAGCTATTCCACCAACGAGATCACGATCTACTGGAACTCTCCGCTGGTTTATCTGCTTGCTGTGACCGAGGCTGCGCAGAGCGTCCAGCCGCAGGAGACCACAACGGTACCGGAGACCACCACAACGGCACCGGAGACGACTACCACCGTCGCAGAGACCACCACAACCGTTGCAGAGGCCACCACAACCGTTGCAGAGACCACTACCACCGCTGCCGAGACCACAACCACAGCCGCAGAGACGCAGCCGGAAGGCAAGCTGTTCCTCGGTGATGTCAACGAGAGCGGCAAGGTCGATGTCTCTGACGCAGTTCTGCTCGCACGCTTCGTTGCAGAGGATCAGAAGGCAGTGGTTACCGCGCAGGGTCAGAAGAACGCTGACACCAACAAGAACGGTCAGCCTGACAGCGAGGATGTCACACTGATTCTGAAGTACGTTGTCAAGCTCATCAAAGAGTTCTGATTTCGCCATTATCCCTCCGGAATGCCGGCTCATCCCGCCGGCGTTCCGGTACTCCCCATAAACCAAGTTCTCATAATACCTCATCCTTCTTTACAGTCTCCGGTTCTGCCGGAGGCTGTTTTCTTTTCACCGTTTGACTTGACTTTGCATGTATCTTGTGGTAAAATATAAAACAGAAACAACAGTAAAAAACTGCATCTGCAGTGAAAAATATCAGGGGGTATATTTTATGTTAGAGGATCTGAAACAGGAAGTCTGCGCAGCGAATCTGGAGCTCGCAGCAAGAGGCGTTGTCATTTACACATGGGGCAATGTCAGCGGCATTGACCGCAGCAGGGGACTGATCGTCATCAAGCCCTCAGGCGTCGATTATGACGGCATGACGGCAGAGGACATGGTCGTGGTTGATTTAGAGAGCGGCAAAACCGTTGAGGGCAAATGGAAGCCTTCCTCGGATACCAAAACGCATCTTGAGCTTTACCGGCAGTTCCCGACGCTCGGCGGCGTGACGCACACGCACTCGGTCAATGCGGTCGCATTTGCGCAGGCGGGCATGGATATTCCGGCGCTCGGCACCACCCACGCCGATTACTTCTACGGCGCGGTTCCCTGCACCAGAGAGCTGACGCAGGCAGAGGTCGAGGAAGACTATGAGCTGAACACGGGCAGGGTCATCGTGGAGACGCTGCGGCAGCGCGGGATTGAGCCGCTTTCCGTGCCGGGAATCGTGGTCAAGAACCACGGTCCGTTCACATGGGGCAAGGATGCCGCTGCATCGGTCTATCACGCGGTTGTGCTCGATACCGTTGCAGAAATGACGCTCAAAACGCTGATGCTCAATCCGCAGGCGACCATGCAGCAGTATATTCTCGATAAGCACTACAACCGCAAGCACGGCGCCAATGCCTACTACGGTCAGAACTGAGAATCAAAAATCCGCTTCGATTGATTCGGGGCGGATTTTTTTCGTATGTCTGATTGTGTTCTGTCAGATTTTTTTGATCGTATCCATCGGCTGGAATGCCTTGTCTTTTCCGGCGCGGCAGAGCATGATGAACATCGGGACAACGGCAATTGCAAAAACCGCGGCAGCAAGCCAGAGCAGCCATTGATGCGCAGTGAACAGACCCGCATGCAGCGCGGCGAACATCGTGACGCAGTTTGCAGCCATATGGAACGCGATGCTGTAGATCACGTTCTTTGAGAGAATATAGATCATGCAGAAGACAATGCCGGTGAGGAGCAGATCGAGCGCACGCGGCGCGCATGGATAGATAAAAAAGCCGCCGAACCGGCATGACGCCCGATTCAGCGGCTTCTTTTCATCCACATATAAACATGGGGTCTGGGGTCAATGACCCCAGCGAGGGGG
>JAFWUX010000184.1 GCA_017523995.1 Oscillospiraceae bacterium | reverse complement strand
GATGCTATTTTGTAATGAGGGAAGATACCCCGCTCACGCAGGGGTCTTCCCTCAAACTCCCATCTTCCCGAGCCCGAACGCTGGGGGAGTTCCGCACTCTGCGGAGTGCGGCGAGGGCTCTGCCCCTCGACCCCGCAAACTTTTGAAAAAGTTTGATCAAAACTTTTATATTGACGCTCCTGCGGCGTGTTGTGCTCCGGCAGCACAGTGCGTAACCGGAGTGCTTTAGCAATACGGAGCCGCGCACGGCGTGGTGAAAAAGCTCGACCAAAACTTTTATATTGACGCTCCGGCAGCGCGCCGTGCATCACAGCGGCTTTCCCAACTCCCGCATAAAAATGGGATTCTTAAGGGATAGTATCCCTTAAGCGGGGGGGTGGGGGCAGCGCCCCCCATTATCAATCCGTCGGAGACACCTTATTCAGAGACACCTGAACGCAGCCCGACGGTGCCGGCCCAGCCGGATGTATAGAACGCATGCAGCTCGCTGAGACATCGTTCGGCGCGCTCCCGCGGAACGGGGTGGATAATCAGCTCAAAAAAGGATGAATACATCCCGCGGACGATCAGGCGCTCGAAATCGGGATCGGGCTGCATGACGCTGTATCCTGTCTCCCGCAGCGAATCGGTAAATCGGTGCGTGATTGCAAGCTGAATCTCGGCGAGCTGAGCGGTGAAGTTCTCGTAGCGCGTGCCCTCCGAGGCGCAGAGGATCAGCTGAAACTCCGGCAGATGCGCATAGGCGTAATCGAGCATCTCCGTCAGGTAGCCGCTGCTGAAATGCCCCATATGCGCGGGCTGTTCGGCTTTCGGAAAGGCGTTGAACTCCAGCTCGACCTTGTGCAGCAGCGCGATCATGTATTCCGCCTGCTCACGGACGAGCGCATCGAAAAGCGCCTCTTTGCTCTGATAATAGCCGTAAAAAGCACCGGTGGTGACACCGGCGTTCCTGACAATCGCGCGCAGGGAGGCGCACCGGAATCCCTTTGCGGCGAATTCCTCAGCGGCGCAGCGATGGATATTTTTCAGCGTTTCGGATTCCTGCGGCGGCATGCTGTCCCTCCTTGATTCGATATAACACTGTCATATAACAGCATTATATATCCGCAGCTTGGTTTTTGTCAATGCAAAGTTCTCCGATTTGTATAAATATGCCAAAATATTACGGTTTTAGGACAGAAAAAATGCTATTGACAAAGCACACCTTTTATGATATAATTTCCTTTGGCAATAAGTTTGCATATGCTAACTCATGGTTAGCTAAAGCTAACTTTGCGATAGGAAGGAAAACAAAAACATGTCATTTATCAGTATCATTTACCTGCTCCTGACCGCTGCAATGATTTTGCTGATTGCGCGCAAAAAAGAGATTGTTTTGTTCGGTGCTGCTGCGATTCTCGCTGTCGGATTGTTCTGGTCGCACAGCCCTGCGGAGGCGGTGCAGGTGCTCTGCCGTGCGGTCTCGGTCGGCTTTGACAGCCTGCTTTCGATCTTCATCGGCATGTCGCTGATTATGACAATGACCTACGCGCTCCATGCAACCGGCGTGGACGTTTATCTTTCGGAATCGCTGCACAAGCTGCCGCGGAACGCCTCGGCGAGCTTCTTCATCATCGGCGCGGTGATGGCAGTCGTGTCATTCATGATCTGGCCCTCGCCGGCGGTCGCGCTGCTCGGTGCCTTGATTTTGCCGATCGCCGTGGAGACCGGTCTGCCGCCGGTGTATATCGCGGTGGCGCTCAACATCTTCGGACACGGCGCGGCGCTCTCCGGCGATTTCCTGATTCAGGGCGTGCCCTCAATCGCGGCACAGGGCGCCGGCATGCAGAGCAGCGACATCATGCCGTATCTCGTGCCGCTCTGGGCAGTGATGACAGGCGTGACAGTGCTCATGAGCTTCATCATGATGCGCCGCGACCTGAAAAAGCATCCTTACACGAAGACGCGGAATGCCTACGCATCGAAATCCGGCGGGACGGTTCAGCACTGCAGCCGGAATCAGAAAAAGCTGATTGTTGCGCTGATTCTGCTCGCCTTTGCCGCGGATATCGCCGCAATGATTCTGCTGCACATCAACGGAGATGACGCAACAAATCTCATTGCGGGCACGGCGCTTGTCCTGACCTGCATCATCAGCCTGATTGCCTTCCGCGGCAACACCTGCGCGGAAAAGCTCGGGGATTTCCTCGTGGACGGCTTCTCGTTCACGGTCAAGGGCTTTGCGCCCGCGGTAATCATGATCGGATTTTTCTCGCTCGGCAGCAGCGAATTCGCCCCGATGATCCTCGGCGAAAATGCGCCCGCATGCCTCAGCGAGACGGTCGGATTCCTTGTTTCACACGCAAAGATTCCCGGCGCAGCGCTCGCGTTTTTACAGAGCGCAGTCGGCATCATTTACAGTCTGGACGGCTCGGGCTTTGCCGGACTGACGGTCATCGGCAGCATTGCGAACAGCTATCCCGTTGCAGCAGATGCGGTCAAGATTCTCACCGCGCTCGGTCAGATTGTGATTATCTGGGTCGGCGGCGGCACGATCATTCCGTGGAGCGTGATTCCGGTATCGTCGGTCTGCGGCGTCAAGCCGGTGGAGCTTGCGAAGAAAAATCTGGTGCCGGTGCTGACGGGCATCGCCGCAGCAACGGTCACGGCAGCGTGCATGATTGCCTGCGCAAAGTGACACGGTTCGGTTACGCATTGCGCTGCCGGAGTACCAATATAAAAGTTTTGATCAAACTTTTTCACCGCGCCGTGCGCGGCTCCGTATTGCTAAAGCATTCCGGTCACGCACTGCGCTGCCGGAGCATAACACGCCGCAGGAGCGCCAATATAAAAGTTTTGATCAAACTTTTTCAAAAGTTTGCGGGGTCGAGGGGCAGAGCCCTCGCCGCACTCCGCAGAGTGCGGAATTCCCCGGCGAAGGAGCTCCGCAGGGGTGAATCCGATAAAACGATCCGGTGGATCGTTTTTCGGAGAGGGGCACCCTGCGATAGAGGGCGCCCCTAGGTGAATTGCAGCGCAATTCACAGATTGCCTGCACAAAATGGGATTCCAAAGGGACAGTGTCCCTTTGGCGAGGTTTGGAGCGGAGCTCCATTACAGATATATCGCGCAGCGATACCTTTCAGGCTCCTCGGAAAAGAGGCAATATCGCCGCACAGGGCAGCCGCTGCGTGTTCTGTCGGCTTTATCAAAAAAATGGGATTCCAAAGGGATAGTATCCCTTTGGCGAGGTTTGGAGCGGAGCTCCATTACAAATACATCGCGCAGCGATACCGAAATTCAGGAGAATGACATGGAGCAAACAAAGAAAATCAAATTTTTCTGCCTGCCGGGCGGCGGCACATCCTCAATCGTATTCATAAAATGGGGCGGACTGCTCTCGAAGCATCTGCGGCAATGCCTGATCGACATTCCGGGGCGCGGACTGCGCAAAAAGGAGCAGACGCTCACCGATATCGAAAGCATCACCGAAGATCTCTACCGCGGCTGGGAAAAGTATATGAATGACGGCAGAGACGAGGATTACATGCTGTTCGGCTACTGCATGGGCGGCATCTTCCTTTATGAGCTTTACAAAAAGATCCGGCGCGAGGGGAAAAAGCTGCCGGTGCATATTGTGCTTTCGGCAGCCGATGTGCCGGATGGCGATGTCTACGCGGAGCCGTTTCTGGATAATCAGGCGACGAAATATCAGTTCTACGATCTGCTGCGGAGCTGCTTTCCGGAACACACCTTCCCTGATACCGAAATGCTGACGGCGTTCCGGCACAAGTTCGTCGATGTGCTCTATGCAAAATATGCGCGCGACGGCAGATTCACGCCTGTGACTGTCGATGAGTTGCGCGCTGCTAACTGCGAAGACGCCATGATGGAATCCTTTGAGTTCCGTGAGTGTTTGGGGCTTGCAAACGATCTCATGGAGATTCTGACGGTTGACACGCAGATCTGCAGCGATTATCAGCGGAGCAAGCCGGAGGCTGTAAAGTTCAACTGCGGCATCACCTGCATTGCGGGAAAGGATGATCTGCTGCTGAAACCGGAGCGGATGCGGGCATGGCAGCGCTACACCGACAAGGTGTGTACGCTGGATATCCTCGAGGCAGACCACAGATTCCTCATGACGGCAAATCCCGTGCCCTGCGGCGTCATCAACCGCGACGCGGACAAAATCTGGGAGACGATGCAATGAAGCTGTTTGTATTCCCGCACGCAGGCGGCTTTTCACGTTACTATGCGTTTCTGAAAAAGGCGCAGTACCGAAACATCGACGATGTTGTCCTCTATGAATATGCAAACCGGAATCCGGCGCTGCACAAAACACAGCCGGCAACCTTTGCGGAGCGCGTGGAACGGGCGGCGGATTTCATCACGGCAGAGACAAACGGCACAGAGCCCTATGCGGTCTTCGGACACAGCATGGGCGCTTTTGTCGCGTATGAATCCGCGCTGCTGATGAAGCGCACCGGCAGAGCGGTTCCGCAGCAGATTTTCCTTTCCGGTCAGCGCCCGCCGTGTACGGTCGAGGAGGGCTATTTCACCGCAAATCCGGATATCGCAATCCCGTATCTGCGCAGTCTCGGCGGCATGGATATGCTGCTCGATGCTGACCCGATGATCCGGAAGTTCTATCTGCCGATCATCCTCGGGGACTTAAAGCTGCTCGAGACCTATCAGCCTTCAATCCCCGAACCTTCGGAGCGTCTCAAAGAATGCGTCCTGCTCTACGGCGATCACGATGCAGAGCTTGAGGGACGCGATCTCACGCGCTGGACGGAGCATTTCGAGCGCGTGAAAAGCCGGTATATTTTCAGCGGCAACCATTTTTATCTCGATCAGAATCATGATCGGGTTGCAGATATTATCAATACAGAAACGGAGTGTACCAAATGACCTTTGAACAAGTATTCAAAAACATCATCACAGACTACGAGGGCACTGACTTCCTGACCTACTATGACAACGGCAGACGCATCGTCATGACAAAAGAGGATTACACCGCCAAGACCGACGCTGTTGCGGCACGCATGGAAACGCTGCTGAAGGATATCCCGAAAGGCGCGTGGGTCGGCATCAAGAGCGCAAACCACCCGTTCTGGTATGCGCTGTTCTTCGGTCTGGAAAAGATTGGCTACAAGCTCGTGCTGCTCGATAACAACTGCAGCCATGATTCTGTCAAGGCGTTCATTGCGCAGTCGCACATGAAGGCGCTGATCGCCGACCGCGATGACAGCTTCGAGGGCGTTCTGACCGTCCCTTATGCAGAGGTCATTGCAGCGGAGAGCGGCGCGCCGCAGAATGTCTGCTGGGAATCGGAATACTGCTTCTGCACCTCCGGCACAACCGGCGACGCAAAGATGTATGTGTTCAATGCGGATACCGTTGACTATCAGAGTATCAATGTCGGCGGCCACTTCGTCAATGATCCGGACATGCTGGAATCCAGAGGGGACAGAACCATTGCGGAGAGCCCCTATCTCATCACGCAGCCGTTCCGCCACTGCCTCGGCTTCGGTCTGCCGCTTGCATTCTGGCGCTGCAATTTTCCGCTTGTCACGCCGGAAAAGGCAGGCGTGTTCGGCATTGCAGAAGCCTGCATGAACGATAAAATCTGGCTGTTCATCAGCGTGCCCGCCGTCTGGAAGGCGCTGCTGCAGATGGCAAAATCCAGATACGGCGACTACAGCTCGGAATCCGTGCGCAAGGTTGTCGGCAACACGCTGACCGCGAGTGCATCCGCCGGTGCGCGCCTTGATGAAACCTCCGCAGAGCGTCTGCGCGCGCTGGATATCCGCATCATGAACGGATGGGGCATGACCGAAACCGGATTTGTCACCGTGGACTGCATCAAGAACGATCCGGCGCTTGATTATGTCGGCGCATATTACAACAAGCACCACGCATTGATCAAGGGCGAGGACGGCTCCATCAAGGACGGCGGCTACGGCGAGCTGCTCATCAACGGCAAGGCAATGTATAACGGTCTGCTCAAGGACAGCAAGGTCATTTACCGCGATCCCGAGGAATATTTTGCAACCGGCGATATCTTCGAGCTGCACGGCGACCGCTTCTACTTCAAAGGCAGATGCAAGAGCGTCATCATCAACGATGACGGCGAAAACATCTATCCCGAGGAGCTCGATGCATACTTTGCATTCCTCGGCGACGAAGTCAACCAGTTCTGCACCGCGGAATACAACAAGAAGCCTGCGCTTTATATCAGCGTCAAGGATTATGAGACATTCGATCAGACAGAGGTGTTCAAACAGATCGTAGACGCAAACCTCAGGCTGCCGATGGGCAAGCGTATCGCAAAGATCATTGCGACATCGCTGCGCTATCCGGTCACGAGCAAGGCGGAAACTGCAAGATTCTTCATCAAGGGCTTTGTTGCGGAAAACGCTGAGAGCGTCAAAGAGTTCAATCTTGTAAAATAAAATGGGGATGTAATTTTTTAGGCGGCTGGTAAATTATGGTTCAAACAAATCGGTTGAATGGCGCCCATATCAAAAGTTTCGCTCAAGCCTTTTCAAAGGCTTGCGGGTCGAGGGCAGCGCCCTCGTCGCTCGTCGCAACGAGCGAAACTCCCCCGGCGTTCAAGCGTTCGCGGGCTTGGGTGCCTGCACGTGAGGCACCCATTCAAAATCGCATCGCGAAGCGATACCTTATTCATTTTAACCATTCTGAACCACCTTTTTTCTAGGGAATCCGCCTAAAACTTTATTAGCTCAATAAAATCAGAAAGGTTCAAACAATCATGAAAACCAAAATCACAGGCATGGGCATGTATCTGCCGGAGCAGACCTACACAAGCGAGGAGATTGAGGAGCGCGCGGGCTTTACCCGTCTCGGACTCAAAAAGGGACTCGTCAGAATGCTGACGGGCTGCGAGAGCAGACATTATTCCGCACCGGATGAAATGTGCTCCGATCTCGCTGCAAAAGCGGGCGCGGCGGCAATCAAGGATGCGGGACTGGAAGTCTCCGACATTGACGCACTGATCTTCGGCGCAATCACAAGAGACTATTCCGAACCGGCAACCGCAAACAGAGCGGCACATCTGCTCGGCATGAAGGATTGCTTCACATTCGATATCTTCAACGCCTGCAATGCGTTTATCAGCGGCATTGATCTCGCGGACAGTCTGATCAAAACCGGCAAGGCGAAGAATGTGCTGGTTGTCTGCGGCGAGGCGCTTTCCAAGTGGACAAAGTTCGATTACACCGATAAGGACGAGCTGCTGATGCGCGCACCGGTCGCACTTTCGGTCGGTGACGGCGGCGGTGCATTCGTGATCTCCGCAGCAGAGGACGATGATCCGAGCGGCATCGTCTCGACCTACTTCCGCAGCCTGCCGCAGTTCTGGGAGGTCGGCGTCATCTGGGGCGGCGGCGTCATTCACAAGGAGGAGAGCATGCTTTTTGTCCCGGGTACGGTCAACAAACTGACGCAGGCACATGCGGACATGACCAAGGCATACTTCCCGCCCTCGATTGAAAAGGCGGGCTGGAAGGTCGAGGACATCGACTGCTTCCTCATGACGCAGATCGCGGACTGGATTCTCAAGAACATCAAGAAGACCGTCGGCGGCAGAGACGATCAGTTCATCAGCGTCATCAAGAACATCGGCAACTGCGGCGCATGCAACATCCCGCTGACAGCCTGCATCGCAAGAGATATGGGCAAGATCAAGAAGGGCGACAAGCTCTGCCTGATGGGCGGTGCAGCAGGCGCAAGCCTCGGCACAATCAATGTCGTGCTGTAAGGCAGTCACAGAAGCAGGAGGTCAAAATGGAAAACAAAGCAACACTGGACGAAATCAAGCAGACAATCCGCAGGGTGATGTCGGAGCTTGTGGAATTTGACGTCAGCGAAATCAGCGACGATGCGCTGTTCATCGAGGAGCTCGGTGTCAACAGCATCACAATCGTGCAGATGTTCCTGACCTGTCAGGATACCTATGATGTTGTGCTCGCGGATGAGATGAACCTCGCGGAGCCGATGTCCGTGCAGAAGCTCGCGGAGCTTGTGTACAGCAAAATGAATTGAATCAGAAGCAGCCGTGTATTGCAGGGGATTTCTCTGCAATACACAAGGCGCTTTTACAGGATGGTGCAATGATATGAATATCAAACTTGATCTGGAAGCACTCAGCGGCGAAAACAGAGCCTTCTTCTGCGAAATGCTGCCCTATGTCTCAACGCATATCCGGCAGATTCAGAAAACGGAGGAGGGCATCTTTGCAGAGGCGGATGATGCCTATGCCGATGAGGTGCAGGCAAAATGTCAGAACCTCAAGGACATGATTCTCGGCGGCAAGCTCGCGAACAAGGAGATTCCGATCAAAACCCTGATCGACCGCTCCGAAGTGCAGGTGCTCAATCACGATCCGGTGTTCGCAAAGCTCGCGGAGCAGGAGAGCGTCATCGAAATCTGCAAGGGCGTTTATGCATATGCCGGACTGTTCCTCAAAATCATGCGCTACTTTGACAAAAAGATCGCAGAGTTCGGCTATGCGAATTTTGAGGGACTCAAAGAGCACGAATATCCGGTGCTGTATCCGGTGGAGAAATACGCAAAGGGCAGATATTTTGAGACATTCCCGCATTTCATCATGTTCCAGACAGTCATGAACAATGATCTCGATACGCTCGGACGCTTTGCGGAACAGGGCGTCAGCGACCCGGCTATTTTCGAGGAGATGAAAACGCCGGTCAATGTGCTGCGGCATGCGGCATGTGCCCCGATTTACGAAATCCTCTCCGGCAGAACAATCTCGCCGGAAAAGCCCGAGGTCTATATGGTCAAGGGCAAGTGCTTCCGCAATGAGGCAGATAATGTCTTTGAGCTCGCAAGAGTTAATGAGTTCACGATGAAGGAATATGTGTTCATCGGCACGCCGGAGCAGTGCAATGACGGCATTCAGTCCGCAAAGGCGCTCTGGAAGTTCTGGGCGGATATCTTCGGGCTCAACTGCAAGCTTGATACCGCAAACGATTCGTTCTTCGCGAGCAATTATCAGAAGCTCAAGCTGTTCCAGATTCTCGGCGACTCCAAGCAGGAGTTCAAGTGGTATGTGCCGTTCTCGGAGAGCTATATCGCATGCAGCTCCGCAAACTTCCACCGGACGCATTTCTCCAAGCCCTATCAGATCCGCACGGATGCCGGAACCTACTGCAACACCGCGTGCTTTGCGTTCGGCATTGAGCGCATGGCGTATGCCTTCCTGAATCAGAAGGGCATTGATCCGCAGAAGTGGGACAAGGCGACCTTCGATGAGATCTCTGCCTACGAGACGCTCTAAGCGCGGAAAGGGAAACAGATATGCGATATAATATTCAGGCAAAGCGGTGCAAAATCTGCATCATGCCGGAGACGCCCGGACATGTCGAACTGGATGAAAACGGCGTCTGCAATCTGTGCAGGGCGTTCCGGCAGACCGAAATGCAGCAGGAGACCTTTGAAAGTTTTTCGCCGGAAAAGAAGCTTGCCATTCTGCAGAAAAAGGTTGACCGCTATAAGAACAAGGGCGAATATGACTGCGCTGTCGCCGTCTCGGGCGGCAAGGACAGCATCATGACGCTTTACATTGCAGTGAAGGTGCTCGGTCTCAAACCGCTTGCAATCTTCATCGACAACGGCTTTGCGCTCGAGGAGATGTATCAGAATGTCCGCAATGCGACCGATATTCTCGGCGCCGACCTGATCGTCTACAAAACCGCTGCGATGCTGCGGATGTTCCCGAAACTGATCAAATCCGGCAGACGGCTTTACTACTGCCGCATCTGCCATGCGCTGCTCGATATGGCGGTGCTCTCGATCTGCCACAAGTACAACATCGGGCTGGCACTCGGCGGCTATACAAAGGGTCAGCAGTATCTTCGGAACAACGAGCTGTTCTGGATCTATGACGAATCCGACCGCAACATCTGCGAGCTGCTCAAAGACGATCCGGAGTTCGGGCATCTGCTGCCGCTCTATCAGAATCAGCATGCATATTTTGAGGAGCACTTCGGCAGAATCCAGCAGATTTCGCCGTTCAAGTATGTGGAATGGAACGAGGATGAAATCCTAAAGCTCATCACGGAGGAGCTGAAGTGGCAGAAGCCGCAGAGAAGCTGGCCGGATAAATCCTCGAACTGCGCATTCAATTATGTTGCGCAGTATCTTGCGGAAAAGCAGTTCGGCTATGCGCAGCATGAATCCGAGCTGAGCGTGCAGGTGCGCAGCAAAGAGCTGACCAGAGAACGCGCCGAGCAGATCATCGAAAGCCCGATTGAGGAGAGCGACCTTGTAAACGCTCTGCAGAAGCTCGGGCTGACACTGGACGATATTCTCTGAACCGATATTTGAAAATAAGGAGTTTTGAACATGAGCATTTCGGAAGAACTGATTATCATTCTGAAAAACAACATTGACGAGCTGGAGGATATGGAGATCGACGAGAACACCGAGCTGATCTCCGGCGGATTTATCGAGTCCTTTGACATCATCGGGCTCATCACGGTATTTGAGGACGCATTCGGCGTGGAGCTCTCGCTGGAAGACCTCAAGCTGGAGCAGTTCAACACGGTCAAGTCCATTGCTGAGATCATCAGCGAGGCACCGAGAAAGGGATAAGATATGAAATCGGCAGCGTTTACGATTGAACAGGCACAAAGCGGCGATCTGCATGAAATGGCGGATATGCTGTTTCACTCAGAGCTTGGACGGAAATACTATCCGACTTTGCAGACGCTGGAAGAAGCACTCGCGGCGGCATTCGGCACCGACCTGATGTATCTGCTCAAGTGCGGCACGGAGACCGCCGGATTCATCTGGTTCCGGAAGAACGGCGCGTTTTATATGTATCCGTATCTGCACATGGTATTTGTCCGCGAGGAATACCGCAAGAACGGCTGCGGCAGAAAGCTGCTCGATTTCTTTGAGCAGTATGCGCTCAATCCGGACGGCATCAAAAAGCTGCGGAGCAAGGTGTTCCTTGTTGTCGGCGACTGGAACACGAACGCGATGAAATTCTACGAGCGCTCGGGCTATACAGAGGTCGGGCTGCTGCCGGGACTGTTCCGCAAAAAGGTCGATGAACACCTGATGATGAAAGAATGCGTCAATCTCTGAACCGGATTTATGTGCTGCATCTGCCGCCGTGCATTGCGTCGCAAAGGCTGATGCAGCGCGCGCTGGAATGCGTCTCCGCGGAGAAAAGGACGCGGCTGCAGAAGCTGCGCTGCAGGGGCGAATATGAGCGCATTCTGCTCGGAGATTTTCTGCTGCGGTGCGTCCTCTCCGATGTCACCGGCACCGCGCCGGAGCAGCTTGCGTTCACCTTCGGGGAACATCAGAAGCCGCAGCTTGCATCGCGGGCGGATGTGCATTTCAATCTGTCGCACTCCGGCGAATACGCAGTCTGCGCTGTATCGGAGCAGCCGGTCGGAATCGACACCGAGCAGCCCGCAGAGATTGCGCATTCGCTTGCGCGGGAGTTCTTTCATCCGGATGAAGCGGCATTCCTTGACGGTCTGCCGGAGACACTGTATCAGGAATATTTCTTCCGGCTCTGGACGCTGAAGGAAGCCTATGTCAAGTATCTCGGGACAGGCCTGACAACGGCGCTCGACAGCTTTTCGTTTGTCGGCGAAGATCAGATTTTTTATACGCATCCCTTTGCACCGGCGCTGTATTTTGCGCAGTTCCGGCTGCCGGCGGGTGCGGGATATTTTGTGTCCGTCTGCGGCGGGGTGCGCCTTTGTGAAGTCTGCACGCTGACGCCGGCGGATCTGCTGTGAAAAGGGTGTATCAGATGGAACATCCGGTTGTGAAGCTCTACTGCCTGCCCTATGCAGGCGGCGGCGCCTCTGCCTACCGCAAATGGTGCGGCAGGCTCGGAAAAGGAATTGAGATTTGTCCGGTGCAGCTTGCCGGACGTGAGGAAAAACGGAGAGAAGCGCCCTGCGGCACAATGGAGCAGCAGAGCGCTCAAGTTGCAGATGAGATTCTGCGGACAGCGCACGGCTGCCGGAACATTGTGCTGTTCGGGCACAGCATGGGTGCCAAAATCGCCTATGAAGCGGCAAAGCTGCTGGAATCGCGCGGAATCAGACTGCGTGGCGTGATTGTCTCGGGCAGTCCCTCGCCGGATGTGCCCGAAGCGGTGGATGCATCATCGCTGACAGACCGCGAATTCGGCGGCTATCTGCAAAGGCTCGGCGGCATGCCGGAGGAGATTCTTGCGGATGAATCGCTGCTCGGGATGTTCCTGCCGGTGTTCCGCGCCGATTTTGCCATGATGCGCAAATACTGCGACCGCAGCGGCAAAAAGCTGCAGTGTCCGGTGTTTGCATGCGGCGGAACGGAGGATCCCGAGGCAGCGCGTGCAGAGGTGCTCGGCTGGCGGAACTATACGGATGCGAAATTCGGCAGCCGCTTTCTTGCAGGCGGCCATTTCTATCTCTTTGACCGCGAGGCGGAAATGCTCGGGCTGCTGCAGGAGGCGGTCTGCGGATTTCTGGCTGCATCAAATGAAGAAGCAGGAGTTTACAATGAATGCAAAGCAAATTGAAGAATATGTAGAAAAGGGCTACTGGCTCAAAAAATCCTACGGCGACCTTGTCGGGGAGTGGGCAGCGCAGTACGGCGACAAAATTGCTGTCCGGGACGGCGATGACAGCATGACCTATCGTCAGCTCGCAGTATATGCGGACCGGCTTGCGGCGGCGTTCCTGAAAAAGGGCATCCGCAAGGGCGACCGCGTCATTCTGCAGATGTGCAATACGCAGATGATCGCGCCGGCGTATTTCGGACTGTTCCGGATCGGTGCGGTTGTGATTCCGGTGTATCCGGCACTGCGCGAGACGGAGATTTCGGCGCTTGCAAAGGAGGCGGAAGCTGCCGCTTATGTCTGCACGGAGGAATATCTCGATTTTGACTATGCACCGCTTGTGGAAAAGGTCTGTGCCGCGGCGGAAACCGTCCGCATCGTGATCTGGGAGCAGGAGCTGAAAACGCTCGTGCAGGATGCATCCGCGGTGCTGCCGGATGATCTGCCGGTGCCCGCCTTTGACGATACCGCGTTTCTGCTGCTCTCGGGCGGCTCGACGGGCATTCCGAAGCTGATTGAGCGCACGCACGCCGATCACTATTACTCCGTGCGCAAATGTGCGGAGATTTGTCAGCTTGATGAAAACAGCGTCTATCTTGCCGCCATGCCGCTGACGCATAATTTCTTCATCTGCACGGGGCTGTTCGGGACATTCTGCACCGGCGGCACGGTTGTGATGTCCTATGTTCCCTCGCCGGATGAGCTGCTGCGGCTGATCGACGAGGCGCATGTCACGATGACCTCGTTTGTGCCCGCAATCGCAAAAATGTGCCTTGAGATGAAGCCCGTGTTTGACGAGTACAGCAGCGATTCGCTGAAGATTGTGCAGCTCGGCGGTGCGGTTGTCGAGCCGGAGCTTGTCAGAGCATGTGAGGCGGAATTCGGCTGCCGCGTCATGCAGATTTACGGCATGAGCGAGGGCATCATCACCTGCACAAGACCCGATGATTCCGAGGATGCCGTGCTGCATTCGCAGGGCAGAGAAATCTCCGGGGCGGATGAAATCCGGATTGTGGACGAAAATCTCAATGAACTGCCCGACGGCACCGCAGGCGAACTGATTGCGCGCGGCCCTTATACCGTCGATCACTATTATCACAATATCAAACCGGAAAAATTCACGCCGGATGGTTTCTACCGCACCGGTGACAAGGCAATCCGCCGCGCAGACGGCAATCTCACAATCCTCGGCAGAATGGATGAGGTCATCAACAAGGGCGGCGAGAAGATCACGCCTGCCGAGGTTGAGGATGCGCTGCGGGCAATTCCGGCGGTGCACGATGCGGTTGTGCTCGGCTGTGACGATGCAGCGCTCGGCACGGCGATCTGTGCATTTGTTGTGCGCGAGGATGCCGCGCTGACAGAGCAGGCGATCCTTGCGGCACTGCGGCAGGGCAATCTCGCGGAGTTCAAGCTGCCCGACCGGATGCTGTTCTGTGAGCAGTTCCCGCTGACGGCGGTCGGCAAGACGGATAAAAAGGCGCTGCGAAAGCTGCTGGATGAGGTGGAACAATGAACGATATCAAACAAATGCTCAGGGAGATGCTCGCGGGGATTCTCGGTGCGGCTGAAACGCTGCCCGAGGGCGAAAGCCTGCTGCATTACGGGCTCAATTCGATGAAAACCATGCGGCTCGTCGGGATGCTGCGCAAGCAGGGGATCAGGGTCTCCTTTGTGGAGCTCAGCAAGCAGCCGACACTCAGCGCATGGGCAAAGCTTTGCGCGGAGAAATCCGGCACGGCGGAGCAGGCTGTCACGGTGCAGCAGACCGGCAATGCGCCCTTTGCGCTGACCGATGTGCAGCAGGCATATCTCACGGGCAGAAAGGACGATCAGCCGCTCGGCGGCATCAGCTGCCATGTCTACATTGAGTTTGACAGGGACACGCTGCTCGATATCGACCGCCTGCACACAGCATGGAATCAGCTGCTTGCCGCGCACCCGATGCTGCGCGCAAAGTTCAATCCGGACGGCACGCAGCAGATCATGGAGCAGGCTGCGGCAGCATCCATGTTTGAGGTGCACGATCTGCGCGGCGATGCGGATGCGGAACAGAAGCTCGAAACGCTCCGGCAGACGCATTCGCACAGAAAGCTCGATGTCGAAAACGGCATCTGCGCAGGGCTTGCGGTCTGCATCCTGAACGGCGGCGCGATGCGGCTCTGCTTTGATCTTGATCTGCTGGTTGCGGATGTTGTCAGCTTCAAAATCATCCTCGATGATCTGGCAGCGCTCTACCGCGGCGAATCGCTCCCTTCGCAGGAGGGCTGGACATTTATCGGCTATCTGGCGGAGAAGAAAAAGCGCGATGCAGAGAAATACGCGGCGGACAAAGCCTACTGGGAAACCGTCACCGCGGACTGGAAAACCGGCTCGGAGCTGCCGCTGGCGGCGCGTCCGGAGTCGATCAGCAATGCGGAATATCACCGGCAGCAGATGGTCATTTCTGCTGCGGACTATCAGTCGCTGAAAGAGGATGCCGCGAAGAATCACACCACAATCGCAATGCTCCTGCTGACGCTCTATGCAAATGTCCTCAGCAGATGGAGCGGCACAACCGATTTCCTGATGAATATTCCGCTGTTCAACCGCGATCTTTCCCTCAGGGGCTCGGAATTTGCCGTCGCGGATTTCACGGAGCTGCTGCTGCTCGATCTGCACACCGATGTATCCCTTTCGCTCGCGGATGCCGCCGCCGCAATCCGGCAGAATTTCTATGCGCGCTATGATCACAGCGCATTCGGCGGCATGGCAGTCCAGAAGATGCTGACCGCCTCCGGAAAGGGCGCCGGAATCCTCGCGCCGGTTGTGTTCTCCTGCACGGAGGGCATTGAGCTGATCTCCGGCAAATGCGCGGCGCTCTTTGGCAGAACCGGCTTCATGCTGACCCAGACGCCGCAGGTCTATATCGACTTTCAGACCTTCCAGTCCGGCGATGATCTTGTCTGCATCTGGGATGTGCCGGAGGGGCTGTTCCCTGCGGGCATGATTCCGGAGATGTTCGGCGCGCTGGAACAGAGCATCCGCAGCGTGATCGCGCTGCACGGGGACTGGTCGGCGCCGGTTTCTGCGCTGGAACCCGTCTTTGCGGCGGCAACCGAATTTGACCGCTCGCGCACGGTGCCTTCCTATAATCCGGATGAGCCGGAGCGGCTGTATTCGGGATTCTGGCGCAATGCAAAGGAGCATCCGGAACGCACTGCCGTGATTGACAGCGAATCCGGCGGGACCTATACCTATCGCGCACTTGCGGAGATTGTTTCCTATAACGCGGAAAAGCTCAGGGCGGCGGGCGTCACGGCAGGGGAGAAGGTGCTCGTGACGGTGCAGCGCGGCATCACGGAGATCATCAGCATTCTTGCGGTGCTTTCCGCAGGCGGCTGCTATGTTCCCGTCACGCCCGATCAGCCTGCGGAGCGCCGGCACAAGGCGGCAAAATCCATGCAGATTCGCTTTGCTGTCGCGGATGATCCCGCATTTGATGCAGGTGCGCTGACGGTCGTCGCGCCGGAGATGCAGCGCAGTGAAACGCTGTTTGAAACGGTTGCTGTTCCCGCGGACAGCTCTGCCTATGTCATTCTCACATCCGGCACAACCGGCGAACCGAAAGGCGTCGAGATTCCGCACTGCGGCGCGGTCAACACAATCCGCGATGTCAGCAGCAGAATCGCGCTTGCGCCGGAGGATCGCCTGATCGCGGTGTCCTCGATTGATTTTGATCTTTCGGTTTACGATATGTTCGGCACATTTTTCGCAGGCGCGGCGCTCGTTGTACTCAGTCATGCGCATTACCGCGATGCGGAATTCTGGATCCGCGCTGTCACGCAGTATCAGGTCACCGTCTGGAACAGCGTCCCGATGCTGTTTGATATGCTCCTGACCACCGCGGAGGATGCAAAGCTGCCGCTCAGAGCAGTCATGCTCTCCGGCGACTGGGTCAGTGAAAATCTGCCGCGCAGACTGCACAAACTGAATCCGGACTGCCGCTTTATCGCAATGGGCGGCTCGACCGAGGCTTCGATCTGGTCAAACTGGTACGAGGTGCGCTCCGAGGCGGATATCCGCGGAAAGTTTATCCCCTATGGCTGGGCGCTGGACAATCAGGCTTACCGCATTGTGGACGCATCGCTGCGGGACTGCCCGCATTTTGTCCCCGGTGAGCTGCTGATCGGCGGCGCGGGCGTTGCAAAATGCTACTGCGGCGATCCGCAGAAAACCGCAGAGAAATTCGTCATGCTGGACGGCGCGCGCTGGTACAGAACCGGCGACCGCGGCAGATTCCTTGCGGACGGCTGCATTGAGTTCCTCGGCAGAATGGATCAGCAGTGCAAGGTGCGCGGGCATCGCATCGAAGTCGAGGAGATCGAAAAGCATCTGGAGGATTACTTCTCCGGCTGCCGCGCGGCAGTCTGGGCGGAGGGCGCCGAGGGGGCTTATAACCGCCTTGCCGCCTGCGTGTTCGGCTATCAGGGTGAGATCACGAAAGAGAAAGCGGCGGAGGCGATCGGTTATCTGCGGAAGCATCTGCCGCCCTACATGATTCCGGCTGTGATTCATCAGCAGGATGCGCTGCCGCTTTCCGGCAACGGCAAGGTGGACAGAAAACGGATCAAGGCGCTCTTTGCCGATGCACCCGCGCACGCTGCTGAAAGCGCTGCGCAGAATGATGCGTATTCGGCGTTCTTTGAGCGGGTCAAGGCGATCTGGTGTGAGAATCTGGAACTGACGGATGCTGCGCCGGAGGATAACTATTATCTTTCCGGCGGTGATTCGCTGAAGGCGATCCGGCTGGCATCTGCGCTGAACAAGGCGTTTGATATTACGCTGAAATCGGCGGATGTGCTGGATTTGCAGGAACTCGGACAGATTGCAGAGCGCGCTCACGCGCTGAAAGCAGCAGATTGATATGAGGCTTTGCCACATATCAATCTGCTAAAGGGATGATAGGTCTTTGGAATCCTGCTTTCATATTGGAATATAATGAAGTCGCTCAGATTTGCATTATGCAGACTGGGCGGCTTTCGGTTTTTCAGTCGGCAGTGCCGACATCCATATTGCTAATGGGATATTTGGTGTTGATGTTCTTTATCTTTTGTCAAAATGATGGATTCCGCTGGGCGCGGGGCGCGAATGCGAGGGGAAGAACCATAGAGAGAGGGAAGTCCTCGCTTACGCTCGGGTCTCCCCTCTCCCTAAGGTTCTCCCCCTCGCGCTCCCTCTTTCCTTACCCTCTCCTCTCTGGGGCGTAAGCCACTCATTTGACAAATGCTGCTTGCTGAAACATACCCGTTTGATTGGCGCGAGCCTTGCGATTTGGCACAGGTCTGACGTTTGAGGTTTCATTCTCTCACAAATCAGCCTATGCATTAAGACGCAGCACAAGTCAAACAAGTGGCTTACGCCCTAAAGGGGTCAAGGAATCAGGAAAGGGGAGCGCGAGGGGAAAACCTAAAGGGGATAGG
>JAFWUX010000183.1 GCA_017523995.1 Oscillospiraceae bacterium | reverse complement strand
TACCGGTATTGCAGCCGGACATCACCGCGTTCTTCTTTGCCGTCCGCATCGGTCAGCGCAAATCTGCCGTGATAAATGCTTCTGCCGTCATAGATCTCAAAGGATTCACCGCTGCCGTCCGCATTTTTCCATATTCCGTTCAGCGCTGCGACGCTGATGCTGGTTGCGGGGTAAATCACAGGATCATAATAGCCCCAGTCATTCGGCTGTTCGCATTCCGCAAGGCTGATGAGCCTGCCGCCTTCTGCTGTTTCATCCAGATAGGTGTTCGGCGTCAGCGGATCGGGGATGAACCGCCGATGCAAATGATTCCCGCTGTCATAGAAGGCATATCCGCCGTTTTCTGCTTTGACGGTTCCGGCTGTGATAAGATTGTTTTCGACAAGTGTTTCAAAAAATGAGCCGTCTGCCTGCACTTCAATCACCGACTCCCGCACAGAATGCGGATTCACATAAACCCATTCCCCGATCAGTACAGAGGCATCCTGCACCGGTTTTGCGTTCAGAAAGTCTTTGATCGAAAAGTCATGGCTGATGCGCCTGAGCGTTGCAATGATCCTGCCGTTCATCAGCTCGGCGGTCATGCTTTTGCGGTCTGCGCTGACCGTAAACACCATGCTGACCGGATTATCCCGGCTGACCGTATCGACCGAAAGCGTATTGTCATGCAATGAGACCGTTGCCGGATGTGTCTCCGTGCCGACGGTCAGCGCGGGCTGTCCGGTCTCGTTCAGATCGAGCCCGATATAATAGCTTCTGTGTACCGGATCAGAGAGGTCATATGAAACGCTCGCGCCGGAATCCTTGGAAAAAGAAACGGTTTCCCATTTGCCGTAAAGCATATTCGTGGCAGCAGCTTTGCCGGAATGACCGCCGATGTTCTTCGGTGCGGCGGTTTCTGCTGCGTCTGCTGTGTATTGCGCTGCCGCGGGGACTGCCGTTTCACTGCTGACGGCAGTTGTCTGACGGGCTGTGGTTTTGCCTGTTGCGTTTGTGCTGGTGCCGGATTCGGTACTGCTGCCCGATGTTCCGGAGACTGCCGTTTCAATCGGCACGACCGGAACAGAATCCTCCTGAACTGTCAAATCACCGTGGCTGCCGCATCCGGTCAGGCAGAATGCTGTACCGAGAAGAACCGGCATGATCCATTGCATTTTCATGTTTTTGCTCCTTTTTCGCATGATATGCTGTTCTGATACATTTATTATAGCAGATTATGCTGTGTTCCGGTGCATAATTACAGAATTGTAATTGCGTCAGAAAATCACTCTGCGCAGCACATATTCACCGTCTGCGGTCGAGGCAATCTCATAGGTGCTCATATCATCCATTGCAAGATGCTTTTTCAGGCGCGAGATGTTGACACGGATCGTGTTTTTGCTGTCCTCAACATCGCAGCCGTAGATTGTTTCATAGATCTCATGATAGCTGATGCGCGCGCCGATGCGGGATGCAAGCAGATAGAGAATCTGCAATTCTCTTTGCGGCAGGGAGCATACATTGCTGTCCAGTTCAGCGGTTCCGGCAAACAGGTCGATTGTCAGATCCGGCAGTTCAATGCGCGGATGCTGTGCTTCCGGTCTGGCATTGCGGCGAAGCTGCGCCTCGATGCGCGCTTTCAGTACATTCAGGTCATAGGGTTTGGTGATATAGTCATCGCCGCCGCTGCGAAAGCCCATGATCACATCATCATTTTCGTCACGCGCAGTCAGGAAAATAACCGGTGCCTGTGTCTTTTGCCGCAGGATTTTGCAGAAATCCATGCCGTCGCCGTCCGGCAGCATCACATCAAGCAGGACAAGATCCGGCACGCATTCCTCCAACAGAAATGCCGCCTGCTGAACGGAATCCGCACAATGTACGGTATAACCCTCTTTTTCCAGAAAGTTCTGATTGATCCGCATGATATCGGAATCATCCTCTACAAGCAAAATATGTGCCATAGCAACCTCCGCGATTACAAAATCGTAATCCTGTTTGATTTTCGGTAAAAATATGGTATAATAAGATTTACAGTCCGTGAAAGGAGTGAGCCCCGTGGGAAAACATACATCCAAAAGCCGTTCGCTGCGGCGCACGCTTTTGATTGCCCTGATTTCGTGCCTGATTGCCGTGCTGGGCATCTGCACAGCTATTTTCAATATGATCTATCAGCAGGCATCGGTGAATGTCAATCTGTATTCCGGCGAACTTGCCGGTCAGACCGTTTCCGCAGTCTCCGATGCATACTATCAGCAGTTTTTGTCTTCACAGCAGCAATATCTGCGCGATTTCGGCAGGGAAATGGCACTTTTGCTGTATCAGTTTGACATGAGCGCAGAAGAACGCCGCGAAAATTTGCAATATCAGGCATTCAGTTATTTCAGCAATGCCGATGTGTTCTTTCTGTATGACGGCGAAGCGCTGCACAGCTATGAGCTTGGTACGGCTGACAATGCAGAGCTGATTATGCAGGATGCGATTGCCGAGTTTGACAAAGCAATCGCAGCGCATCCGGAAATTTACGGCGGCCGGCAGGATTTTCTGAACTGGCTCGATGTCAGCATGGAAGAACCCTGCGGTGACTATTCCAAGAACGGCACAGGCTATGTGATCGCATGGGATAACCTCTGCAATTATACCGGCGACAACCTCTGCTTCGGGGTGCTCATGCAGAATGTCAACAGCTGGATGGAGCCGATCAGAGCATGTGCAGATGAGCAGACGAATGCACTGCTTGACAGTCTGGACAGCATGTTCCGGAAGTATGTGTCTGTGATGATCGCAGCGGTTCTCTGCGTATTTGCGGTGTTTCTCGTGATCTCTGCTGCGCTCTCCCAAAAAATCGCAGAGCCGGTTGTTTCCGAGCATGACATGCTGGTGCAGGTCAATGCGATGAAAACAACATTCCTTTCGGATGCATCGCATGAGCTGAAAACACCGCTTGCCGCAATGTCCGGCTATGCACAGGACGCAGAGCTCGACCTTATGCACGGCGGCGACAGGACAACCGTTCAGAATAAGCTGCGGCGCATTTCCTCTGAGGCAAACCGCATGGCACTTATGGTGACGCAGATCCTCGATGCGACGCGCATTGAGGAGGGCAGAATGGTGCTGGAAAAAGCCCCCTGTGATCTGGACAGCCTTGTGCGCAAAACGGTCGAGACCTATTTTGCGGTGCTGAATAAGAACAACAACCGCCTGATTCTCCGCATCCCGATTGACCTGCCGAAGGTCAATGCGGACAGCACCCGATTGCAGCGCGTGTTCGTCAATCTGATCTCCAATGCGCTGAAGCATACCAAAGACGGAACCGTACTCATCAAGGCGGAAGCGGACGATGAAGCCGTGACGGTTACGGTCAAAGATACCGGCAGCGGCATTTCGCCGGAGGATCTGCCGCACATCTGGGAGCGCTATTATAAGGGAAAGCACTCCGAAACCGGCACGGGGCTCGGATTGTTTATCTGCAAATTTATCGTAGAATCGCACGGCGGCACAATCGGCGTTGAGAGCGAAGAGGGCAAGGGTACTGCGTTCACCTTTACGCTGCCGCTTGCACCGGAACAGACTGCGGATGCGGCATCAAACCCGATCGAGCAGATACTCCGGAAATAAACCGATTACAAATTTGTAATTTTGCACACATTGCATCCGGAATGTAGTATAATGAGAATGTCAACAGAAGTTGAACGAATCACAAAGGAGAATTTAAAATGAAAAAGCAAATGATTCCTATGATCGCTGCTCTGATGAGCCTTTGCCTGACTGCCTGCGGATCGGATCCGGTCAATATCAATGTGAGCCTTTCGGAGCAGACGGCGACAACCGCTGCAACTGATATGACATCTTCGGAAACTACAGCAGCCGTTACCGAAACGGCAGCCGCCGCTGCACAAACCGATGCTTCCGCTGCGGCACAGACCGCATCCGGAGAAACAACCGCGGCACAGACCGCAGCAGCACAGACGACCGATGCATCGAAAACAGAATGCCCGTATTCCGCGGACGATCTCGTCGGCGAATGGGAAATGACCGGAACCTTCGGCACACGGACCAATTCCCTGACCGTCCGGAAAGACGGCACGGCGATTATGCGGTATGCAGGCGGCGGAACACGCTCCGGCAAGGTGCGCATCGACACAGAGGAGCATCAGGACGGCTCCGAGAGCTACTGGTATTCCCTCTGCGGCGATGATAATACTGCATGGATTTCGTTTGCGTGCGACAAACAGCCGGTCAATCAGATCAGCTCCGGTCAGGACGGCGGGATGCAGTTTATCCGCATCAGCCTTGAGGATGTTGCTGCCGAAAAGATGAACAATCTGACATTCCTGATGAAGAGCCTCTCCGGCGGTGCCGTGGATCTTGCGACCGATGCAAACAGAACCATGACCGTTGACAATCAGACATATTCGCTGGTGACAGATGAACGCTTTGCGATCGACAGCCTCGGCAAGGCTGCCTTTGAGCGGCTGCTGGAAGAAACCGTGACCGGTGCGGAATATACACGCTGGAAGGGCGTGCTGGATGAAAGCTTCCGTGTCAGCGAACCGGACGGCTTGAGCTATATTCTGACATCCAATGCGCACGGCTATCAGAGCTTTGAGACCGGCAGCGGCGTCACGATCACTGATCAGACGGATACATCATTCACCGCAACAACCAATGCCGCCAATCAGATCGACGGGCGCGGTGCTGCACACTTTGTATTTGACGGAATCAACTGGACAATCGAAAGCTACGAATTTCAGTAAAACGGACTGCCTGCGGAGCCATTTCGCAGGCAGTTTTATGATAGCATATTTACAGCAGTTTGATTTTCTCCCTGCCGCCGTGCTGCTCAGCTGCAAACATACAGATCAAAGCGGCAATCGCGCCCTGAAGCCGGTATTTATTGCCAATGCCCGTGACCGCAAACCCGTCCTGATTGTTGAGTTTCCAGCGCGGATATCCGCCGTTCGGATCAAGACGCACGGCGCTGATCTCACGGTGCAGAACGGAACCGGTTTTTTTGCCGTTCACAAAAATGCTGCGTTTATCCGTAATGACAAAAAACTCTTTTCCTCTGGAAAAAATACCGTCATCACCGTAGACAATGATGCGTTCGCCGGGCTCAATCAGTTCTGTGATCTTCGGCATGATCTTGTCAATCCGGTTCTGATTGATGCCCTCAGAGGCGACATCTTCATCGGTAAGGAGCGCAGTGCGAATGTATTTGGAAACGCTCTCTGCGGTTTTCAGGCTGTTCAGGCAATAGCGCATGGAATCCAGAACGGCAATCACATTCTCATACTGCTTTAAGTCATCAAGATTCCACAGAAAGTCAAACATGTTTTCATCGAGCATTCCGGTATTGCCGTCATCCTGAATCTCAACATCAATATGTGTATCGCAGAAAGGACAGATCAGGCATTTATTCGAGATCGAAAGATTCATTTCGGCGCCGCAGGACGGGCATTTTCTGGTGTTCATAACGCAGCCTCCCTTATTGCTTTTTCTTCGGCTTTTTGAGTTTTGTGCTCCATATCGGATTCCCGTTTTCCAGATACTGTGTGATCATATGGGCATATGCTTCCGGGAGTGACTCTTCTCCGAGGCATATGCCTTTGCTGTCAGGAATTTCGGTGATGCGGTGTGCTTCGGCTTCTTTTGCTTCTAATAATGAGATGTCTTTGCTGAATGTGACATAGAATCTTCCGAAGTGGTAATAGCCGTAAACGAAAACGCCTTCTTCTGACGGTCCGTAGATGATTGTGTCATCCTTGACCGCCCGTATTTTTCCGAGCCACGGAAATCCGAGCTGTGTTTCCGTTTTGCCGAGCGCATCGCAAAGCTCCTGAACTGTTTTTTTCATGCCGGGAACAGCGCGGATCGGGGATGAATCTGAATGGAACGGATTGTTTCCGCTGCCCATTGCCCAGAATACGATTCCTTCTATGAGCAGCAGTAAGCCTGCCGCTATGGCGGTGCCTGAAAAAGAATCCGCGATCATGCAGATGACTGCGCCGATTATCAGCAGAACGGCAGCGACTCTGAAAACGAGCGACATGATCCACTGTGAACGCGGCGATTCTGTATGACTGGCTGTGATGGAATACATGACGATTGCTTCAATCAGAAGCAGGATCGCAGCGGCAATACTCCGCTCACTTCCATGTGATTTCCAGATTGCGATGATACCGGTGCTGTTCAGAATAATTCCGCACAGCACGAGCAGGCAGCCTGATATGGTTACGGCTTTTTTGGATTTTGCGCTGTCCAGCGCGAATCCCATCCGGAAAAAGCCGATACAGAACAGAAACGCTGCCAGTCCAAAAAGTATCCAGAACAGGATATTTACTTTTTGCGGCAGCAGAAACAGCAGCCCGTAGGATACTGCAAGACAAAGAATATCCACAGCGATTTCAGTGATATTCTGCGGGCTTTTCAAAAATGTTTTGATTTTTTCACGCAGTCCCGGCATCTTCTCAATCTCCTTTTGTTTCGGATTTGTTTTATCTGATAAGATTATAGCACAGAATGCCGGAGAAATCAAGTGGAAATATACACAGTCCGCATTGATATTGATTAGCGGGGCTGCCGGCATCCCCCCCCGGCAGCCTTTGCGGCGGACTTGCATTTTTCCTTTTCGGTATGCAGTTATGTCGAAAAGTCTGGAGAAGATAACAGGCGGAAAACTGGAAAGCACGCTGAAAAAGATGACTTCCAATCCCCTGAAAAGCCTTGCACTCGGAGCAGGCATCACGATTGCTGTGCAGCCATCGTCTGCACTGACGGTTATGCTTGTCGGTCTGGTCAATTCCGGTATTATGCAGCTTGAACAGACAGTCGGCGTGATTATGGGTTCCAATATCGGAACAACACTGACAGCATGGCTGCTCAGTACCGCGGGAATCAAAAGTGACAATATCATCATCGCCATGCTCAAACCGGATAATTTTGCACCTTTGGTCGCTCTGATCGGCATTGCGATGCTGATGATAAGCAAGAATAAAAAGAAAAAATCCCGACTTGCAGACAGTACCTGAAAGCAACGGAAATCAGCCAAACTGATCACGATATTTGAGCGATTTGGGATTTTCAAAAACCATTTTGATGATATTCTCGACTTTTTCAAGGTGATCATCAGGCGGATTCATAACGAAAGAATACAGGTTAAGGTAGTTCTGTAAATCCTCTCTGTTAAATCCACTGTGAGCATACAGAAACATTTTGAGCAGACAATGAATCCGATTAACAGGATTCAAAGGGTTCTCACTGTCAGTCAATCCTTTCAATTCTTTTGATGAATAACAGACACTGTTCAGTCCAAGATCTGCTGCCAACTTCTTATGAGTCATTTCCTTATCGTGTATCAGAGTTGAACCGGGCTTAATATGCTTAAGAAACATGGTCACTTTTTCGGCGGTGAAGGTCAAAAACGAGTATGTGTGCGGCAGTCTTGATAATTGATAGATTTGACTATTATTTTCACCGCAAAGAAGGGTAATATTAAAAGCAACGAATCTACGATAAAAAACAGCAGCGCCCCGCGGGGCGCTGCGTTCATTTTCAGCTTGATGTCCTGTTACATACATTTCACCTCTGAGTTGGTTTAGTAAAGGTGTATGTTCGGGGACAGGGGATTATGACTTTTTAACAGCTTGAATCACAAGTGCATGATTATAGACCGAAACCGCCCGCCGTGCAGGAACCGGATGAGACCGGAATCTGCTTAGCGGGCGAAGTGTGGTTATCAGTTTTATAGTGTCGCTTCGTGAATCGCCATATCTCCGATTTTCACATCTTTGATGCCTTGTTCTTTTTCTTTGTTGAAATTGAATGTCAGCATATAGCCGGTTTTTAGACCGAAACGTTCCAGATACTCGCAAAGCTGCTGTTCGCCTTTTTCATTATAGGCAGAACCGTTCCAGATTTTCAGCTCAATAATGAACTGTTCTCCGAGATAATCGACGATCACATATACTGCACTTTGAACTGATACCGCCAAATTTAGCAGTCCTTGTTTTCATGGTAAGCATATTGAAAATAAATATCTGATTCGTCAGGAGCCTGTCCGGAGAAGTGATATATTTGATTGCTTCAAGTGCCTGAATACAGCCTATCATGCCTGCCGCTGCACCGATGATGCCGTGGCTTTCACAGGTCTCACAGCCTGTGGGCGGTTCTTCAAAAATACATCGCAGGCAGGCTGTTTTGTGAGGAATGACCGTCATCACCTGTCCCTCAAAGCCGATTACACCGCCGTAGCAGTAGGGCTTATCATATCGCACGCACAGGTCATTCACCATAAATTTCGTTTCGGCAGTATCCGCGCAGTCGATCACAAAATCATACCCGTCAAGCAGTTCTGCGGCATTATCTGTACCGAAACGCTCCGGGTATGCCGTCACTTGTATCTTGTCATTGATACCTTCGAGCGTATTTTTCAGCGAGACCGCCTTATTCAAGCCTGTTTCACGATGAGCAACCTGCCGGTTCATGTTAGAAAGACACACCTCGTCATGGTCGATAATGCCGATTCTGCCCACCCCTGCGGCGGCAAGATACATTCCGCAGGGACAGCCAAGACCGCCGGCACCTATTATCAGCACCGCCGCATTTTTCAGCCGCAACTGTCCGGTCAGACCTATCTGCGCCAGTGTGATCTGCCTGTCATAGCGTTCCAATTCTTCTGTATCCAGAGCGTGAAACTGTTTTTTGAGCCACGCCGCATATCCGCCCTTCAGACTGTAAGCTTGATAGCCGCATTTTCTGAACTGCTCTGCTGTTTCAACACTCTGCACGCCGTACTGACAGTAGAATATCAGCTTGCGATCGTCCTCCGACCTGATATCTTCATGGGTGAGGACAGCTACCTCAATATGACCGAGCTGATAGGATACTTCGCTTCGCATATCTATCAGAATATAACTCCCTTTCGGCAGTTTCAAAAATTCTTCGAGCGTTATCTCGACCTCATCATTCATTTTTTCACCTCATGCTCCATGATCTCACGCAACACCTTTATCAAGGCTTCCATATCCTGCTTCGTTGTCAGATGACTAAGACTTATTCGCCACGAGGACAGTGCCCGCTTGCGGTCATGGGTGATTGCCATGACAGGTCTTGAAGGCGTGTTCGGCACAGAGCAAGCCGACTTCACCGAAATGCAGATACCCTTTTCATTTAACAGTTCCTGCATTTTACTGCCCTTGATACCTGTACTTGAAACGTTCAGGATATGCGGCACGGTATTCTCCGGACTGTTGATGATAAGTCCGTGGATATTGCGAATCTCGTCACGCAGGATACGATTTATGTTTGTGACATAGGCAAGGCGTTCTTCAAACTCATTTTCAGCAAGCTTCAGTGCCTTTGCCGCCGCAGCGATGGCTGCTGTGTCGGGCGTACCGCTTCTGTATATGGTCGTGCTTGCACCGCCGTGTATCATCGGTTCAAGAACGATCTCCTCACGCTTGTAAAGAATGCCGCTGCCCTTTAATCCGTAGAATTTATGCGGAGCAAAAGAAGCCGTATCCGCTTGTGTCAGATCAAGTTTTATTTTGCCGATCGCCTGTGTTGCATCTACATGAAAACGGCAG
>JAFWUX010000182.1 GCA_017523995.1 Oscillospiraceae bacterium | reverse complement strand
GTACCGACTAACACCTTTGCCAAACCGAACATTCCGTCTCTTGTCCGGTTCGCAGCACCCGCTGTATTTCTAGTGAGAAGATAGGAGTTGATGAAAATGAGAAATTAGAAATTAGAAATGAGAAATTGTGGTATGCGCTTCGCGCATGAATCTATAAAGTGAGAAGATAGAAGCTGATAAAAATGAGAAATGAGAAATTAGAAATGAGAAATTGTTGTGCCGCCTGCGGCGGCGGATTTGAAATAGTGAGGAGATAGAAGTGAGAAGTGAGGAGTTGCGGTGTCCGCTCCGCGGACAATTTTATAAAGTGAGGAGAGAGGAGTGAGGAGTTATGGTGCCCGCTTCGTGGACATATTTATAATTATTTACAATTATTCATGATAATGAGAACGGAAAAATGCATGTTCCTCTCTATAAAGGGGTGCCAAATCGGCAAAAGTTTGACGGTTGCGTGCAACTTTTCAAAAAGTTTGCACAAAGATTTATGTTTCATACCGCTTTTTGTGCAAAAGCCGCTGAATGAGCTTTTTTCACCCATTCAGCGGCTTGCATAATTATATGTATTAACTTTGATTGAGGCGATAGACTTTTGCCTTTTGCTTGATCTATTCGGACTTTAGCATCTCGGCGGCACTGCCTGCCCCTGCGTGCTTATCCCTTCGGGGAAACAGTCACAACGGCAGTGCCGTCTTCGTAGCTGTCTACCGAAATCGTGATGTTCGGGTCAACAGTCTGATAACCGCTCTGGTCATACCACGCAAATCCGCTGACATTGCTGTCAATCAGCTTGCCCTTGTGGAACAGCCCGCCGAAGTTGTTGACCAGCCGCAGCACGCGCTGGCGGTCATTTGTATTGTTATAATATCTGCCGTAATTGTTCCACTTGAACTCCGGCCCCCACCAGCCGTCACGCGCAATCTCGGCGTTGCAGTGCAGAATCCGGACGCCGCTGTCATTGAACATCCGGAAGCCCTGCCGGTAGGAGAAGCCCTTTGCGTTGTTTTCATCCGGCGTGATGGATTCCACGATGAAATATTCGCTGTAAAAGCCGTTCAGATCGCCGCGCGGAATCAGCAGACAGTTCGGCGCGTACTGCGAGGATTCCAGCGTAAAGGTCTTTGTGCCGCCGCTGTAAATCTGTACCTCGGCATCGGTGTACCAGCCGTACATCAGCTTGTCAAATGCGCTCATATCGCCGAGTGCATCGTCCATCATGATCCAGCCCGCATCGCCGCTCAGACCTCTGCCGTAATCATCCTGCGCGGTGTTCTCGTAGTTCTCGTAGCGGTAGTAATCCGGCAGACCCATTGCGTGGCCGAGCTCATGCGTCCATGTGCTGTTGAATCCGGCGCGGTCGCTGAGATCCCAGCCGCCGAAGCAGAGATTGCCGCCCCGCACGCCGTCAAATTTTCTGCCGCCGTAATAGCCGCCGGAGCATGGCCACCAGTCATCCTGACTTGCACTGCCGGGGAGCGCAAGCAGAATTGTATCTATGACCCGGTTGCCGTCGGTGTCATATTTGCTAAAGTCAATCTGCGCATCAAAGGCGTACATGATTTCATTGAGCAGCTTGTCGGTGCCGTCATAGCTTGCGGTATCGCCCTTGGGATTTACGTAATTATTGATGCTCTCCTTTGCCTCATAGAGGAACACATCGCCGTGCATGTGCAGCCGGTGATAGGACGCGCGCTCATAGTAGGCGGAGATGCTCTCCAGCGGGAACGATGAGCTTTGACGGTTCTCCGGCCCGAAGGTGCGCTCGAGAATCTCCTCGGCGGAGTAGTGATCCGAGCGCCTGCAATCCGGAAAATCGACAACGAACATCAGGATGTTTGTTTCGCCGATTGAGGGCAGAGTCGGGTTCACCACCTTGATCGGCGGCGGCATGAGCTCCGGCTCGGGCACTTCATATTCCTCATAGAGCCCTTCCGGTTCCTCGCCGCTCAGCACAACCCGCTTGAGCAGCGTGAAATCGCTTGCATCAAGATGCATATCCACATTGAGGTCGGCGCGGAATGCAGCCCCTGCATCGGTGATCGGCTGCTGCGTGAGCAGGTGTTCGGAGAGGATTGCGATGTCCGTCATATCGACGAGCATATCCCCGTTGAGGTCGCCCATGTATCCGACGAGCTTCTGCTCCGTCAAAGCATGGGCAGAGAGTGCAAGGGTACTGATTGAGGCTGCCGCGGTCCATGCGGCTGCGATCCGTTTGAGGATCGTTTTTCTGTTCGGCATGAAAACTCCCCCTTTCTGCCGTATACTTGTATTTTATCAGTATTTTATTCGGTTGTCAATGCATTTTTGTCAACTTGCGGTGTTTGGATATGTATACCTTGCGGAGACGGCTGTCTGCACGCTGTTCACAAAAACACGCGGCGCCTTCAGGAAAATTTCAGGATTCACACACTTTACAATTCCCGCGTTTTGTGCTATACTATAAGAGTATCACTATGTCCGGATTCGGGAGGTGCGCAATGGAAATCTATCTGAAACAGGGGCATACCTTCCCCGTTCCGGTAACGGTTGCAGATCATCTGCTCGGGCTGGCAAGCCACGATCAGCTCAAGGTGCTGCTCTATCTGCTCTGCCACGCGGATGAACCGCTGACGGCGGACGCAGTCGCAAAGAACTGCAAGGTTCAGCCCGATGCTGTCGAGGAGGCGGTCGCCTTCTGGCAGGATGCAAATGTGCTCGGCAGTTCGCCGGAACTGCCTGCCGTCCGGCTGCAGCGCACCGCGCCCGCACCGACTGCTGCGCCTGCACCGCAGACCGAACAGACTCCGGCACGGACGCCTGCCCCCGAACCGGCTGCACAGCCGGAGCCGAATGCCAAGCTGCAGATCAGCAGCAGCCAGTTCTCGATGATGCCCTCGGAGATCGCGGCGCGCATCCGCGAGAATCAGGCGATTGCGGAGATGTTCCGCGGCATCGAACAGCTTGCGGGCAGAATGCTCAACAATACCGAGCAGAAAAGCATGATCTGGATGCACGAATATCTCGGGCTCGAACCGGATCTGCTCCTTATGCTCGCTGCATACTGCGTGCAGAATGACTGCTTCCATGTGCGCTATATGGAAAAGGTCGCGATTGAATGGCAGGAGCGCGGCGTTATGACGCACGCACTCGTCGAGGAGGATATCCGCCGCAGAACCGAGGCGCGCACCTTTACCGCAAAGCTGATGCGGCTCTTTGAGATGAAGCGGCAGCCGACAAAGCTGCAGCAGAGCTTCATCGACCGCTGGCAGCAGCAGGGCTGGTCCTTTGAGATGATTCAGCTCGCATACGAAAAAACACGCAATCAGAATGACGATAAGCTCAGCTTCAGCTATCTCAACGGGATTCTGGAGAAATGGGAGCAGGCAGGCGTCCGCACCGCCGCCGATGCGGCAAAGCAGGACGATGCCTACTACGCCGCCCGCAGGCAGAAGCGCGGCAGCACAAAAAAGCCGCCCGAGGGCAGCTCGAATTCGTCAATTGATATGGATATTGTAGAAAAGATTATGAACCCTTACGGGGCGTGATCGCAGGAGGTGAAGCGGAATGACGCAGGAGGAGATCTATGCACAGGCGCTCGGCATCATTCAGGAGCGGCGGCGCGCTGCCGAGAAGCTTCAGGAGACCCGAACCGTGCAGATCCAGCGCGAAATTCCCGAAACCGCCGAGCTCGACCGGCAGCTCCGCTCTGCCTGCCTGAGCATCGTGAATGTGCTCGGCAGACCCGATAATCAGGCGCAGCTTGCTGCCATTGAACGGCACTGCCGTGAGGCGGATGCCATGCTCCGGCAGATTCTCACTGCGCACGGCTATCCGGAGGATTATCTCGATTTGCAGTACACCTGCAAAGCCTGCGACGATACCGGATTTGTTTCCGGCAAGCCGTGCAGTTGCCTGACGCAGGAGATCGGAAGAATCGGCGCGGAGTCGCTCAATGCGCGCTCGCAGCTGGCACTCTCCCGCTTTGAGGATTTCTCCCTTTCCTATTACACCGATCTGCCGACGGAGCAGTATTATACGATGCAGCAGAATCTTGCGGCGTGCAAGGAATATGCCGCGGCGTTTTCACCCGCTGCATCCGGCAATCTCTATCTCTACGGCGGCACGGGGCTCGGCAAGACGCATCTTTCTCTTGCGATTGCGCGCGAGGTGCTGCAGAAGGGATACAATGTCATCTATGACTCAGCAATCAACCTGATGCATA
The DNA here is from genome assembly GCA_017523995.1 of Oscillospiraceae bacterium. The sequence goes on along the minus strand of JAFWUX010000182.1, from coordinate 96,439 downwards.
TTCTCGATCAGGAGCAGTTCCGCAGAACAAAGGACAGCAGCGACACGCTGCCTTCCATCCTCGAATGCGACCTGCTGATTCTGGACGATTTCGGCACCGAGTTCGATACCGCGTTTTCGCGCTCGATGCTCTATACGATCATCAACAGCCGCGTCAATGCACGCAAGCCGATGATCGTCAATACCAATCTGACAACACAGGAGGTGAAGGATCGCTACGGCGACCGCATCCTCTCCAGACTGATTTCATCTTCCCGTATTCTGCCGTTCTTCGGCGGGGATATCCGGCTGCGCAAGAAGGTCGAGAACGGGAACCGGTAAGGAGGCTTCCGCATGAATGAAATGACGATCCGTGAGATCAATCAGATGACGCATGATGCACCGGAGCTGTTTGTGATCGACTCCGAGGCTGCCTATGACAAGCAGCTGCGCGATCTGGCGGATGATATCTGCCGCCACGCAAAGGAGCGCCCGATCACGCTGATCTCCGGACCTTCCGGCTCGGGCAAAACGACGACTGCATGCCGCCTTGAGCAGATTCTCGATGCCGCCGGATTTGAAGCGCATACGCTCTCGATGGATAACTACTACGCTGACGGCGCGCGCAACAGCGAAATTGTCGATCAGTTCGGCAAGCCGGATTATGAATCGCCGCTGCGGCTCGATACCGATCTGCTGAATACGCAGCTTGAGCAGCTTGCCCGCGGCGAGGCCGTGGAGCTGCCGGTCTTCGATTTTGCAGAGCAGAAGCAGAAGAAATCCGGAAAGATTCTGCAGCGCAAAAAGAATGAGCTCATCATCATGGAGGGCATTCACGCGCTGAACCCTGAGGTCACCGGCGATGCACCGGCAAACCGCATCTATCTCAGCGTCCGCACACGCATCACGATGGACGATGAGCGGCTGCATCCCTCGCTGATCCGCTTTGCACGGCGCCTCATCCGCGATCACCGCACCAGAGGCAGAGCACCGGAGGAATCCTGCGAGATGCTATCAAGCATTTCCAGAGGCGAAAATCTCTACATCATGCCCTATAAGCACCGCGCGGACTATGAGCTCGATACTTTTATGGGCTATGAGCTCTCGGTTTATCAGCCGATTCTGCTCGAGACCGTCCGGGAACTTGCGCAGCTCGAATGTGCCGATGACGGCATCCGGATGCTGCTGCGCTTCCTTGAAGCCCTGACGCCGATGGATCCCGAATGGGTCCCTGAGCAGTCGCTTGTCAGGGAGTTCATCGGCGGTTCGATCTTTACAAGCTGATGAAAAGCAGCTTTGCGGTCTGTATTTCCGGTCACCGCCCCGAAAAGCTGCCGACCGGCGCGACGCTCCGCATGATGCAGAGCCTGCTCTATCGCGAGATTGAATCTGCGATGGAGGACGGCGCCCGTACCTTTTATACCGGCATGGCGCGCGGCGTCGATCTCTGGGCGGCGGATATGATTCTGCACTTCCGGAAACAGTATCCGCTTGTGAATCTGATCTGTGTGCTGCCCTGCGCAGACCGGACCGAGACCATCAGCGGGCCGGAGCGCTATCATGTGCATGCGGTGATGCAGGCAGCCGATCAGGTCATTGCACTGAGCGAGCATTTTTACCGCGGCTGCTACCGTGACCGCAATGCCTATATGGTGCGGCACAGCAGAAGGCTGATCGCGCTGGTTGCGGATATCCGCTCCGGCACGGGGCAGACCGTTCATATGGCAGAACGTGCAGGGCTTGAGATGCGCGTGCTCTCCTTTCAGGAGGCGGTGCGGCAGAATCAGCCGGCACATGAATATTTCAATGATTGACCTACATCAAAGAAAGGAGTGCAGCCCATGTGCAGCCCGCGTGCTGCATATACTGCAAAAACGGCAAAATGACCACTACCTATCAACGCCGCCGCCGCCGCGGACCGAAGGCCGGCAGTACGGCAATCCCGTTTATGATCACGGTTCTGATCTCTCTGGTTGTGTTCGGCGGAGTCGCGCTTTATTTCTATAACAAGCTGACTTCCAAATCAAAGGAGCTGCAGCCGATGCAGAGCGCAACAACAAGTATCTCCGAGGACGATGTCAACTCGCTGCTCTTTGTGCTCGATCCGGATGATGATGACAGAAAGAACGCGGTTATGATGCTGCGTTTCGATCCGGTGCGCAAAAAGATTTTCTGCGTCGGCATTCCGCTGGACCTGCAGGTTGTCTATGACGGCAAAGCCATGACGGTCGATACCTGCTACTACAATCACGGCATGGATGCGATGAAAACGGCAATCTCCGAGCTGCTCGATCAGCCGATTGACCGCTATGTCAAAATGGACCATGACGGCTTCCAGAAAACAGTCAACCTGATCGGCAACGTCACATACCGCATTCCGGTGCGTGATACCGGTCTGAATCCGCCGAAGGACAATGAGGACATGGAGGTCACGCTGGACAATGACCAGTTCGAGACCATGCTGACGAGCAGCCACTATCTCGATGAGGTTGAGCGCTGCAGCGTCATCGGCAACTCGGTCGCGCAGCTGCTGAATCAGTGCATCGGCGGCGGTGAGGTCAACAGCAGCGCAAACGGCGGCGGTGCCCGTGTTGCGCAGAACCTCGATAACTACTTCAGCATTTTTGTCAACGCCGTCACCACCGATATCACGGCAACGGACTTTTCCAATCACCGCCACGCAATCAGCTATATGTTCCAGTATTCCTCCGCACCGGCAACCGGCTGGGGCGTCATCTGCAACTACAACGAGGAGGGTACACCGGTTCCGGCACCTGCATTCCTCGAAAACCTCAAGATCACATTCTTCCAGCATACGATGAACGGCTCGGCGACAGAGTCCTCTGAGGAGAGCGAGGAAGAATAAACAAAACCGGCGCAGTGCCGGAAATACAGAAATGCAATGTCATAGTACTTCTGATGTTTCGTCAGAAGTACCGTGACATTTCTGTTATCATTGCAGAATGACTGCGGGAGGACAATGGAATATGAAAAAAGCATTGAAAGTTACAGGCAAAATATTGCTCGGGATTCTGATTCTGATTGCAGCATTTCTGCTTGTCATGACGGTGTATAATCAGATCATGCTGAAAAAGAACATCGCTCTTTATGAAACGCCGCTCGGGCAGCTTGTCGAGGTGGATGGTCACAACATGAGCGTCTACACGGAAGGGGAGGGGGAGCACACCATCGTGTTTCTCTCCGGCTGGGGGACTTCCTCTCCGATTCTCGATTTCAAGCCGCTTTACAGCAAACTCTCCGACGATTACAAAATCGTTGTTGTCGAGAAGTTCGGCTACGGCTTCAGCGATCTGGTTGACGGCGAACGCGATATAGACACGATTCTTCGGCAGGACAGAGAGGCGCTTGAAAAGTGCGGCGTTGAAGCGCCGTATGTGCTGTGTCCACATTCATTTTCCGGCTATGAGGCGACTCGCTGGGCGCAGGAATATCCCGATGAGGTCGAGGCGATTGTCGGGCTGGATATGTGTACGCCGCACTGTATGGACGTCAGGAAACTGAAAGGAAATAATACCGTCAACGATTTTCAATTGGGGCTTGGGAAGTTCATAAAAGCGACAGGGATTGTTCGCCTGTTTGACTACAACGAATCGGGAACGCTCACAAAGGAAGAATGCGCGATTTACAAGGAAATCGCCTGCCATAAAAATGTGAATCCGACAGAGCTGAATGAGGGTAAGGTGGAAAACATCATCGCCCTGAATGATGACCGAAACGCCGCACCCTTGCCGACGGTTCCTGTTATGATGTATGTTTCCAACGAAACCTCGAACGATGAATATAGGATAGGCGGTATGCAGGCAATGGTGGATGCTTCCTCAGACGGAACGCTCATAAAGCTCGACTGCGGTCATTATGTGCATCACTTTGAATCCGAAAGAATCAGCAGGGATATGAAGAATTTGATTGAAAGCCTGAACGGCTGAACATGCAAAGACAAAGAAAACCGCTTCACTTGGCTGTGGAGCGGTTTTTTCATATGTTCTGTATTGCAATCGCGGCTGCGGCTCAGCTTTCGAGGATGACGGTGATATAAAAGCCGTGCTTGTTGTTGCCCGAGATCGTGTACTGATAGCCGATCGGGGTCGGGACGATTGCCTCCTCTGCCGGATCATCCGGATCGACCGAGACATAATAGACCTCGTACTCTCTGCCGAGCTGATCGTTGATGATGCCGTGATCGCCCTCATAGGGGCTCAATTCCAGCAGATCGGTGTATTCCTCGAGACAGAGCCCGTTTTTGTACATATACCATGCATGCGGCGAGCCGACATAACGGAACACCCACGGGCGCCCCTCGACATGCGTGATATCGGATTTGTTCTCCGGATAGCGCTGGATGAAGCCATACTCGGCGCAGTGCTTGAGAATCCACTCGTAATCGCCTTCGCCGGTGAAATCCTTGAACATGCCGTTGACGAACAGCGACAGCTCAAAGGTGTATCCGGATTCAAACTCATTGCAGCCCGGCATTGCATAAAGCTCAGAGCTGCCCGAACCCGTGCGCTGCAGATCGGCTTCATAAAGGCGCTTCTGCTCGTCCTTTGTGACATAGCCGTTCAGAACCAGCAGATCCTTGTGACCGGTTTCGACATAGAACGCATCTGCCATTTCGTTGAGCGCCTCGACGGTCTCCTCAAGAAGATAGACACGCATATCGCGCGTGGTCAGGCAGGGGGTCTTCTTCTCATAAACCGAGACGATACCGGTTTCGGCATCCTCTGTCGGGAAGTCATCGTTGATGATCATGAGCGGTCCGCGGCGGATCTCCGACTTCGGAACGGAGACGGAACCGTATTCGACGGCTGCGGATTCCGCGGAGCTTTCCTCAACAGACGGTACTTCGATCTCGACCTCCTCGGAGTCATCCGCTTCGAGGGAGACCATATTCTCCAGCACATCTTTGCCGAAGAATGCGCCGCCTGCAGCCAGTGCAATCAGAAAGAGACCGGCGATGACGCCCTTCGGCGATTTTCGCAGCTCTCTGCCGGTTGATCGGTATTCAGCCATAGCATTGATCGTGCAGCAGCAGACCTGCCGCACACTCCTTTCCAAGGGGGGGTTCATGTTTATTCAGCATTACCGCTGTTTCTCTCTTTTACTGTCATTATAACATAGGTTTTTGTAAAATTGAAACAGCAGATAAGAACTTTGTCGGATTTCACAAAATTAAAGCGGGATTATGTGAAATTATACAGATATTGCTGCCCGCTATTGACTTCCGTCTGATGGTGTGTTAAACTAATAACAATCCAAAGGCTGCGTTTGACCGATCAAGCAGAGAGATGAGGTGCGTCACGATGATTTGTCCGAACTGCGGTGAGCCGGTGCAGAGCCGGCATCTGTTCTGTGTTGTCTGCGGCGCGGATTTCAAGAAGATCAAGCCGGAAACGGCGGGGGAACGGCTGAAGCAGACACTGACAAAGCCGATTGCTGTGAAGAAACCGGCAAAGACGCCGGATGCAGCAGACAAAGCGGCGGGGCGGCAGGAGAATCCCGCTGCGCCCGAGGCTGTATCTTTTCCGGATTTTATGCATAATTTTACCTGAATCGCCGCCGGTGCCGCAGATGCATCGGCGGCTTGCATTTTGCAGTATCTTGCGGAATTTGTAGGATATACATTTCTTATGTGAAAAATGTGTGAAAATTGCATATGAATTTCGTCATTATTCACAGATGCATTTTTCGTGCAAGTATGGTATAATAGTAGTAAATCAATGCGGTGAAGCGCCGCAAATGAAAGGATGTAATACATATGGCAGAAAAAAAGGGTTTCTTTGCAGAATTTAAGGAGTTTGCACTCAAGGGCAACGTCATGGACATGGCAGTCGGTGTCATCATCGGTGCTGCGTTCGGCAACATCGTCACCGCGCTGACTGACAGCTTCATCAACCCGCTGATTCAGGCAATCACCGGCAGCACCGCTGAGGACGGCGGCGTCAAGATCGGCGGTTCCTTCACGATCAACGGTGCAGAGTTCAACTACGGCAACTTCATTTCCGCAGTTGTCAACTTCCTGATCATTGCGCTGATTCTGTTCGTCATCATCAAGGCAGTCAACAAGGCAATGGAGATCGGCAAGAAGAAGGAAGAGGAGAAGCCTGCTGAGCCGCCGAAGGAAGAGGTCCTGCTGACCGAGATCCGCGACCTGCTCAAGGAGAGAAAGTAATCTTCTGCAAAACCAATACGGATTTCAGCCGGTGCTGCGTTTCGACGCGGCACCGGTTTTTGCGTTCGGGAGAGGGTATTTTCGATGAAGATAGGCGTGAGAAGGGGCTGCTCTGTTTTTTTGTTCTTATCCTTTGTGCGAATGTTGGATTTCACTGGGCGCGGGGCGCGGGTTCGAGGGAACAACCCAAAGAGGCAAGGGGGAAGTTCGCTAGCTCACATTCCCCCTTTCCCCTTTAGGTTTTTCCCTCGAGCTCCCATTTCCTCATTCCCTTTCCCCCTTAGAGCGGAAGTCACTCGTTTGGCTTGTGTTGTTCGCTTGGTGTGCGCTGTTCTAATGAGCAGCGGCTTCTTGGACGGATAGACTTTTGCTCAAACAAGCGGCTCACGCCTTTAGGGGAGAGAGGATCAGGGAAGGGTGAGCGCGAGAGGGAAAACCTAAGGAGAGAGGGGAATGCGAGCTTGCGAGTTTCCCCTCTCTCCTTGGGGTGTCTCTCTCGCATTCGCGCCCCGCGCCCAACGAAAATTAGCATTCGGACAAAAGGGGAAAGAATGTTGCGCTGACTATCTCAATAAAGAACAGTGAAAAGCGAATCGTTTGATCCGGACAGAGAATTGCCTGCAAATCCGACTTTTTCCGTTAAGTCTCCGGTTTTCACACAGGTTTCACTTGACAGATTTCCAAAACTATGCTATAATAGCACATGGTGTGCTGGCACAGTGTGTGCTGAACACGGAAACTGCGGTTTTTCGCAGAAAGGAGTCTGACACAGCTATGGAACATGCAGGCGAAACAGCTGCACCGAAGCAGGAACGCATCCGCGATGATATCTCCGATCAGATCGTTGAAATTGTTGCACGCATCGCCGCTGAGGAGGGCGCGCACAAGGTAACGGTCAAAAAGATCATTACGGAGTTAGGCGTGACAAACCGCGTGTTCTATAACCGCTTCGCAAATATCGACGAGGTGCTGCGGATCGTCTACCGCAACGCAGTTGTCAGTATGCGCGAGAACATCAAGCCGGAATTCCATGACAGGGCAAGCTTTGAGCAGTTCTGCATTGATACGGCGGTCGATGTGCTGATGCAGACCTATGACGTCAAGATGCAGTTCAGACGGTATGTCTTTGAGCATGACTCGCTGACCGAGGAGAACCGCGTCTGGTGGTATGAAAAGATCAAAAAATATTATCACTATGCGCTGGAGCAGGGCTTTGCAAAGCAGGTCGATGCGGATGCACTCTGCTATGCGATCTGGTGCTTTTGCAGAGGCTACTACGCCGACGCAGTTTCGCGTCAGCTTTCCCGCGAGGAGGCTGTGCGCTACTTTACCTTTGGCTTCACATGTCTGCTGAACGGCGTGGTTGCCTGACGGATGACTGATACGGAAAGAGGAGAGCCGGATGAGTATTCAGATTTTGGGAACCGGTGCTTATGTGCCGGAAAAAATACTGACGAACGATGACCTTTCTAAGATGGTGGACACCTCGGACGAATGGATCACACAGCGCGTCGGCGTGAAGGAGCGCCATGTTTCCGTCCATGAATCGGCGGCGGAAATGGGCGCGAAGGCGGCACAGCGTGCGCTGGAGGCTGCCGGCATCACGGCGGATCAGCTCGGGCTGATCGTCGGTGCGACGGTCTCTGCCGATTACGGCTGCCCGTCGATGTCCGCAAAGGTGCAGCAGCAGATCGGTGCGAGCTGCCCTGCATTCGATGTCAACTCCGCATGCAGCGGATTCCTGTTCGCGCTCGATACTGCCGCGGCGTTTATCGCAAGAGGCGGCATCGACTATGCGCTCGTGCTCGGTGCGGAGCGGCTCAGCCGCATCCTCGACTGGACAGACCGCTCGACCTGCGTCATCTTCGGCGACGGCTCCGGTGCGTTTGTCATCGGCAAGGGCGACAATTACCTCGGTTCGCATCTGCACACGCAGGGCGGCGACAGCGTGCTTTCCATCCCGCTCGGCAAGGGCAATTCCCCGTTCTATGAGAAGGAGGTCGAGCCGCTCGCTGTCCATATGAGCGGACAGGAGACCTTCAAATTTGCAGTCAAGCAGATCTCTGCCGATTTGAAGCTCATTGCAGAGCAGGCGGGCATCGAAGTCACCGATTTTGACTGGATTGTGCCGCATCAGGCGAACTACCGCATCATTGAGCTGGCGGCGCGCAGACTCGGCATTCCGATCGAGAAGTTCGTGCTGAACCTCGACCGCTACGGCAATACATCCTCGGCAAGTGTGCCGATCTCGTTTGATGAGCTTGCACGCAGCGGCAAGCTGAAAAAAGGCGATCTCATTGCGATGTGCGCATTCGGCGGCGGACTTTCCAGCGCTGCCTGCCTCATCCGCTGGTGAGCTGACGCATCCCTTTGGCTATCAATAAGCACACCGCTTATTTTTAGATATATCCAATTCCAACACATTTGATTATGGAGGAACGAATTATGAACAGCGAAAAGATTATCGAAGTTCTTGCAAACCACCTCGAGATGGATCCCTCTGAGATCACCGAGGAGACCACCTTCGCAGACCTCGGCGTCGATTCCCTCGAAGCAGTCGAGATCATGATGGAGCTGGAGGATGAGCTGGGCGTTGAGATCAACCCGCAGGAGGCAGGTACTTCTGTCAAGGAGCTGATCGCTTACGTGGACAGCAAGCAGGGCTGATTCCATGGAGCGCACGGCAATTCTCTGTGATTTGCTGGGTACCCGTTATCCGCTGATGCAGGGCGGCATGGCGCATATCTCCGATGCGCGCCTTGCAGCAGCGGTCTCCAACGGCGGCGGACTGGGCATTATCTCTGCCGCAAGCGGTGACCCGGACTTTATCGCAGCACAGATTGATGAAGCCCGCGCACTGACTGACAAGCCTTTCGGCGTCAACATCATGCTGCGCGGTAATAATATTGATGCGATCGCAAAGCTGGTCGCGGAAAAGAAGGTCGCGGTTGTGACCACAGGCGCCGGTTCTCCGGCGGAATACATCCCGATGTGGCGCGAAGCCGGTGTCAAGGTGATTCCGGTGATTTCGACCGCTGCAATGGCACAGCTCATGGAGAAATCCGGTGCGGATGCCGTTGTTGCGGAGGGTACGGAATCCGGCGGCCATGTCGGCGAAATGACCACGATGGCTCTGGTGCCGCAGGTCTGCGACGCGGTGAAGATTCCCGTCATTGCGGCGGGCGGCATCGCGGACGGCAGAGGCGTTGCGGCGGCATTTATGCTCGGTGCATGCGGCGTGCAGATCGGTACGCGGTTCCTTGCGGCGACGGAGTGCAGCATTCATCCGGAATACAAATCCAGAGTGCTGAAGGCGAAGGATACCTCGACGGTTGTCACCGGCAAGCGGCTCGGACATCCTGTCCGCTCGCTGAAATCCGCATTCTCGCGCGGCTATGCAAAGGTCGAGTATACAGATATCTCGGACGAAGATCTGGAGGCAATGGCAGTGGGTACACTGCGTGCCGCCGTTGTGGAGGGCGATCCGAAGCGCGGATGCTTCCTCGCAGGACAGATCTCCGGTCTGGTGAACAAGGAGCAGCCCGCTGCCGAAATGGTCGAGGAGATCATGGCAGAGGCAGGCAGACTGCTCGGACAGCAGTTCTGAGCAACTGCTGATACATACGGGAGGCAGCTCAAAATGGGTAAAATTGCTTTTCTTTTTGCAGGACAGGGCGCACAGTACAGCGGCATGGGCAGCTCGCTCTATGAGACCAGTGCCGCGGCAAAGGCGCTCTATGATGCGGCGGAGGAGATCCGCCCGAATACCATGAATCAGTCCTTTTCGGGCACCGCGGAGGAGCTCAAGCGCACTGAAAACACACAGCCCTGCCTGTATCTGGTTGATCTGGCGGCGGCGCGTGCGCTCGATGAGGCGGGCATCCATGCGGATGCGGTTGCCGGATTCTCGCTCGGCGAGGTCGCGGCACTTGCCTATGCAGGTGCATATTCCGATACCGACGGATTCAAGATCGTCAGCACGCGCGGCAAGCTGATGCAGGATGCATCCGATGCTGCCGATACCGCAATGTGCGCGGTTGTCAAGCTCGATGCGGAGACCGTTGCAAATGCAGCGGCGGAATTCGAGCAGCTCTATGCGGTCAACTTCAACTGCCCGGGTCAGACCGTTGTTTCCGGTCTGGCGAGCAGCATGCCGGATTTCACGGCGAAGATCAAGGAGCTCGGCGGCAGATGCATTCCGCTGGCTGTCAGTGCGGCTTTCCATTCGCCCTTCATGAACAATGCGGCGGAATACTTCGGTGCCGTGCTCAAATCCTTCTGCTTTGCGGAGCCGAAGGTGCCGGTCTATGCGAATCTCACCGCGCAGCCCTATGAGGCGGACAAAATCGCGGAGACGCTCCGGCAGCAGATGTGCAATCCGGTGCGCTGGCAGACAACCATCGAGAATATGATCGCGGAGGGCTTCACCGATTTCATCGAGGTCGGCGCGGGCAAGACGCTCAGCGGTCTGGTCAAGAAAATCTCCGCAGATGTGCGGATTTACAATGTGGACAGCGCTGAGACGCTGGCAGAAACAATCAAGGCGGTGAAAGAAGCATGCTGAACGGTAAAACAGCGCTCGTCACGGGTGGCGCACGCGGCATCGGTGCTGCGATCTGCAAAAAGCTCGCATCCCTCGGTGCGGATATCGCAATCGTCGATCTGACCGTGACGGAGCAGGCACAGGCACTCGAAGCAGAAATCGCAGCAGAATACGGCGTCAAGGCAAAGGCATATGCATGCAATGTCGGCGACGCGGAACAGTGCAAGGCAACGGTCAAGCAGGTCATTGCAGACCTCGGCAATGTGACGATTCTCGTCAACAATGCGGGCATCACGCGCGACGGTCTGATCCTCGGCATGAAAGAGGCGGATTTCGACGCCGTTATCAACACGAACCTCAAGGGTACATTCAACATGACGCAGGCATGCTACCGCCCGTTCATGAAGCAGAAGTACGGCAAGATCGTCAACCTCGGTTCGGTCTCCGGTCTGCTCGGTACGGCGGGTCAGGCAAACTATGCCGCCTCCAAGGCGGGCGTGATGGCGCTGACCAAGGTCACTGCCAGAGAGCTTGCCTCCAGAGGCGTCACCTGCAACGCGATTGCGCCCGGATTCATTGCAACAGACATGACAAAGGAAATCAGCGACGAAGCAACGCAGAACTATCTCGCATCCATTCCCGTCGGCAGAGCCGGTCAGCCGGAGGATGTTGCAAATCTCGCAGCATTTCTGGCTTCGCCGGAATCGGATTATATCACCGGAACGGTCATCCGCATTGACGGCGGTCTCGCTATTTCGTAAACGGAGGAAGCTATGGCAAACAGAAGAGTAGTCGTGACCGGTCTCGGCGCGCTCACCCCGATCGGCAATGATGTCGCAAGCTACTGGGACGGGCTGAAGAACGGCAAAAACGGTATTGATTTTATCACGCGGTTCGATGCTGCCGATCTCAAGGCAAAGCTCGCCGCAGAGGTCAAGGATTTTGACCCCAAGCAGTTTCTTGATGCAAAAACGGTCCGCCAGACCGACCGCTGCCAGCAGTATGCGCTGACCGTCGCGATGCAGGCGGTCGAGGATTCCGGCATCAGCGGAAAAATCGAGCCGGAGCGCTTCGGCGTCTACTTCGGCACCGGTATCGGCGGCTTCGAGACATTCGTCAACGAGCACAACACCTTCCTGAACAGAGGTCCGGCGCGCGTTTCGCCGTTCTTCATCACGAAGATGATCGCCAATATGTCTGCCGGTATGATCGCGATTCAGACACATGCGCAGGGCCCGTGCATTGAGGTCACAACCGCATGCGCGACCGGTACCAATGCGATCGGTGAGGCACTGCGCGCAATCCGCCACGGCTATGCCGATGCGATCATTGCGGGCGGTGTCGATGCGGTGATTCATCCGCTGTCGATGTCCGGCTTCATCAACTGCCAGGCACTCAGCGAGAGCACCGATGTCAACGCGGCTTCGATTCCGTTTGACAAGCGCAGAAACGGCTTCGTCATGGGCGAGGGCGCAGGTGCGCTGATCCTCGAGGAATATGAGCATGCCGTCGCACGCGGCGCAAAGATTTATGCAGAGCTCGTCGGCTACGGCAGCACATGCGATGCGTATCATGTTACCGCGCCGGACGGCGAAGCGACTGCCTCCTCCAAGGCCATCGCGGATTGTCTCGCAGAGGTCGGCAGAGAGGTGCCGGCAGGCGAAATCTATCTGAATGCACACGGCACGAGCACGCCGCTCAACGATAAAACCGAGACGGCGGCAATCAAAAAGGCATTCGGCGAGGAGCGTGCATATCAGATTCATGTCAGCTCGACCAAATCCATGACCGGACATCTGCTCGGTGCTGCCGGTGCGATTGAGGCGATTGCTGCGGTCAAGGCGCTCGAGAACAATCTCGTTCCGCCGACCATCAACTACAAGGAACCCGATCCGGAGTGCGATCTGCAGATCACGCCGAATACGGCGCTCGAAACCCCGCTTTCGCTGGCACTTTCGACCTCGCTCGGCTTTGGCGGTCACAACGCCTGCATCGCGCTTGCAAAGCTGTGAATAAGGTGTCTCCGACGGATTGAGAATGGGGGCTGCTCGCCCCCAAACCCCTCGCTGGGGATATCATCCCCAGACCCCATTTGTATGCGGGGGATGATTATGGGGGGATCTGCCTTTGAAAAGAAACGGATGTGCAGTTTGCATTTTCATCTGTAAGGCGCTTTAGAAAAATGGCTGTCGGCACTGCCGACTCTCCGACGGATTGAGAATGGGGGCTGCTCGCCCCAAAACCCCTCGCTGGGGATATCATCCCCAGACCCCATTTGTATGCGGGGGGAGTTAGGGGGACACTTTCCCTGAACAATTTAAGGAGCGCACGGCGAAGCCGAAATAAAAGTTTTGATCAAACTTTTTCAAAAGTTTGCAGGTTTCCAAAGGGCAGCGCCCTGCGACAGAGGGCGCCCCTAAGTGAATTGCAAAGCAATTCACAGGCTGCTGCGACTGCTGAAGTTGTTGGCGTTGTTTCCCTGAAGCATCCCGATTTGGAGTATAAGATCAAAGCATTTATCTTCTGCTGTTTGTTTATCATGGGTTGCAGGGAACACATGCGCCTGCGCGGAATGTCACGCGCTTTCCGCACCGGCGCATGACAGATATTATAATTACACGGAGGGATACACATGAACCGGACAGAACTCATGGAGCTGCTGCCGCACCGCAACAGCATGCTGCTGCTCGATGAAGCAGAGGTCATTGACGGTGCTGCACACGGTAAAAAGAAGATCACCGGCGAGGAATGGTTCCTTGACGGACATTTCCCCGGACATCCGGTTGTGCCGGGTGTGATCCTCTGCGAAATTATGGCGCAGTCGGTCTGCGTCTGCATGGAACCGCAGCCGGACGGCTCGCAGCCGCTGACGCTGTTCACCGGTATCGACAAGGTCAAATTCCGCAATCCGGTTGTGCCGGGCGATCTCTTTGAGACAAAGTGCGAGATCACCAAGAACCGCGGCCCGTTCTACTGGGCTTCGGGCGAAGGATATGTGAACGGCAAGCTCTGCGTGAGCGCTGAGTTCTCGTTTGTCATTAAGCCGCAGGAGGAGACACAGGCATGAGCACGCTGAAAACGATTCTCAATACCATTACGGGCAATGTCGAGCAGCCGCCGCGCGTCTGCAAAAAATGCAATGCCGAGATTCCGTATGCGGATTATCTCGAAAACCACTGCATCTGCCCTGAGTGCGGCGCGTACTTCCGGATGCGTGCGGTCGAGCGGCTGGATGCAACGGTCGATAAGGGCACGTTTCAGGAGATCGACAAGAAGCTGAAATCCAAGAACCCGATCGACTTCCCTGATTATGCGCAGAAGCTCGAAAAGGCGGAGAAGGCAAGCGGTCTTGCGGAGGGCGTTGTCTGCGGCACGGCGAAAATCGACGGCACTGACTGCGCACTGTTCGTCATGGATTCCGCATTCATGATGGGCAGCATGGGCACGGTTGTCGGTGAGAAGATCACGAGACTGTTTGAAAAGGCAACCGCACTCGGTCTGCCGGTCGTCGGATTTATCACATCCGGCGGCGCGAGAATGCAGGAGGGCATCTTCTCCCTCATGCAGATGGCAAAGGTCTCCGGCGCCGTCAAGCGGCATTCGGAGGCGGGGCTGCTCTATATCGCTGTGCTGACCGATCCGACAACGGGCGGCATCACCGCGAGCTTTGCAATGCAGGGCGATATCATCATTGCAGAGCCGAAGGCACTGATCGGGTTTGCAGGTCAGCGCGTTGTGGAGCAGACAACCGGCGAAAAACTGCCGGAGGGCTTCCAGCGGGCAGAGTTCCAGCTTGAGCACGGCTTTGTCGATCTGATCGAGGAGCGTCCGCGCATGACCTATACGCTCGCAAAGCTGCTGAAGCTGCATCAGCCGAGATAATCGCGCGATGGGCTTCGCGGAGCGGCGTTCCGCAGGACTGCGCGAAAAACAGCTCCGGTTCCGCAAAACACATCTCGGCGCGGAGCAGCGGCTCGGCGATGCGGCAGGGCAGGGCGCTTACAGCTACACGGCGTATCATGAATGTTCTGCGGCAGCGCTGCTGGAATGTCTCTCGCTCGTCGGGACGGTTGTGCTGATCGGTGCGGCGTTCGTTTTGCTCGCGCATGCAGATGCGTGGTGGTATGTGCTGATCGCACTGGCGGCTGTGATTCTGTTCCGGCATCTGACGAAATATCTGGTGCGGCTGCTGAACAATTATCTGGTGAAACGGAAAATCAGCGCCGATACGGAATATGCAGCATATTTTGCGCTGCAGTATCCGGAGCATGCGGCGCTTTGTGCGGAACTGAATGAGATCTATGCGGCGAATCCGGATGCGGTTCCGGCGAAGGAGATCCGCACGCAGATCCGTGACGGCAGAAGCAGGGATATCAGGATTCTGCGCGCGATCGGCTATGCAGGGCTGGGACTTCTGATCCTTGCGGCGATTGCATTTGCCGTATTTGTGGCGTGGGTGATCCGCGAGACAACATAATCGAAGAAAGGCAGGGGATCCGCATGGCGGACACGAAAACAGCTTACGAGCGCGTACAGGCTGCGCGCAACGGCAAGCGCCCGATGGGTTCTTATTATATTGAGCATATGGTCGATGATTTTGTCGAGCTGCACGGAGACCGCCGCTACGGTGACGATCCGGCGATTGTGGCAGGCGTCGGTTATATCAATCATATTCCGGTGACGGTGATCGCGATGGAGCGCGGCGATACCATTGAGGATCGCATGAAGCGCCATTTCGGCTGCCCCGAGCCGGAAGGCTACCGTAAGGCGCTCCGCCTGATGAAAGAGGCGGAGAAGTTCCATCGCCCTGTGATCTGCTTTATCGGCAGCTCCGGTGCTTATTGCGGCATCGGTGCGGAAAAGCGCGGGCAGGGACTTGCCATCGCGGAAAACCTCTATGAGATGATGGGCTTGAAAACGCCTGTGATCTCGGTTGTCGTCGGCGAGGGCGGCAGCGGCGGCGCACTGGCGCTGGGCGTCTGCGATACGGCGATCATGCTGGAGAATGCGGTTTACTCGGTTATTTCGCCGGAGGGCTGCGCGAGTATTCTCTGGAAGGATTCCTCGAAGGCGGCGGAGGCGGCGGCGCATCTGCGGCTGACTTCCTATGATCTGCTGAGTTTTGATGTTGTTGAGAAGGTGATCCCTGAGGCGGGCAAGACGGACCGTGAGGTCTGCTCGGAACTCAAGGCGATTCTGCTTGATGAGATTGCGAAGCTCAGTACACTGACGAATGAGGAGCTGCTTGATCACAGATATGAGAAGTTCCGCAAGATCGGCGCTTTCAAATAAAGATGATGACCGCACGGGAAGGGGGACTTTCCTGTGCGGTTTTGACTTTTATTTTGATTTTGAAATGTGAGAAATATGGCTTGATATTCTTTATCCTTTTGTCCGATGTTAATTTCCGCTGGGCGCGGGGCGGTCGGCAGTGCCGACATCCAAATTGCTAAAGGCATTTTCTTCGTTTGCTTGCCTTTTATCTTTAGTCCGATGTAAAATTCCGCTGGGCGCGGGGCGCGAATGCGAGGGAACAACCCAAAGAGGACAGGGGGAAGGTTCGCGAGCTCACATTCCCCCTATCCCCTTTAGGTTTTCCCCTCGCGCTCCCCTTTCCTGATTCCTTGACCCCTTTAGGGCGTAAGCCACTCGTTTGGTATAGGTTGTATCGTAGAGCAGCGGCTAATTTGGAAAGCGGCTCATGTCAAGCATGTGGCTCACGCCCTCAGAGAGGAGAGGATAAGGAAAGAGGGAGCGCGAGGGAGAGAACCTTAGGGAGAGGGGAGACCCGAGCGTAAGCGAGGACTTCCCTCTCTCTATGGTTCTTGCCCTCGCATTCGCGCCCCGCGCCCAGTAAAAATAAACATCAGACAAAGGATAAGAACATCAACACAAAATATACCTTTAGCAAATTGGATGTCGGCACTGCCGACCGCCCCGCGCCCAGTAAAAATAATCATTTGAACGAAAGGATAAAGAGCAAGAGACAAAAAAATTTTCTTATGTGCCCAGTGAAAATAAATATCAGACAAAGGATACAGAACAAGAAAACAAAAATCTGCCTTTCGCAAAATGAATGCCGGCACTGCCGAAAAATCCTGCTTCTTGCTGCTTTTTGTGAAAATCTCACCGAAATTATATCCCGATTTGTGGGAAATGTCACTTGCTTTTTTCTCCGAAATGTGATATAATAAATTCTGCGTTTAATCCATAGCACTACTGTCCGAACAGTATCCGGATGGGCTGTTATGTCAGATTTTACTCATCAACTTTTGAAAGAGGTGAAAACCATGGCAAGAGAAGGCATCCATCCGACCTGCGAAAAAACCACCATTACCTGCCACTGCGGCAACGTGATCGAGGTTCTTTCCACCAAAAAGGACATCAAGGTTGAAATCTGCTCCAAGTGCCACCCGTTCTTCACGGGTAAGCAGAAGCTGGTCGATACCGGCGGACGCGTCGAGCGCTTCAACAAGCGTTTCAACAGAGGCTGATGCTTCACCAAAAGGCAGTCGGATTTGCTCCGGCTGCCTTTTTTTATCTGCGCTGATGCCGGATTTGTGCTTTATCAGTTACCGAAAGCTAATAATTGACAGAATGATACCAAAATAGCGGAATCTTCCTCTCAAAATTCGGTATTCTGCCCCTTTGCAAATCCGGAAAAATATGCTATAATAATTGTGTGTGTAAAAATGACCGCGCATCGCGGTGCAAAAGGATGCACCGTGCAGGGAAAGGAATGAAGATACCATGCAACCCGATATGACAAAAGAAAATGCTCTCTATCAGCTCTGGTGCGAGCATGCAACCGAGGATCCGGATCTTGTCAGCGAACTGAAAGCAATCAGCGGCGATGATGAGGCGATCCGCGAGCGATTCTATCAGGATCTCGCGTTCGGTACGGGCGGTCTCCGCGGTGTGCTCGGTGCCGGAACCGACAGAATGAATATCTACACGGTGCGCCGTGCAACACAGGGCCTTGCCGATTATGTCAAGGAGTCCTTTGATGCGCCGAGCGTTGCCATCTCCTATGACAGCCGCATCAAATCCGATACCTTTGCAAAGGCTGCTGCAGCGGTGCTCGCAGCAAACGGCATCAAGGTGCATATCTACAGCGAGCTCATGCCGACCCCGATGCTCTCCTTTGCAGTCCGTGCGCTTGGATGTTCGGCCGGTATCATGGTTACAGCAAGCCACAATCCGGCAAAGTATAACGGCTACAAGGCATACGGCGCCGACGGCTGCCAGATCACGCTCGATGTCGCAAATACCGTCATCAGCAAGATCAATGCACTCGATATGTTCAATGACGTCAAGACCTGCGATTTTGACGAGGCTGTCAAAAACGGCATGGTCTCCTATATCGGACAGGATGTCATTGAGGACTTCTATAAAAATGTGCTCGCACAGGGCATCCATACCGATGTCTGCGCGGAGAGCGGTCTGAAGATCGTCTACACGCCGCTCAACGGTACGGGCAACAAGCCGGTGCGCGAGATTCTCAAGCGGATCGGCATCAAGGATGTCACCGTGGTCAAGGAGCAGGAGCTGCCGGACGGCAACTTCACCACCTGCCCCTATCCGAATCCGGAGATCCGCGAGGCACTCGAATGCGGTCTGCGCCTCTGCGATGAGGTCAAGCCCGATCTGCTGCTCGCAACCGATCCGGACTGCGACAGAGTCGGCATTGCTGTGCCGGACGGAAACGGCGGCTATGCACTGTTCTCCGGCAATGAGGTCGGTGCGATGCTCTTTGAGTATATCTGCGAGGAGCGCACAAAGCTCGGCACCATGCCGAAGAATCCGATTGTTGTCAAGACGATTGTTACCACCGATCTTGTCAAGCCGATCGCAAAGGCATTCGGCGTGCAGGTCATTGATGTGCTGACCGGCTTTAAGTTCATCGGTGAGCAGATCGGCATGCTCGAGGCAAAGGGCGAGGAGGAGCGCTATCTCTTTGGCTTTGAGGAGAGCTATGGCTATCTCGCAGGCACCTATGTCCGTGATAAGGATGCGGTTGTCGCTTCGATGCTGATTGTCGAGATGGCTGCCTACTACCGCACAAAGGGCATCAGCATGATGCAGGCGCGCGAGAACCTCTACAAGAAGTACGGCGTGTTCAAGCACAGCCAGGAGAGCTTCGCGTTCGAGGGCGTCAGCGGCATGTACAAGATGCAGGAGATCATGAAGTCGCTGCGCACCAATGCGCCGAAGGAGATCGGCGGTCTGCCGGTGATCGGTACCGCGGATTATCTGACCGGCACGATCAGCGATGCAAAGACCGGCGATACAAAGCCCACCAATCTGCCGAAATCCGATGTGGTCTCGTTCTATCTGCCGGAGCACGCAAGCGTCATCGTGCGTCCTTCCGGTACTGAGCCGAAGATCAAGGCCTACTACACCACCGCCTGCAAGACGATGGCGGAGGCAGAGGCACTGGAGGCAAAGCTCAAGACCGATGCGCGCAAGATGCTGCTCGGCGAGTAAACGTTTGCAGACTTACGCACCAATCCCCGATGGAATGAAATCCCATATAAGCAGATGCATTGCTTTTATAAAAATGGGATTCTTAACGGTTTGCGCAGCAACACCGTAGGATAGCTATCCCTTAAGCGGGGGTATGGGGGCAGAGCCCCATTATAAATCCGTCGGAGACACATTATCTAAAATCTGAGCCGCGAATCCGTTTGTCCGGATTCGCGGTTTTTGTTGCTTTTTTCTGCGTGATGTGATACAATGAATTGAAAGGATGCGTGACACATGATCAGGAATGTGATTTTTGATATCGGCAGAGTGATGATTGAATTCAACTGGGAGGAATTCCTCTGCGGACTGTTTGATCCGGAGACGGCAAAGACCGTTTCCGATGCGATGTGGGGGACGGCGGCGTGGGATGAGCTCGACCGCAATGTGCTCCCGATGGAGGATGTCATTGCGCTGTTCATTGCAAATGTGCCGGACTATGCACCGCAGATCCGTGAGGCGATGCGGCGGCTCGGCGACTGCGCGAATATGATGCCCTATGCGATTGACTGGGTCGAGGAGCTCAAAGCAATCGGATACCGCGTCTACTATCTCTCCAATTATTTCCCGTATCTTGCGGAGGCGCGGCCGGATGTGCTGGAATTTACAAAGCATATGGACGGCGGCGTGTTCTCGTGGCAGGAGAAGCTCATCAAGCCCGATCCGGCGATCTATCAGCGGCTGCTTTCGCGCTATGACCTTAAAGCGGAGGAGTGCCTCTTTATTGATGACAACCCGAAGAATATCAAGGCGGCAAAAGCGCTCGGGATTCATGCCGTGCAGTTTGAATCCTATGAGAAGCAGCATCCGCAGGTCATGGACTTATTGGCAAATCAGACAAAATAATATATTCTGATTTGTGCAGACTGCTGAAATTCACTTCCCGCTAAGGAAAATTTCGCTCTGGGGCGTAATTTTTATGAAGGGAGGCGGTCTTATGAAACAGGAGCCCGTCAAGAAAATGAAGCTGCCGAAATATGCAGCAGCGCTCGCCGTCATGACGGCAGCCGTCGGGATGCTGACCGCTTGCGACAGCGGAGAGGTTCAGCTCGACGGTACGGCACCCGATCCGTCTGTCACTGCCGTTCAGGATCCTGCGCTTCAATATGAAGGCGGTATGGAGGTTTATACAGAGCCGGAAACCATCGCTGTAACCACTGCTGAAACCGTGACGGAAACTGTCGCTGCGGAATGCAGCAATCCGGATAAATATAATCCGCAGAACATGGGGCTTGTGCCCGTGCCCGCACTGACCGATTATGAGACTGCGAAAGGAGATGCGGCGACATGAAGCTCGAACCGATCAAAAAAACAAAGCTGCCGAAATATGCGGCACTGCTTGCCGTCCTGTCCTCTGTTCCGATGCTGACAGGCTGCGGTGAGCCGGAAATTGCCGGTGGAGAAGCAGTCTATATTGAGACGACAATCTCTGAGCAGGAGCCGGATGCGGCTGAACCTGCTGACGCAGGCAATACGGATTTTCAGAATCGCACAGCGAACTGATCTGGAGGAGGCGAAGAACCATGAAGCTCGAACCGATCGAAAAAACAAAGCTGCCGAAATATGCGGCTGCGCTTGGCATTCTCGCTTCTGCGGCACTGCTGAGCGGATGCAGCCCTTTCCAGACCGCCGGCGATGTGGCAGCCCCCGTTGACTCGGCGGATATTCTGGAGCTTGCCGGTGAGGAGACAATCGCGACGGACTGGACAGAGCCGGCCGATATCACCACGGCACCGGATGAGACAGCGCTGCCGGAGACTTCGACGGAACCGATGCTCGAGGGCGAGGCTATGCCCGATCCCTGCACCACGGAGCGCTGTCTGAATGTTCCCGGCACTGCGGGTGTGCCGGAGGAGGAACCGGTCATGCTGGAGGGCGATGTCGCGTGGATTCCGGATTATCAGCAGGCGGTCGATGATATCAACCGGTTCTACGGCGATGTGTTCGGTTCCTATGAAACCGGCTTTGCCGTCAAGGGATTCATCACAACGCGCGATGAAACCGAGTTCGACTTCAACGGCATCCGGTTCACCTCCGTGCTCAAGCATCAGGACAGCGGCACGAGAATCGCTTTCTATGACGGCACAGCGTCAGAGGACGGAAAATACATGCACGAGATGATGCAGGAAGTGTGTGACGAATCCTTTGGCTGGGGCTGTGTGACGGAGCTCCCCGCGGATGACGAGGGCTATCATCGTGTGATCTTTGTGGATATGTGCAGAGATATGAATAACCCGATTGAAGACGCGGAACAAATCTATAAGGACGTGATTGCATGAATCTGACTTTGCACCTGACCGAAAACTGTAATATGGACTGCGCTTATTGTGTCCACGAGAAAAAAGAGGTCCGCATGTCCGAGGCTGTTGTGGACGCTGCGGTGGACCTTGCATTCTCAACCGGAAAAACCGCAGGACTCTGCTTCTTCGGCGGCGAGCCGCTGCTCGAATCCGGACTGATCTACCGCGCAATCCGGCGATGTATGCTCAAAACCATTGAGACCGGCAAGCCCGCGCTCTATAAAATGACCACGAACGGCACGCTGCTGACCGAGCGTTTTCTCGAGAATGCGCATGCCGTGCGGATGGGCATCGGGCTTTCGTTTGAGGGGCTCGCGCAGGATGCCTGCCGCCGCTTCAAGGACGGCAGCGGCAGCTTCTCGACCGTTGACGAAAAGGCGAAAATGCTGCTGAAATCCATGCCGGATTCCTATGCGATGATGACGATCGCGCCGCAGGCGCTGCCGCAGTATGCGGAATCGGTGAAGTATATCCGGTCGCTCGGATTCAAACGCATCACCTCGACAATCGCCTACGGAAAGCGGGTTCACTGGACTGACGATGATCTCGAACTGCTCAAGGCGCAGATGGAGGAGATCGGCGCGTTCTATGAGGCGGAGTTCCTGAGAGGGGAGCCGTTCTTCTTCTCGCCGTTTGACAGCAAAATCCGCGATTTCATCCGCGGGTTCAATCCCTCGGAGCGCTGTCATCTCGGTTTCCGGCAGATGCCCGTTGCTCCGGACGGCAGTCTCTATGCCTGCACGCAGTTCATCGGCGATGATGACTACAAGCTCGGCGATGTGTTCCGCGGCATCGACCGTGAACGGCAGCAGAAGCTCGCCCTGCGCGCTGCGACGCCTGAATCCTGCAAGGAGTGCGCGCTCCGGACACGCTGCACGAATTCCTGCGGCTGCACAAACCGCCTCGAGACCGGCAATGAGAATATCGTCTCGCCGCTGCAGTGCAATTATGAGCGCATGACGATCGCGATGGCGGATGAGATCGCGGACCGGCTCTTTGCTGCGGATGAAGATGCGTTCCGCAAACGCTTCGCCGCTGATGTGCCGGAGAAGACCGCGCAATAAGGGATCGCTTCACGATGATTTTGAATGGGGCGCTGCCCCATACCCCCGCTGGGGGAATGATTCCCCCAGACCCCTCATTTTCATGTGCGGATAGAGGAAGCCGCTCCATGCAGGCAATTTGCTGCACGGAGCGGCTTCCTTTTATTCATATCTAAACATGGGGTCTGGGGTCAATGACCCCAGCGAGGGGGTTGGGGGCGAGCAGCCCCCATTATAAATCCATCGGAGATACTTTTCTCTGCACGGCGACGGCGGTTGAAATAAAAAAACAAAAAGCTTTTTTTGCCCTCGGCGGCATTTGTACGCAGTGCGCATTTTGCGGCGGAAATCTTGCTTTTCTGACAGAAATATGATATGATATAAAAGCGGCAGAATCGGGTTCTGCCGGAGAAGGAAAGGAAGCGTATCAAACAATGGCACAGAAAAACAAAGCCGCAGCGATTCTTGCGGCAATCATGCTCGCAGCATCCGTGACCGGCTGCACAAGCGAACGCACCGGCAGTGAAACCGATGCGGAGGCGGTCACCTCGCAGACGGAGACCGAAACGGCTGAAACCGGGGCGGAAACCGAAGAAACAACCGGAGCCGTCACAGAGGTGACAGCGGAGGAGACAGCAACCGAAACACTTGCAACCGAAACCACCGCACCGCAGGAGGAAAGCGAAACTGCCGTCGATAACATCACGCTGACGCATATCACAGAGGGCGGCGAGGGACTCGGCGTGTTCTATGAGTTCAGCGGCAATATCCGCGGCGAGGTTATGCAGGACGGCTCGTCCTACCGGAACTGGACGCTCACAGATGTATCCGGCCACGCGCAGGCGGACGATACCGTGGACAGCGCAGCCGCTGCTTTCGATTACGGCGACAGCGCCGGCTTTTCCGTCAACGGAACTGTTGAGGTGCTGCCCGCGGATGATCCGGACTATCCGAACAAGATGTATTTCCATTCGGATGATGTCGATGCATTCCCGAAGTTTATGTATGATAACCGCGGCGATGCCCGCAGAGCAAAGTTTATCATCGAGAATTCCAGCGATGTCTACATGCTGCTCGGCAAGGACAATCCGCCGGAGGAGAAATCGTTTGCTGTCTCTGTTACCGTCGATTCCGTGACGGTGCGCTATGCGGCAGACGGAAGCGCTTATGACACGATTCATGTGACAGCGGCATCCAACCGCTGATTCAGAACGGTTCAGACCGGCTTGCGCCGGAAACAGAAATATATAATTTAAAGGGGTTATCAATATGAAATGGATGAAAAAGACTGCGGCTCTGATTACCGCCGCTGTCACGCTGCTCTGTACGGGCTGCGCGGCAGGCTCAAAGCTGCCGGAAACGAGTATTCCGGATTATACGGTTCCGGTCAATGTGCTCGGGGAACCGAGCGATTTTGTGCCGGATGTGCAGGTGGACAAATATCAGGTGCCGGAGAGTGAGGGTATGGATTTTATCAGGGAGCTGCATCTGGGCTGGAACCTCGGCAACACCTTTGATGCAACAAATATCGGGAATATTTCCGCAGAGCATGAGCTGGATTACGAAAAAGCATGGTGCGGCGAGTTCACGAAGATCGAGAACATTGCGGCGCTCAAGGCGGCAGGCTTCAACACCATCCGGATTCCGGTTTCGTGGCACAACCATGTGGACGAGAACTTCAACATCTCGCGCGCATGGCTGACGCGCGTCAAGGAGGTTGTGGACTGGTGCCGCGATATGGATCTCTATGTCATTGTCAACACGCATCATGACAATGAGGAGGATTTCTACTATCCGGATTCTGCGCATATGGAGAGCTCCAAAAAGTATCTGACGGCTGTCTGGTCGCAGATAGCAGAGGCTTTCAAGGACTATGACGAGCACCTGATCCTCGAATCGCTGAATGAGCCGCGGCTTGTCGGCACAAACTATGAGTGGTGGATCGACCAGAACAACGAGCAGTGCAAGGATGCCGTTTCGTGCATCAACACGCTCAATCAGCTCTTTGTCGATACCGTGCGTGCTTCCGGCGGAAACAATGCTTCGCGCTGGCTGCTGGTTCCCGGATATGCCGCATCGCCGGACGGTGCGCTGAATCCCGGCTTTGCCATGCCGACCGATCCGCAGAGCCGCGTGATTCTCTCTGTCCATGCCTACAGACCCTATAACTTTGCACTGAACAAGACCGGCACAAAGGAATGGTCGCTCGACAACGCAAGCGACACCGGCGATATCATTCAGTTCATGGATAATCTTTACGGCAAATTCGTGCTGAACGGCGTGCCGGTTCTGATCGGCGAGTTCGGCGCGATGAATAAGGATAATCTGGAGGCGCGCGTCGCGTTCTCCGCCTATTACACCGCCTGCGCAAGAGCGCGCGGTATCTCCTGCCTCTGGTGGGATAACAACGCCTTTGCAGGCTCCGGCGAAAACTTCGGGCTGCTCTACCGCAAATCCTCGAGCTTTACCTATCCGGAGATCGTGCAGGCGCTGGTCAAGGGCAGCGATTATCAGTAATCGCACAAAAATCAAATGCTCCGAGGGGTAACTGATATGAAAAAGTATCTGTTTATGTTTCTGCTCTGCGCCTGTGCATGGGGATGTGCAGGCTGCGCGGGAAACAGCGCGGAATCTGAGCAGGAGCCGGCTGAAACTGCTGCCGTGACAACAACCGTCACAACCACTGCGGCTACAACCGTCACAACAACGACAACTGCCGATTATCTGGCTGCATCCGGCGTGAAGCTGGAGGTCAAAACAGATACCGTGCGCCCCTCGAAATGCACGGCGGAACTCACGAACAACGGCGATGCGGAGCGTGCCTATACCGCGGACTACCGCATCTATCAGGTTGACGGGGAGGACGAAAAGCTCTGCGGCGAGCTTCCGGACTATGAAGCGCCGGAGAAAACGGACACGCGCTATATCGCGGCGGGTGAAACCAAGGAGATCGAGCTGGACTGGGGCAAACGCTACGGCGATCTGCAGGACGGCAGCTATGTTCTCGAGCTGATGCTGGAAAAGGTCCATGCGGATGAGGAGGATCCCGATTCTCCGATGCTGCGGCTGGTCACACGCGCGGAGTTTGAAGTGGATTCAGAGGGCTTTGTCCCGCAGTTCTATATTGATCCGGAGGATATCAATCCTGAGGGCATTGTGCTGCACATCAAGAATTCACCGGATGCCGCGCGGAAATACGGCATGGTCTACCGGATTTACGATGAATCCCGCGATCCGCGTGTCGAGCTGCTGCGCGAGATTGATCAGGAGGCGCGCCTCTACAATGACTACTATATTGAGCCCGGCGCCGAGATGGTTCGCGTCTATGACTGGTCCACGATCTACGGTCCGCTGATCGAGGGCGAATATATCCTCGAGATCGAGCTGCTCGTCGAGGGCGAGACCGACCCGAAAACCTATCGCATTCCCTTTGAGATTACGTGAGAAAGAGGTAGCGCTGGGCGATGATTGATAATGGGCTCCGCCCAAACCCGCTTAAGGGATACTATCCCTTAAGAATCCCGTTTTGATATGAAAATACAGAAAAGCCGCTTCATTCAGACAATCAAGCTGTTTGAAGCGGCTTTCTCTATACCATACATAAAATGGGGTCTGGGGATTATATCCCCAGCAGGGGCTTGGGGACGGAGTCCCCATTACAGATCATCGCGAAGCGATACCTTAAATCAGCTTGGCGATGATCTTCAGGATGTGGATGACATCGCCGCCGGTGATGCCGGGGACGCCGTCGCAGTCCGCATTCTGCTGACCTGCCTGCGTGATCCTGACCGGATCCTCTGCTGTGAATCTTGCGAGCAGAACTGCATCGGAGACATCGACATTGCCGCTGCAGTTGACATCGCCTGCGAGACGGGCTGCCGGCTCGGTCTCTGCGGCTGTCTCGGTGACGTTGACAGTCGTGGTGACGGTTGTTTCCGGAACGGTGACGGTGGTCTCAGGGACGGTGACTGTGGTCTCGGGGACGGTTGTGGTCTGCGGCTGTGCGGTGCCGGTCTCAAATGCCATATAGAACAGGTTGCAGCTGTCTGCCTTGGCGATTGCATGTGCGCCCGCGCTGACCGGAACCTTCACGATGCCGTTTTCAGCCGTATACTTGCTGCCGTCGAGCTTGACGGTTGCTGCTGCCTCGCCGAACACGAGCGTCAGGGTGCCCTGTGCCGGTGCATTGAAGCTGATTGCGGTTGCGCTTTCCATCTTGAGGCACTGTGTCAGCGTTTTGCCGCCGTAATTTGCTGTGCCCTTGCTTGTGGAAAGGTTGCCGCTGATCTGATAGAAGGTGCTCGATGTGCCGTTTGCGGTGAAATCGTGGATATATGCCGATGCCGGAACAGACGGAATATCCGTGACGGCTGCGGGTGCGGTTGTCTGGACGGCGGGTTCGGTCTTTGTCTCGGCGGGGACGGACGGCTGCGTGACTGCCGGTGCGGTGGTTGTCACAACAGGCTCGCTGCTGCCGACATATGCGCCGCTGCCGATTGCAACGATGCTCGACTTATAATTGATCAGCGCGTTTTTCAGTCCGGTGTTGACGCTGTAGCTTGCGTCATCGACAGCGTTGTCGAACTGCCATTTGAAATCGCCGCCCTGAATTCTGCCGGCATTTGCCGTGACGATAGACGGGACATCTGCGGGGGCATCTGCCTTGTAGCTGTACATGCCGGATGCGGTATCGAAGTTGTTGTAGCCTGTGCCGCCGGAGAGGGTCTTGACGGATGCCGGAACGCTGTCCTTTGCATTTGTGACCTCGTAGGCATCGAAGCTTGTGCTGTCCTTCTGATAGGTAATATAGCTCTTGGCATCGGTCATAATATTGTTATATGCCTTGATGATGCCGCCTGCTTCGCCGGAGAAGGTGCCTTCGCCCTGCGCATCGGTGCCCTGCTTGCTGCTCATCATCGGCTTGGGGCAGTTGCGGAAGTAGTTGGAATCGACGAATGCCGAGGCGCCCATTGTGACGCCGACGCCGTATTTTGCGTTGCCGTCGAAATAGTTATTATAAATATGTACGGTGCAGGTGCGGATGCGCGGATGACGGGAATCAGAATGGTCATACCAGTTGTGGTGGTAGGTGATGCGGTTCTCGGTCGATTCGGACTTCATGCCCTGCAGATTGCACTTGCCGTTATCCCAGAAGTGGTTGTAGCTGTGGGTGATGAAGCTCGAGGTTTTGGTATCGAGTGCGCCGTCGCCCTTTGCCTGATCGGCATCGGAGCCTGCGTCGCCGTAGAACAGGTCGCAGTGGTGCACCCAGACATGGTCATTGTTCTGCTGCAGACCGACATCATCGCCTTCGCCGCTGTTGCAGTTCATGAAGCCGATGTTGCGCACCTCGACGTTCGAGGCGTTTGCAATGCGCAGACCGAAGCCGTTGAATACGGTATCCGTGCCGATGCCTTCAACCGTGATACCGCAGGAAATGCGCTTGTTTGCGCCGCTGCCCTTGAGAAGCAGGTCGCCGTCCATCAAAGTTGCCGGATCGGTGATGTTGCCGATGCAGCGGATATCGAGCGGACGGGAATCGGTGCCCTTCTGGTAGGCGGTCAGGATGTTCTGGATGCCGGTGACTTTGGTCTTGCCGCCCTTGCTGTCCGTGACAACATCGAGCGTGACCTTGTCCTTGGTATCCTGTGTGACATACAGAACGACAGCGCCGTTTTTCAGGGTGCCGTCATCGTTATAGGCACCGGATGCAGAGCCGCCGACGAATGCAAAGCCGCTGCGGTCATGCGCCTTGACGGTGACCTGCTGCTCTTTTGCCTTGCCGGCATCCTCTTTGCCGTTCATCACCGGCACAACCTTGATCGTGTGGCTGCCGGCTTTCAGTCCGGGGATGTCCGCGCGGTAGTAGCCGTTGTACTGACGGATCAGCATGCTGTCCTGCTGCTTGCCGTCGGCGTAGACATTGTATCCGCCTGCGCCCGAGACCGGCTGCCACTCCGCGACGGCGGTCTCAAACCAGCCCTCTGCACGGGTGAAGCTGACGGCATCTGCGGCGGATACGCGGGTTCCCGTCACGGCAGGCAGTGCGCCTGCTGCGATCAGTGCGCTGCACAAAAATGCGGCGACTTTCTGCGTTCTGTGTTTCTTCATGAGTTCTCCCCCTCAAAAAGATAAATAATAAAAAAGAAATATAAGAATATGAGAATGGACAGGACAGAGCTTCTCTGCATCTTGTCCTGATTCCATTATACTGATATTTTATCCCGAAAACAATGACGGATTCTCCTGAAAACCTGCACAATGGTCTTTTAGCTGCGGAAAAGGGAGAAAGTAAGAGAGAGGAGATAGGAGATAGGAGTTAGGAGATAGGAGTTGCGGTATCGCCTGCGGCGATGATTAAAAATGGTGAAGGGTAAAGCTGATGAACCGGATGTAACAATTGGTTAACGGCACGCTTTTATCAGGAAACAGCAAAGATGAATTCTATATAATTGTCCGCGAAGCGGACACCGCATCTTCTCACTTCTCATTCCTCACTTCTATCTTTCCTCTGTTTGCACAAATATCACGCTGCTATTCGCGAAACTTGTGTAATCTGACGAAGTTTGTGAAAACTCTGTGGGAAGGCTTGACATTCGGGCGGAAAAGTGGTATCTTATACTTAGCACTCGAAGAGACAGAGTGCTAGCACAAATGAAACCAGTCTGCAAAAACCAAATGAAAGGGGCGTTTGGCAAATGGATGACAGAAAGCTGCGGATTCTTGCGGCAGTTGTGGATGCATATGTCACGACAGGCGAGCCCGTCGGTTCCAAGGCCATTGCCGCGCTGCCCGATATCAATGTGTCCTCCGCGACCATCCGGAACGATATGGCGGTGCTTGAACAGCTCGGTCTGCTCGAACAGCCCCATACCTCCGCCGGCAGAATCCCGACCTTTCAGGGCTACAAGCTCTACATTGAAAAATGTATGCCCGGGGTGCAGCTCCCCGAGGAGGAGCGCGAACGGCTGGACAGCATGTTTGCAGCTGATTCCGCACTGACAGAGGATGTGCTCATCCAGTCCGCGACAACCGCTCTCGCGGAGATCACCAAATGCGCTGCCGTTGCAGTCAATGCAATGCCGCAGTTCTCCGTGATCTCAAAGGTGGAGGTCATCCCGACCGGCAAGCGGCTCTATGTGATCCTGCTGATTACCTCGGCAGGCAACATCAAGAACAAGGCGTGCCGTCTGGAATTTGATCTCAACGAGGAGCAGCTCTCGTTCTTCACGGCGTTCCTGACCGAGCATCTGCACGGTGTCTCGCTCAGCGACCTTTCGCCGGAAATGGTCGATCAGCTTGTCACGGCAATGGGCGCCTATATGGCGACGCTCAGCCCGCTTGTGCAGGGGCTCTATGAGCTCAGCCGCGATATGATGCGGCAGGAGCTGACCGTCCACGGCACACGCAATCTGCTGACCTGTCAGGAGCTGAAAACACAGGATATTGTCGAATTCATGGAGCATCAGGATGTCATCATGCCGCTGCTGAATGATACGTTCAGCGGAATTCATGTGATGTTCAGTGAGGATGCGAAGCGGGAGAATCCCCAGCAGACCTTTGTGATCGGCAATTCCAGCATGATCGTCGGACAGTATCAGAAGGACGGCAAAGCCGCCGGAAGACTCGGTCTGATCGGTCCGATGCGGCTGAATTACGCAAAGGTGATCCCGTATCTTGAATATTTCACAGAGAAGATCAGCAACCTGATCTCTGAAAAGGAGGATGACGACACATGACAGATGATGAGATCCGCGATGCGGACGGCTGCGAGGATTACGAATCCCTCGAGGAAAGCGGTCTGCATGAGGACGAGACAGCAGAGCAGGCGCCCGATGAGGATATCTGCGGCGATGAAACCGATGACGGTGAGCCGGATATCGTTGAGGAGCCCGATGCCGCCGAACAGGCTTTGCAGGCAGCCAATGAAAAATATATGCGGCTGTTTGCGGAGTTCGACAACTTCCGCAAGCGCACGGCAAAGGAGAAATCCGAGACCTATCAGGATGCCGTTGCAAAGACCGTTCTGGAGCTGCTGCCCGCTGTGGACAGCTTCGAGCGCGCAATGGAATCGCCCTGCACCGATGATGCCTACCGCAATGGCATGGAGAAGATCTATCAGCAGATGACAGGCATTCTGCAGAAGCTCGGAATCGAGGAGATTCCTGCGATGAACGAGCCGTTCGATCCAAAGGTGCACAATGCAATCCGGCAGATCGAGGACGAGAACTTCGGCGAATCCACCGTCTGCGAGGTCTATCAGAAGGGCTATCGCCTCGGTGACAGAATTATCCGCTGTGCAATGGTTTCCGTTGCCAACTAGTTGATAGAAAGAGGGGTTTTGCATGTGGCTGAAACGCAAGGATATCCTTTATAATCTCGATCACTTTGATTCTGTGAAGCTGGATTATGAATATGAAAACAACCGGTATTATTTTGTACTGATGAGTGCAACCCGTGAGACCCGAGACCGTGAAATCAAGATCGGCCCGTTTTCCAAGGCGGATGCTACGAGCTATCTCAATCAGGTCATCGCAGCGCTGGATGCGGGTGCGGTGATCTGGGAATTCCCGGAGAAGGAAGAACAGCTGTAACCGGGAAATATTCTGATATATTATTCATTTGGAGGTAACAATTATGAGCAAGATTATTGGTATCGACCTGGGTACAACAAACTCCTGTGTCGCTGTTATGGAAGGCGGCAACGCAGTTGTCATCCCGAACGCAGAGGGCGCAAGAACCACGCCGTCTGTTGTCGCAGTTTCCAAGACGGGCGAGCGTCTCGTCGGTCAGATCGCAAAGCGTCAGGCGATCACCAACCCGGATAACACCGTCATTTCCATCAAGAGAAAGATGGGCACCAACGAAAAGGTCACCGTGGACGGCAAGGCATATACGCCGCAGGAGATTTCCGCAATGATCCTGCAGAAGCTTAAGGCGGATGCAGAGGCATATCTCGGCGAGCCCGTCACGGAGGCTGTCATCACCGTTCCGGCATACTTCACCGACAGCCAGCGTCAGGCAACCAAGGACGCCGGTCAGATCGCAGGTCTGAATGTCAAGAGAATCATCAACGAGCCGACTGCTGCTGCACTGTCCTACGGCATCGACAAGGAAGATGAGCAGAAGATCATGGTCTTCGACCTCGGCGGCGGTACCTTCGATGTCTCGATCATCGACATGGGCGACGGCGTCACGGAGGTTCTTGCAACCGCAGGTAACAACCGTCTCGGCGGCGATGACTTCGATCAGCGCATCATTGACTGGATGGTCGATGAGTTCAAGAAGACCGAGGGTATTGATCTCAGAAACGATAAGACCGCGATGCAGCGTCTGAAGGAGGCTGCTGAAAAGGCAAAGATCGAGCTCTCCTCCATGACCACAACCAATATCAACCAGCCGTTCATCAGCGTGGACGCTAACGGTCCGAAGCACCTCGACCTCACGCTGACACAGGCAAAGTTCAACGAAATGACCGCAGACCTCGTCAAGGCGACAATGGGTCCGGTCGATCAGGCACTCCGCGATTCCGGCCTGAGCGCTTCTGATCTCGACAAGGTGCTGCTCGTCGGCGGTTCTTCCAGAATTCCGGCTGTGCAGGAGGCTGTCAAGCAGAGAATCGGCAAGGAGCCGTTCAAGGGCATCAATCCGGATGAGTGCGTCGCACTCGGTGCCGCATATCAGGGCGGTATCCTCGGCGGCGATGTTGAGGGCGGTCTGCTGCTGCTCGACGTCACTCCGCTGTCCCTCGGTCTGGAGACCATGGGCGGTGTCTGCACCAAGCTGATCGAGCGCAACACCACCATTCCGACCAAGAAGTCGCAGGTCTTCTCGACCGCTGCGGATAATCAGCCGGCTGTTGACATCGTTGTCCTGCAGGGCGAGCGTGAATTCGCAAGAGACAACAAGAAGCTCGGCGAGTTCCGTCTCGACGGCATCGCACCGGCACCGCGCGGTGTCCCGCAGATCGAAGTCACATTCGATATCGACGCAAACGGCATTGTGCATGTTTCCGCGAAGGACCTCGGCACCGGCAAGGAGCAGAACATCACGATCACTTCCTCGACCAACATGAGCAAGGAGGATATCGACCGCGCAGTCCGCGAGGCGGAGCAGTTCGCTGAGGAGGATAAGAAGCGCAAGGCATCCGTTGATGCAAAGAACAACGGCGAATCGCTGGTCTTCCAGTGCGAAAAGGCACTGAGCGACTTCGGCGACAAGGTCTCCGCTGAGGATAAGGCTCCGATCGAAAGCGCACTGAATGCCCTCAAGGAGGCACTCAAGGGCGATAACACCGAGGAGATCGAGGCAAAGACCAAGGCACTGCAGGATGCATTCTATGCACTGAGCTCGAAGGTCTACAATCAGGCAAATCCGAACGGCGGCGCTCCGGATTTCAGCAACATGAACATGGGCGGCGCACCGGAGAACAACGGCGGCAATGATGACGGCGTTGTCGATGCGGATTTCACTGAGGCATAATCAAACGATCATGTGCGTCAGGGGTGGAATGTCCTTCCGCCCCTCTCGCCGTACCCTGACGCACAATGAAAGGATACATCCGGATGAATGACAAGGGCGATTACATCAAGTATATCAAGATGACGCTGGCTGCGCTGACCGTTCTGGGGATTCTGCTGCTGTTCTATACGCTCACGCCGATCCCTGTCCTGATGCTGGGAGCATGAGCAGCGGGAGATATGCAGGTTGCATTTTCCGGAAATCTGTGGTATAATGGTCAGGATTTGTGCGCCGGCGCCGGTTTTGCACAAAGGAATCAAAGATCACACGAAAGGGTGTAGAATATATGGCTGACAAAAGAGATTATTATGAGGTACTGGGCGTCAGCAGATCTGCGACGGACGAGGAGCTGAAAAAGGCTTACCGTCAGCTCGCGAGAAAGTATCATCCGGATCTGCATCCGGACGATCCGACCTGTGAGGATAAATTCAAGGAGATCACCGAGGCTTATGAGGTGCTCTCCAATCAGGAAAAGCGCCAGATGTACGATCAGTACGGCCATGCCGCATTTGAAAACGGCGGTATGGGCGCCGGTGCGGATGCCGGCGGATTCTCCGATGTCAGCGAGATTCTGGAGAGTCTGTTCGGCGGCATGGGCGGCATGTTCGGCGGCGGCACCCGGATGAACAATCCGAATGCACCGCGGCAGGGCAGAGATCTGCAGACAAGCGTCACGCTCGAATTTATGGACGCCTGCAACGGCAAATCGCAGAATGTCCAGATTCAGCGCATGGAGACCTGCCCCGACTGCCACGGCAGCGGCAGCGCAGGCGATTCCGGCTCTGAGGTCTGTCCGGACTGCCAGGGACGCGGCTCGGTCAAGACGATGCAGCGCACCCCGTTCGGCATGATCTCCTCGACAAAAACCTGTCCGCACTGCGGCGGCAAGGGCAAGATCATCAAGAGCCCCTGCCAGAAGTGCCGCGGCGCAGGCAGAGTGCGCGTCAACAAGAGCCTGAATGTCGATATCCCTGCCGGTATTGATGACGGAACCGCAATCCGCGTACCGGGCATGGGCGATGCGGGCGTCAACGGCGGACCTTCCGGCAACCTGATTGTCGGGATCAACGTCAAGCCGCATCCGATCTTCCAGCGCGAGGGCTATGATATCCACTGCGATATCCCGATTACCTATGCGCAGGCGGTGCTCGGCGACGAGATCGTTGTGCCGACCATCGACGGCAATGTCAAGTACCGCATCGGTGAGGGCACGCAGACGGGCACGGTGTTCCGCCTCAAGGGCAAGGGCGTCAAGAAGCTGCAGCGCACCGACCGCGGCGACCAGTATGTCAAGGTGTTTGTCGAAGTGCCGAAGGGTCTGAACAAGAAGCAGAAGGATCTGCTCCAGCAGCTCGAGGCTTCGCTGGAATCGAAGAATTATTCCAAGCGCGACAATTTCTTCAAAAAGCTCAAGGATATCATCGGCGGCAAGCAGTGAAAGCGGTGTCTCCGACGGATTGATAATGGGGCGCTCCGCGCTGCGCTGTGTCGAGTTTGCTGCGCAAACATCGAGCCCCCAAACCCTGCCAAAGGGATATTGTCCCTTTGGAATCCCATGTTTATGATAAAACAGAATGAAGCTGTCCGGATTTGTGTCATGCAGATCCGGCAGTTTTTTGTATCTTGACAAGCATGGTCAAACATGGTATGATTATGGTAACTGCACATTCTGCAATTTCACGCAGCAGCTTTCATATAAACGGAGGTACTCCCATGAAACTCACAAAAATACGCATCATCAGCATCCTAGCTGCGGCTGCTGTCACTGGCTGCGCACTGCCGCAGAGTACGCCTTTGCTGCGGTCTGCGATCACCGCAAGCGCTGCGGAATCAAGCGACACCTGCGGCGAGAACTGCACATGGACGCTCGACAGCGATGGAACGCTGACAATCTCCGGCGAGGGTGATATGGCAGATTACACGGACGATGCACCTGTTCCGTGGAAGGCGCAGAAAAAGAATATCAAGACGGCTGTGATCTCTGACGGGGTCACATACATCGGAAAGAACGCATTTGACGGCTGTTCCGGATTGGAAGCTGTCACAATTCCGGAGAGTGTCACCGGCATCGGAGAAAGCGTCTTTTACGGCTGCACCGCTCTGAAATCTGTTACGGTTCCGGCGGGCGTCAAAAGTATTGCAAAGCTGACCTTTCAGGGCTGCTCCGGTTTGACGGAGATTGATCTGCCGGACGGCATCACAGGGATCGGCGATTATGCCTTTTACGGATGCTCCGGTCTGACAGCATTCACAATTCCGGAAAATGTCACAAGCATCGGCGTGAATGCCTTTGCATTTTGCAGCAAAATGGCAGAGATCACGATTCCGGCAGATGTTGCAGAAATTGATGCATGCGTGTTTATCGACTGCACCGGTCTGAAGACGATCACGATCCTGAATCCGGAATGCAAAATTGATTACGATGAATTCAGAAGAATGGTTCCGAAAACAACCGTGATCCGCGGTTATGCCGGTTCTTCTGCGCAGGCTTACGCGGAATTTTTCAGCCAGACATTTGAAGAAATATCCGCGCCGGAAGCACCGCTCCGCGGCGATTACAACGGTGACAATGAGACCACCATAGCAGACGCTGTATTGCTGGCACGGTTTGTTGCAGAGGATTCTGCTCTGACCGACGCGCAGATTGAAGGAATCATCAATCATACGCCGGATTATGACGGCGACGGACTGGCGACGATGCTCGATGTGACGGCTTTTCTCAAAAAATGCGGCGAGGCATGAACCGATCCGTGAAGGAGGACAGAAGATTTCGTTCTGTCCTCTTTTTCTATATTTACCCGTGAACTGCAATCTTTCTCTTGCGTTTTTGTATATCTTGTGGTATAATAAAAATATCTATATTCATTTTCTGAGAGGATTACAATATGCATGCAGATATTCAGAAGCTGACCGAGAGCATCGGCAGCGTAATCGTCGGAAAAGAGCAGGTCATCCGCTGCGTCATCGCCGGATTGCTCTGCAACGGTCATATTCTGATTGAGGACGTTCCGGGCGTCGGCAAGACGCAGCTCGCGGCTGCCCTCTCGCGCTCGATCGGCGGCAGCTTCAACCGTATCCAGCTGACGCCGGACGTCATGCCCTCGGATATCACCGGTTATTCGATGGTCAACCAGACAACCTTTGAACTCGAATACCGCGCAGGTGCCGCAATGTGCAACTTCCTGCTCGCGGATGAAATCAACCGTGCCTCCCCGAAGGTGCAGTCTGCACTGCTCGAGGTCATGGAGGAGCATCAGATTTCGATTGACGGCGTGACGCACAAGCTGCCGCAGCCGTTTATGGTGCTCGCGACGCAGAACCCTGTCGAGACCTACGGTACCTATCACCTGCCCGAAGCGCAGATGGACCGCTTCTTCATGCGCGTGAGCATGGGCTATCCGAGCGAGGAGGAGGAAATGCAGATTCTGACGCGCACGGAGCATCACAATCCGCTCGAGAACATCAAGGAGGCGGCGCTGCATCCGGAGGATATCCTCAAGCTGCAGAGTGAGGTCGAATCGGTGTTCGTCAGCGATGCCGTCCGGCGCTACATCCTGCAGATTGTTGCCGCAACAAGAAAGCACGAGGCGCTGACGCTCGGTGCATCGCCGCGCGGCTCGATTGCGCTCTATAAGGCGGCAAAGGCAAACGCATTCCTCTCCGGCAGAGACTACACGCTGCCGGATGATGTCAAGCAGATGACGGAGAGCGTGCTCGCGCACAGACTGATCCTCTCCCCGAAGGGCAAGGCACAGCAGGGCGATTCCCGCGCGGTGATCGCGGATGTGCTCGCCTCTGTTCCCGTGCCGATGGAATCTGCAAAATGACGGTCGGGTATATTTGTACGGTCATTATCGCGCTGGTGTTCATGTTCTATATGGACGGCGACATCGGCGTGATGATGCTGAGTTTTCTGGTGCTGATGCCCGTGATCTCGGTGATCATGACGCTGATCGCGCGCCGGAATCTGAAAATCTCGCTGGTGCTGCCGGATTCGGTCGGCAAGCATCAGCAGGTCTCCGCGGTGATCCGGCTCGAAAAGGCAACGGTGCTGCCGATGCCCTTTCTGCGGATGAATCTCAATGCGGATGCGCATTTTGATCCGCTGAATCCGGAGGCGCCGCCCGTGCCGCAGAAGCCCGTTGAGGGCATGATGAGCCGCGGGCAGTATCAGCGGAGCTACCGTAAGTGGAAAAAGCTCCGCGCAGCGCAGCTTGCACCGGATTCGCTGCCGCTCTGCCTCTCGATGGGCACGGCGAAGACTGCCGAATACCGGATTCTGCTGAAGCCGCATTTCTGCGGCAGCGGGGAGATTTCGCTGACCGATCTGCGGATTTCGGATTATTTTGCGATGTTCCGGCTGAAGATCAGGGATGAGGTTCACACGAACCTGCTGATCACGCCTGAAATCCCTGAACTGAAAACAAATTCCTCGCTGTTCCGCTCTGTCTCGACGGCAGTTGCCGCGGCGGATGAGGAAACCGATGCAACACCGAATCATTCCGCTTCTGCGATGCCGGGCTATGAGCACCGCGATTACATCCCCGGCGATTCGCTCAAGCGCATCAACTGGAAGCTTTCCTCGAAGCGGCGGCATCTGATGGTGCGGCAGGATGAGCCGATCGCACTGGCGCGGCTTTCCGTTGTGCTGGATTTCCGCCGCGACGCAAGATATCTGCCGATGGTGCAGCGACTTGCCGCGGAGGAACAGCTGATCGAGACCGCGCTGGGCTTTCTGATGCTCTGCGCGCGCTACGGCTATCCCTGCAAGCTTTGCTATCCCGATGCGGCAGGGGAGTGGAGCAGCTTTTCCATTGATGACGGCGAACAGCTCGCGGTCGAAGCGGTCAATCTGCTGCGCGGCGGATTCCGTTCCGCGGCAGAGCTCGGGAATCTGTCGCCGCTGCCGCCTGCCCTGATGCAGGAGACGGGCAGTGTGCTGCTCTATTTTTCGGCAAACGCAGGCGCGGAAACCGCTGCGATGCTGGAAGCATTCCCGACGCTGCTGTATCTCGTTGTGCCGGAGCAGGAGGCGCAGTTCAGCGCCGTGCCGAAGAACGGCTCGCTCTGGCTCGTGACCGCTGACCGCCGGCTTGTGCAGGCTGGCGGCGAAACATAAAGGCAGACTCCAAAGAGAAATCTGGTGAGAACATTGAAAATCAACACCTTTATTGCGGAGCATCCGGTTCTGCGGCGGCTGATTCAGCCCAAGCGGATTCCGCTGCTCTTTTCGGTGACAATTGTCGCCGGTATCTTTTATCACTATGCGCCGAAGCTGACATGGCTCTGGATTCTGCTCTCGCTGCTGATTCAGGCGCCGCTGTTCCGGCTGTTCGATTATGTCAAGAAGCATCCGTTCATCGGCGGCATTGCGTATGTCATGACCGGTGCGGCGTTTGTCGCAGTCGCGGCTGTGCTGATACAGATAGGTCAGGATATGCCGCCCTTTGCGCCGTCTGATTCGAACAGGCAGCTGGACTTTCTGGTCTGGTTCCTGACGCCGCAGTCCGTTCTGACCACCACCGCCTATGAGGGCGCCGATGCAGAGACACTCAGTATGGCGATGCGACTTTTCTCAACGGAGTATCTCGGCTACACGCTCTCGTTGTTTACGCTTTTTACCCTGTTCACTGCGACTACGGCCTATTATTATACGCTTGTGCGCTATCGTGTGCTGATGTCCTTTGTTGTCATGATTTTTCCGTTTGCGATTTACGCAAAGGAAAATGAGACGATGCCGGTACCCTCGATCATTATTCTGCTGGTGTGCTATTTTGCCGTCATGATCTACTGCCGGCAGGCACACGGCGAAGATTCCGAGGTTGTGCAGAAATATGAGCCGGATGCTGTCAGCAGGCTATCAATGCCGCAGAAAAAGTCCGCCTATGCCAAGGTCAAGCCTGAGCTGCTTGACGGCACGTTCTTCAATGCGGCGGGCATCTTCATGGCGGCGGCGACAATTCTGATCCTTGTGATCCCGAAGCCCCAGGTGGAAGCGGACCGTGCCATCTTTGACTCGCTGCTTGATTTCTCCGCACTCTCGGATGTACTTATGAATGCGATCAGCGCGTTCTCTGACAGTTCGGACGGCGGCAATTATAACAACTTCGATTACAGACGTACACTCTTTTATGCGTCCAACAAAGAGCCGTTGAATCTGCGGATTCGCACTTACAGTAACTACGATTATGAAACTGATTCCTGGTATGCTTCCGGCTACGATAGGATGCCGGAGATAAATGATCCCGGATATGTCGCTTCCGGAAACTTTCAGACACTTTCAGAGACCGCTGATCCGGCAGAGATCGCGTCTGTGCTTTGGCAGCTTGCAAAGCGCGATCCGGATTTTGCAAAGACCTATGATCTCGAAATGTTTGCCGCATTACCGGAAGAGTCCTTTGATGAATATTATTACCAACTGAAAGTGGAATCAGCGACATACGGAAAATTCATGGTATTCCCGGCGCCGCTGCATGTGAAGAATGCAGAGATCTTCAACTATTTGAATGATCGTGTCCGGGCTTACATGAATCGGAGCGGTGTGCTCTTCCGCTATTCGGACACAATGTATCTCGGTGAGAGCTACACGCTGGATTATCTCTCGGAGCGTTATGCCGGCACTGAAACGGCACAGACGCTGATGCATTCGGTTCATAATGAAACCTGGATTCGTTTGCTTTCGGATGCAATGCAGCGGATGTCGGATGATCCGGCGGCACATGCAATTCTGGAGGATGCGCTGCGTGCGGCCGAGTTTGCAGCGGAATATAGTGCGGAATGCGAGAAAGAAAGTCAGACACCGGAGCGAGTTCGTGAACTGGCTGAGCAACTGACAGACGGGCTGGAGTCCGATTATGACAAGGCAATGGCGATCCGCGATTATCTGCGGTTCGGCGAGGATTTTGTATACTCGCTGGATTATCGAAAATCCGATGCGGAGAACGTCGAGACCTTCCTGCTGGATACAAAAATCGGCGTCTGCTATGAATATGCAAGTGCGATGACCGAGCTCTGCCGCGCCGCCGGTCTGACCGTGCGTTATGTTGAGGGATACCAGATGAGTGAGCCGGATAACCGGCTGACTCGCGGTCAGTATGATTATGTCATCACAACCGATCACGGTCACGCATTTGTCGATGTCTATACGCCCGGCTACGGCTGGATGATGCTTGATGCGACCTCCGGCAATGTGATCGACGCGCAGAAGACCAAGGTCAACATTCTTGCAACGCTGCAGTATTCCGGACTGATCCTGTTCGGGGCGGCACTGGTGCTGCTTCTGCTGCTGAAGTGGCTGATCCCGATGCTGCGCGAAAAGCTGTTCCGGCGCAAATTCCGCAGAAACCGCGATGCGGCAGCCGTCACGGAGGCGTTTGCAAGACTGCGCAGGCAGTGGCATGCGGATCCGGCGGAAACGGCGCGGACACTCTGCGCGGAGAAATCTGCGTTTCTGCAGCTGGATCTGAATGAGCTGCTCAGCGGATTTGAATCTGCCGTTTATGCTGAGCGCTGCGATGCCGAAACCGCGGACCGTGTCTACCGCGTTTACTGTGCGGCATATGATGCCTGGAAACCCGCCTGCAGACAGCACCGCAAAGCCGAAAAAGCCGCACGCAGATCTGCGAAAAAAGCGGCGTCTCCGACGGATTAAAAATGCTGCGCTGTTCATTTGTGTATTGATATTAGAAAGCTGCCGAATCCGCGTATTGCGTGACTTGGCGGCTTTCTTTTTTTTTCGGCTCTCTGCCGTCGGCTTGTCTGTAACCAAAATGCGATTTTCACTGCGGATTGCATGAGAAAATCGGACAAAATTGAACAGAATGTATAATATCGCACAAAATATACTGTCCGATAATGTTCTTTGGCTGTCGGATTGTATCCTCTTTTGCGGTTCTCTGTAACCGCTTTGTAACCGGCTGTAACTTTTTAGGCGCCGGATTTTGGCGAACTGCGAAAAAATGAGAGCGCCGATTTGTAAGGGATGCACAAGTTTTAACGCAAATTCAAGGTAAATCGCCGAATCTGAAACAGGCTTTTCTTGCTGCCGGACGGTTACACGCTGAAACCAATACTTGACAGATTTGTAATAATCTGCTATAATGGGGATGCGCTCCGGCAATCCGGAAGTGCATCCTGATACAAAAACAGAGATACAGATAATACAAACAAGAACAGTAACTGCAATCCAATTGGCCATTGACCAGGAACATAATTAAATAGACAGAGGGAATGATCGGGACCACCTGCAACTGACCGAAACAATCAGTACAAGCCCAGGAAAGAGAAGGTAACCGAACCCATGAGAGAACAAATGAAACGGATTCTGGCCGCCGCAGCCATGTGCTGTATGCTGCCGGGAATCATTGCCGCACCGGTCGCCGGTGCTCCGGTATCCGCTGCCGGACTCGCAACCGTATCTGCGGAGGCTGTTACGCCCGCGGGTACACAGTACACCGATTCTGCATCCTTTGCAGCGAAGGTACAGGCAATCATCGCGGGAAACTGCGGTGTCTATGCCGATTACGCACTGACTACACCGGTCTCGCTGCCGGTCGGCTCCGCGCTGAACACATGGCAGACGTACTTCGTCAATGCCAACGGATACGGCTGGAGCGGAATGCAGTGCTACATCTACGCGCAGGGCGTTTACAGCGTTCTGTTCGGCGCTATGCCGGCAAACGGCGGCAGCGATACAGAGCTGCTCCGCAATGTGCTCAGCGGCGTCCGGGAGTTGACGCCGGAACTGCTCTACGCAAACAAGGTCATGCCGGGTGCTTATATCCGCACCACTGCAAACTATGACCTCAGCTTCAACGGCAGTGCAGGTCACTCGATGATCCTGCTCGGCTACACCGACACCACGATTACAATCCTCGAGGGCAATGCCAACGGGCAGGGCGCCATCGAGCTCAATACATTCACCTATGAACGGTTCAACAACCGCTTCACAACCGGTAAAAACCGCGGCATCTGTCAGGTCATTCAGCCGGATGCATCCGTTTACAAGTCGATGTACGGCATGAGTTTCAGCACCGGCAGCGGTATGCTGGGTGAGGTCAACACCGCGTATACCGTGCCTGCTGTCACAACAAAGACGGCAGCCGCGACGACTACCACCAGCACCACCACAACCACAACAACTACTACCACCACGACTACAACCACAACAACTACCACTACCACAACAACCACAACCACCACCGCCGCGACCACCACAACAACCGCCGCAACAACCGCTCCGACCACCGCGGCAGCCACTTCAACAGCGCTGCCTGCTGCGGAACCGGTCAGCACCGAGACGGAGCCGGTATCGGTGAGCACGGATGTCATCTATGAATACGGCGTGGATACGCCCATTTTCCTGCCGCTCGCAAACGCAGAGCAGTTTACATGGAGCACCAGCGATCCGGAAGTCGCCGTGCTGATCTGGGACGGCATTGCGGTCACCAGAAAGCCGGGCAGGGCGGTCATTACCGCGCAGAAGGGCAATGTCCGCTATGACTATGAGATCTGCGTGGAGACTGTGGACTGGGAGCATCTCGGCGATGTCAATGAAGACGGCAGCACCGATCCGATGGATGCGATCATGGTCATGAATGCCTACATGAAGACCGCAATGGTTCAGAGCAATGCGGATGAGACCGCTGCACTGCCTGCGGGAATCGCCGATGTAGACGGCAACGGCATGGTCGATATTGCGGATGCACAGCTGATCCTGCAGTATTATGTCAGCTCGAAGCTCAAGAATTCGGACATCTCTGCAAGAGATGCATGGGACGCGATTTTGCAGCTCCCGAACAAGTAAATCATCAGAATCGCCTGCGCGGAAAACTGCGTCAGGCGATTTTGTCGTGTTCAGATCAAGAAAAGGAAGTTTACCGTTTATGCAGCAGACACCCCATTCGATCCTGAAGGAATATTTTGGCTATGACAGCTTCCGCGAGGGGCAGGAGACGCTGATCCGGCAGATTCTCTCCGGCGGCGATGTGCTCGGCATCATGCCGACAGGCGCCGGAAAGTCGATCTGCTATCAGGTGCCGGCAATGCTCATGCCCGGGCTCACGATTGTTGTCTCGCCGCTGATCTCGCTGATGCAGGATCAGGTCGCGGCACTGCGCGATGCGGGGATACCGGCAGTCTGTCTGCACAGCAATCAGGATCAGGCGGCGTATTTTGCCGCGCTCGATGCCGTCCGCAGCGGCGGCGTGCGGCTGCTCTATGCGGCACCGGAGCGTCTGCTGACGGAATCCTTCCTCTCGCTGACCGATTCCGTGGCGATTACAATGGTCGCCGTTGATGAAGCGCACTGCCTTTCGCAGTGGGGACAGGATTTCCGCCCGAGCTATCTGCGGATCACGGAGTTCCTCGCCGAGCTGCCGCGCAGACCGGTTGTTGCGGCATTCACCGCGACCGCCACGCAGACAGTCCGCGATGATATCAGGCGGCTGCTCGATCTGCATGAACCGACGGAGCTTGTCACCGGCTTTGACCGCAGAAATCTGCGGTGGATTGTTGAGCGCCCCGCGAAAAAATATGATGCGCTGCTGCAGATTCTCAAACGGAACAAAAACAAGAGCGGCATCATCTACTGCATTTCACGGCGGCTGACCGATGAGGTCTGCTCCAAGCTCTGCGCAGACGGGTTCCCCGCTGTGCGCTATCACGCGGGGCTTTCCGCCGAGGAGCGCACCGCCAATCAGGAGGCGTTCCTGCGCGATGAGGTGCAGATCATCACCGCGACCAATGCGTTCGGCAT
This sequence comes from Oscillospiraceae bacterium, assembly GCA_017523995.1. The sequence continues at coordinate 52,585 of JAFWUX010000182.1, read as the reverse complement.
GGGCATTGACAAATCCAATGTCTCGTTCGTTGTGCATTACAATATGCCAAAGAGCATGGAGGCGTATTATCAGGAGGCGGGCAGAGCAGGCAGAGACGGCATGCCGGCGGAGTGTACGCTGCTCTACAGTCCGCAGGATATCCGCACGAACACTTTTCTGATCGAGCAGTCCGATCAGGAGAATGACCGCCTGACGCCCGAACAGCGCAATCTGCTGCGGCAGCGCGATTTCGACCGCCTGCATACGATGGTGCAGTACTGCAGCTCGACGGACTGTCTGCGGCATTTCATCCTGCGGTATTTCGGCGAGACCGCCCCGACGCACTGCGGCAACTGCGGCAGCTGTCTTGCGGAGACGGAGACGCTCGATGCAACGGTTCCGGCGCAGAAGATTCTCTCCTGCGTGTTCCGCGTTGCACAGCGCGGCAGACATTGCGGCAGCCGGATGCTCTGCGATATCCTGCAGGGGAAGGAGACCAAATCCCTCAAGGAGGCGGGCTATCAGACGCTCTCGACCTATGGGCTGCTCGGCGATGTCTCGCGGATTCAGCTTGAGCACATGGTCAATATCCTGATCTCCCGCGGCTATCTGCGCATGGATACCAGCCAGTATGCGACGCTCTCGCTTTCGGCAAAGGCGAATGCCGTGCTGCGCGGGCAGGAGCAGGTTATGATGTCGCTGCCGGTGCGTGATCTCAAGCAGACAAGGCGCGAGCAGAAGCTTGCCAACATGCCGGATTACGGCGTCGATGAGGCGATGTTTCAGGTGCTCCGGCGCGTGCGCGAACGGCTTGCGGCAAAGGAATTCGTACCGGCGTATATCGTCTTTTCGGATGCAACGCTGCGCGATATGTGCAACAAGCGCCCTTCCAATGAGGAGGAAATGCTCGCGATTTCCGGCGTCGGCAAATACAAAATGGATAAATACGGCGAGGCGTTCCTGCAGGCAATCGCGGCGTATGTCAGTCAGCCGCAGGAACATGCCGATCCGGCGATGTGATATGATTTTATGCGCAGATACATTCAAATCTGCGCATTTTTTACATTTTTTTGCAAAAGGCTTGCGCATTCCGTTTTGTCCTGATATAATAGATGCATCGGATATATGTCCGGATCACTATATCAGGAGGATGGAACCATGAACAGAAAAACATTGATTTCAGTCAGCCTTGCAGCAGGTCTCGCGCTCGGCATGGCAGCCTATCCGGCTGTGCAGTATTTTGAAACGCGGCAGGCGCTGACCGCATCCGCCGCAACCTCTACCACTGCCGACGGCTGGAGATTTAACTATGATGATGCCCACTGCGAGATCACGGGATGCACAAACGCCGTGCAGGGCGATGTGAGGATTCCGGCAGCCATTGCCGTTGAGGGTAAGGATCTGCCTGTCACGGCGGTCACGTCGAATTTCTACTATTCCGGCAGCGACATCACCGGACTGACGATCCCTGCAAGCGTCACGATTCTGCCGAATCAGTTCTGCGAACTGAAAAAGAACCTGAAAACTGTTACATTTGAGGGCGAACTGGTGACACTGCCGAATGCTGCATTTCTGTCATGCACCAGTCTGACAACTGTCAAACTGCCGAAAGGACTTATGACGATCGGCAGTTCGGCATTCCGTAACTGCACCAGACTGGAAAGCATCCAGCTCCCGGATACTGTTTCGACGCTCGGAGCCTATGCATTTGCAGACAGTGAATCGCTGAAATCCATCACGATTCCGGGCTCTGTGACCGATATTCCGGACAGCGCATTTTCCGGCTGTGCGGCGCTTGCATCCGTCACCATCGGCGACGGCATCAAGTCTGTCGGCGGCAGCGCATTTGCAAAATGCACATCGCTGACGGAGATCACTTTCCCCAAGAGCGTGAATAAGGTTACGTCAGGACAGATTTTCTCCGGCTGCACAAATCTCGAATCCGTGACCTTTGAGAATCCGGAATGCGAGATCGGCAACATCTACGGCACTGCGGAAAAGCCGCTGACAATTTACGGCTATGAAGGCAGCACCGCACAGGCTTACTGTGAGCGCAGAGATAAGAATTTGGGCGAGAAAAGCTATGTCATCTTCAAATCCATCGGTGAGAAGCCCGCACCGCAGCCCGTCCAGGATACCGGACTGTTCTGCGATGCAAACGGCGACGAAACGGTGGACGTTACCGATGCACAGCTTGTCCTGAACTACTATGTTCAGAGCATGGCGAGCAAGAACCCGAGCTGGTATGAACTGACCAAGAATCCGAAGGCACCCGATGCCCCGTAACAGAATATCCGCAAAGAGGAGCCGGATGCAGAATCCTGCTCCTCTTTTTTGCGGCATCCTGCGCTTTTCTTCGGCGCAGCACTTGCATTTTCGGCGGAAGTGTGGTATACTGGGTTTAGGCTTTTGCCTTTGATGAAGCATAAAACGAAAGGATGGGATGATCTGTGCTGTTTTTGCATGAATTTGAACGCATCGAAGCAGAGGCGTTTCTGACGCTCGCTTCTGAACTCGTCGAGGAGGACGGCATCGTCACGGCGGAGGAGGATGCACTGCTCGCTGACTATGCAGCCACGCTCGGCATTCCGGGCTTTACCTATGACGCAGCAGCCGCTGCCGCTGCAAGACACACCATGTCGCAGCTGAATGAAGTCAGCAAGCGCAAGGTCTATATGGAGCTTTACACCTTTGCAATCTGCGACGGATTCGAGGATCCGGCAGAACGCAGAGCGCTCAATGAGCTGCGTGAGGCACTTGAGCTCGATGCACATATCGCCCGCAAGCTGGAAATCTGCGCAGGCGATCTCTACAGCATCTATTCGGAGATTGAGGACGCGCTCAACGCCGAAGCTTCGCCGATCAAAGTCGAAAATTAACAGCGCCGCCCCCGCAGATCCCGCGGGGGCAAGTCATATCAGGAGGTGCCGCATATGGAGGAGCATCAGCCGCGGAATGCGTTTGATATCCCGAAGGTGTTTTATTTTGAAGTCGGCAATATTCACACCGGCAGCCGCAGACATCTGCGCTATCGCGTGGAGCCCGCGGAGGGCATGCTGCATATCGCGGTCTGGCGGCAGGATATCTGCTTTGAGATCGCGGAGGAACGCGGCGTGATCGAGGCAACTGCCGAATATCCCGTCTCGGAGGAGGGCTTTCAGCAGATGCTCGACTTCCTGCAGGCGGAATTTGACAAACCGGTACAGCCAAACGGATAAACGGAGGAATGAACGATGTTTGATGCAGAACAATACATTGCAGAATATCAGGCACTGGAACACGGCGCGCCCCGTCTGCGCGCGATCAAAAAGGCGATCCATGCCGCCGATGAAGCAAAGAATGACGAATGGAGCTTCCGGTTCCGCGAGCGCCTGCTGAACGAATCCACTTTTGAAGGCGATGATGTCGATTCGCTGATCATCTTCCCCGAAATGGTCGCGATCTATGACCGGAACGAGGAGCTGCAGGCGGATGATGAATATTTCTATGATCTGATGTGGAGTTATAAGCTCGTGATCGAGAATTCGCAGAATTTCTATCATGTCTCGCTGGAACAGATCGAATCGTTCCTCGAGGATTTCCGCAAGCGTCTGGAATCCGCAGGGCGCTCCCTGCGCACCTATTACTACATGCGCGAAAACATCTCCGAGCAGACAGGCAATCTGCTGCCCGCAGAGGAATACGGAAAATACCGTGACTATCCGGCGGATGATCTCAAGGACTGTACCGCCTGCGAGACCTCGCACGATGTCCGCATTGCGCTGCTGCTCGATCAGCCGGAAAAGGCGCGCGAGATCGGCAAGCCGATTTTCTCCGGCGAACAGCACTGCGGCGAGGTTCCCGAGACCACCTATGCCGCATGGATCGAATATGATATACGCAAGGGCGATTTCGGCGATGCGCGCAAGCTCGCAAAGCGGCTGTATCCGCTGGTCAAGCACCGCATGGATATGCTCCGCGAGATCGGCACGCTGCTGTTCCTCTACGGCAATATCGACCTTCAGACCGGCACAACGATCTTCCGCCATGAGCTGCGCAATTACCTGAACTGCCGCAATCACTGGATGCGTTATCATTTTGCAAGGGGCGCATATTTCCTGTTTGCCTGCATGAAGATGGAATCCGTCGGGCTTGTGCTGCCGCAGGAATTCCCGCTCTGGAATGCGGAGCATCACTATGATCCCCAGGAACTCATGCGGTATTTTTACGATGAGGCGTCATCGCTCGCAAAGAAGCTCGATGCGCGCAACGGCAACACCGCCCTGATTGATCAGCTGGATGCGGATGTGCTCGCCTATGACAGCGCTGTAACGGATTTCATCCACGGCGATGCCGAGCAGGTTCCCTCGACGATTGCTGCGGTCTGCACAACGCTGCCCGATGAGCTGACCGTCGAGAGCGTGACCAGAACACTTGAAAATGACGGCAGATTTGCAGTCGAGCTTTCCAAGACCGAACCGGCACAGGGACTGCTCGCTTTCCAGATTCTGGAAAAGGTCACGGACGAAATCTATCAGCTGATGCTCGTCTGCCAGCCGGTGCCGCCGGTGGAGGATTTCCGTCCTGCGTCGCCGATCTCCGACGATCTGGCGGAGGCTGTCTCGAATGCAGAGGGCGTTGTGCTGTGCATCATGCCGTTTGAGGAGAAACAGCCTGATCTGGCGCTGCATTTCCAGCTCCGGCTGATGAACCTGCTGTTCCCCGGCGCAATCGCATATCTCGATTATTCCCGCCGCAAGCTGCTGCCTGCGGGGTGGGTTGTCATGCAGGCGCAGAGCGATGTGCCACCGCTGGTCGATTATCTCTATAATCTGCAGCTGCACGGCGGGCCGGATTCCGATGCGCTCTGGATCCGCACCGAGGGACTGCGCTGCTGCGGTCTCCGCGAGATTGAGATTCTCGATGCGACCAAGCAGAACTTCCCGCGTTATTGCGATATGCTCTGCTTTGCGGTTGAGCGGATTCTGCTGCGCGAGGAGATGACCGATGCGAAAGAGCCGTTTGAGGTTGTGCGCAAAAATGATAATTCCTCGGTTGTCTGCACATGGGTGCCGGTATCTGAGGCGAAGGCGGATTATCCCGCAAACGATGCGGGCGGCATGGCGCTGCGTATGGAAATGCTCGGCGATGATGCTGCCGATCTGGATGACAATGCCGTGCTGTATCTCTATGACGGCGAGGCGCCGGACGGCTCGCAGCGCCGCAGGCGTCTGAATGCGATCACAGATGCCGAGTTCGATACATTCTGCTACGGCAGCTATATCGCAACGGGGCGCAAGATCGCGGCGCTTGCACAGGAGCGCATCGGGATTTTTGCCGTGCTGGTTGAAAAAGCGCCGGAGAATGCGTATGCGTGCGTGCGCGTGGAAGCGGACGGCGATTCGGACGAAGTCTGGATGAAGGCGACAAAGGCGGATGAGCACCAGATCACCGGTCTGCTCACCGATGACTGTCTTGCCGGCAAGGCAGGCGATGTGTATCAGGCGGCGAAGGAGCAGCTCACGGATTTCTCCGTCCGGCTCGATGAAAACCTCGTCATCCACCCGAACACCGCCTATATCGCGCTCGAGATCGAATGACAGCGGTATCGCTCCGCGATGATTTGTAATGGGGGCTATCTCGCCACCAACCCCCTCGCTGGGGTCATTGACCCCAGACCCCATGTTTATGTATGAATATAAGAAAGCCGCTCCATTCATCGTGAATCGGGCGGCTTTGGTTTTTCTGCGATCCCCGGAAACGAAATGCGGTAAATCACAGGAAAATCACGTGAAAAGTACAGATTGTCTGTTGCAGAATCACCGAAAAACTGCCGCACGATCTCCGGAATTTAGACTTGATTTTTGCACGGATATATGGTATAATAATACAGTATGGATTCCAGTATGGACTGATAACGGAACCACGAAAGGATGCGTACGTTTCTATGGAAAAGATCGGAACAATAGCAAGAGAACGTCTCAGCGCGCTGTTCGACGGCGGTGTGTTCACCGAGCTCGATGCGCTGCGGACTGAAAAGGACGCACCGGCTGCAGTCATCTGCGCACACGGCTATGTTGAGGGACAGGCTGTCTGCGCCTTTGCACAGGCACCGGATGTCAATGACGGCGTCATGGGGAAAAATACCGCCGGCAAAATCAAGCGGCTCTATTCGCTCGCTGCAAAAACCGGCACACCGCTCATCGGAATCTTTGATTCCAACGGCGTTTATGTGGACGGTACCGCCGATTCGCTGACAGCCTACGGCAAGCTGATTGCCTGCGCTGCAAAGCTTTCCGGCGTCGTGCCGCAGATCTCGGTTGTCGCAGGCGTCTGCGCAGGCAGTGCGGCACTGCTCGCTGCCGAGGCGGATTTTGTCCTTGCGACCGAATCCGCAGAGCTCTATCTGACACCGCCCTTCGGCACCGATGCTGCAAAGCCGGAGACCGCCGCAAAGGCTGGTATCGTCGCTGCTGTCTGCAAGGATGACAAGGATGCCGCAGAGCAGGTCAAATCGCTGCTGCGCAAGCTCCCTGCAAACAATCTCGCAGGCGCTCCGATCGCAGAATATGATGAGCCCGCAGCATCCTGCACAAAGGATACGCTGCTCGAGGGCATTGCGGATGCAGGCTCCCTGCTGCCGCTCTATACCGAATTCGGCACCTCCGTCGAGACGGCGCTCGCAACCGTCCGCGGTCAGGCTGTCGGCATCATCACCACATGCAGATCTGCGGAGGCGCTCACCGCTGACGATTCCGCGAAAATGGCACGCTTTGTCCGCACCTGCGATGCATTCTCCATTCCGGTGCTGACTGTGCTCGATACAATCGGCTTTGCTGCCGATACCGACGCTGCAAGAAACGGCTCGCTCCGTGCGATGACCCAGCTCTGCGGCGCATATGCCGAGGCAACCACGATCAAGATCGCACTGATTGCCGGTGAAGCATGCGGCGCTGCATTCTCTGCAATCGCAGGCAGAGGCGCAGGCAGCGATTATGTCCTCGCATGGAATGATGCGGCAATCGCACCGATGCGTCCCGAGGGCGCAGTCGAGTTCCTCTGGCACGAGAAGCTCAAGGGCGCTGCCGATGTCGCTGCAAAGCGCAAGGAGCTTGCAGCTGAATACAAGTCCACGCTCGCATCTGCAGAAAAGGCTGCACAGATCGGTGCGATCGACGCTGTGATCACTGCCGGTGAGACCCGTCAGGCGATCGTGGATGCGCTCGATCTGCTCGAGGGCAAGCGCGTTTCCAATCTGCCGAAGAAGCACAGCAATATCCCGTTCTGATTTGCGTTTGCGGCAAAGCCCGCAGCGCCGACGAGCGTGAATGATATCGTGAATTACTAGAAATCAGGAGGATAAACTCATGAGCAAGCAGTTTCGTGTAACCGTAAATAATAAGCAGTATGATGTTGTTGTCGAGGAACTCGGCGCAGGTGCAGCACCGGCAGCAGCGGCTCCGGCTGCAGCAGCACCCGCAGCAGCGGCAGCTCCGGCTCCGGCAGCAGCCCCTGCACCGGCAGCAGCTCCGGCTGTCTCCGCAGCAGACGGCACACCGGTCTCCGCTCCGATGCCCGGCACCATCCTTGACGTCAAGTGCAAGGCGGGCGACAGCGTCACAAAGGGACAGGTTCTCTTTGTCCTCGAGGCAATGAAGATGGAAAATGATATCGTTGCACCGGAAGACGGCACCGTGCTCGCAGTCAACACGACAAAGGGCAGCAGCGTCAACCCGGGCGATGCACTTGCCGTGCTCGGCTGAGAGAAAGTGTGAACGATTATGGCGAAAATTGGAATTACAGAAACCGTACTGCGTGACGCGCATCAGTCTTTGATTGCAACGCGCATGACAACGGATGAAATGCTCCCGATCCTGCCGGAGCTCGATAAGATCGGCTTCCGCTCGATTGAGTGCTGGGGCGGCGCAACCTTCGATTCCTGCCTGCGCTTCCTGAATGAGGATCCGTGGGAGAGACTGCGCATCCTCAAGAAGAACATGCCGAATACGCCGCTGCAGATGCTGTTCCGCGGTCAGAACATGCTGGGCTACCGCCACTATGCAGATGATGTTGTCGAGTATTTTGTGCAGAAGTCCATTGCAAACGGCATTGATGTCATCCGTATCTTTGATGCGCTGAATGATATCCGCAACCTCGAAACCGCGATCAAAGCGGCAAAGAAAGAGGGCGCACATACGCAGGTCGCAATGAGCTTCACAACCGGTGAGGTCTTCACCGATGAGTACTATGTCAACTATGCAAAGCAGATCGAGAACGCCGGTGCGGATTCGATCTGCATCAAGGATATGGCTGCGCTGCTGACGCCCTACCGTGCAGAGTCGCTCGTCAAGGCACTGAAGAAGGTCACCAAGCTGCCGATCCAGCTACATACGCACTACACCTCCGGTCTCGCTTCGATGTGCCTGATGAAGGCTGCAGAAGCAGGCGTTGATGTCATCGACACCGCAATGAGCCCGCTCGCACTCGGCACCTCCCATGCACCGACCGAATCTATGGTCGCGGCATTTGCAGGCACCGAATATGATACCGGTCTTGACCTTGTCAAGCTGAGCGAGCTGCGTCCGTTCTTCATGGAACTGCGCGAAAAGTATATCAAATCCGGTCTGCTCGATCCGAAGATGCTGGCAACCGATGCAAAGACGCTGATCTATCAGGTTCCGGGCGGCATGCTCTCCAACCTGCTCTCGCAGCTCAAGCAGGCAGGCAAGGAGGATCAGCTGACGGCGGTTCTCGAGGAGGTTCCGCGTGTCCGCAAGGATGCAGGCTTCCCGCCGCTCGTTACCCCGACCTCGCAGATCGTCGGCACACAGGCTGTGTTCAACATCATCGGCGGCGAACGCTACAAGATGGTCACCAAGGAATTCAGAGCAATGGTGCGCGGCGAATACGGCAAAACACCGCTCCCGATTGATCCGGAATTCCAGAAGATGATCCTCAAGGATCAGGAGCCGATCACCTGCCGTCCGGCAGACCTGCTCGAGCCGGAGCTCGATAAGCTGAAAGAGGAGTGCGCTGAGTGGATCACGCAGGAGGAGGATGTTCTCTCCTATGCGCAGTTCGGTCAGGTTGCAGTCAAATTCTTTGAAAAGCGCCGCGACAAGATGTTCGGTCTCGACGGCGTCCACGGGAATGCCGAAAAGCAGATTCATCCCGTATAACAGAATCTTGCAATGAAAATGCTTCGGGTGACCGCTGTGAAAGACCGGCGGTCATTTCCCCATTTTATTGCAGGGGACAGAAAGGAGCAGTTTTTTTGCCGATTTGTATTTCGCCGGAGCTGCCTGCCTATCAGGCGCTTCTCAATGAACATATCTTTGTCATGGACAGCGACCGCGCGGCGCATCAGGATATTCGTCCGCTGCGGATTCTTGTGCTCAATATCATGCCCAAAAAGCTTGAGACGGAGCTGCAGCTCCTGCGCCTGCTGAGCAATACGCCGATTCAGGTGGATATCTCGCTGCTGCGCATGGAATCGCATGTTTCCAAGAATACCTCGCAGAGCCACATGGATGCGTTCTATACCACGCTGACGGAGATTCGTGACAAATTCTATGACGGCATGATCATCACCGGTGCACCGGTTGAACAGCTCCCCTTTGAGGAGGTCGATTACTGGCAGGAAATCTGCGAGCTGATGGAGTGGTCCAAGACCCATGTGTTCAGCACGCTGCATATCTGCTGGGGTGCGCAGGCGGGTCTCTATTATCACTTCGGCGTGCCGAAGTATCAGCTCCCGAAAAAGATGTTCGGCATCTTTCCGCATCGGGCGGAGGTCAAAAAATCGCTGCTGCTGCGCGGATTCGATGATGTCTTTGATGTGCCGCATTCCCGACACACCGAGGTGCGCAGAGCGGATATCGAAAAGGTAAAGGAGCTCGTGATTCTGACAAGCTCGGAGCTTTCCGGTGTCCACATCGTCGCGAACCGCAACGGCAGACAGTATTTCATCACCGGACATTCGGAATATGACCGCAATACCCTCGCCTCGGAATACTTCCGCGATAAGGAAAAGGGGCTGGAGATCGAGATGCCGTTCAATTATTTCCCGCATAACGATCCGGCAGAGATGCCGCGTTTCTCGTGGCGCTGCCATGCAAATCTGATGTTTTCCAACTGGCTCAATTATTGTGTTTATCAGCGGACACCCTATGACCTTGCGGAGCTGCCGCTGCGCAACTGGAACTGGGAAATGGACGTCTGACCGAATCAGGAGTGTGAATTATGGAACAGAATCAAAATCCGCGCGGCTATGAGGGTGTTGATGTGACCATCACGCCGCCGCAGCAGAAACGCAAATCGGGGCTTGCAGTTGCAGCGATGATCCTCGGCTTTGTCAGCCTCATCGGCTTGTGCTGCTGTGCCTGCATTACATTCATCACCGCACCGCTTGCACTGATCCTCGGTATCATTTCGCTGGCAAAGCGCAGAGACGGCACAGGGCTTGCCGTCACCGGCATTGTGTGTTCGGGGCTCTGCATTCTGATGATCGGCGCAGTGCTCTTTTCCGTGCGGGATATCCTGCCGTACAGCTCGACGATCATTGAGGATTTCGGTCAGCTTGTGCTTGAACAGGATACGGTCTTCCCTGCATACGAGCAGGACGGCACGATTCCGGAATACCTCGAAAAATATACCGAGGATCCGTTCAAATCGTTCTTTGCAAAGTATGACGGCACTTTCTATGATGTGATGGATGTGCTGCTGGAGCAGTACAAAGCCGGCGCGCTGAAAAATCCGTATCTCTCGAATATGCCGACAAGCAGCCAGACGCCGCAGAGCAGTGAGACACCTGCTGAAACGCAGCTGCAGAATGATGCGGCAATTCTGGTTCCCTGCTATTGAGATGAAAAAATCCGCGAAATCGAAGCAAATGCTTTGGTTTCGCGGATTGTTTTTTATTCGGTTGTGATCGCGCCGTAACAGTGCGGACGGCGGTCGCGGAAGAGTCCCCAGTCGAGCTTTGCCTGCGCGATTTCATCGAGATCGAAGCTGTGCATCACGATGGCTTCTGCATCGCGGGATGCCTGCGCCGCAATTGCGCCGGTTTCCGTTGTGATGAACGAGGAGCCGTAAAAGCGGAGCGCGGATTCCTGCATGCCGTTCTCTGCACAGGGTGTGACGGTCTCCAGCCCGATGCGGTTTGCAGCAATCACCGGCGTGATATTCGCCGCTGCGTGTCCCTGCATCGTGGTCTGCCAGTGCGGTTCGCTGTCTGTCTCGAGGATCGGCTCCGAACCGATTGCCGTCGGGAAAAAGAGCAGCTCTGCGCCGTTCAGGACAAGCGAGCGCGCGGTCTCCGGGAACCACTGATCCCAGCAGATGCCGACGCCGATCGTCGCATAGCGCGTTTTCCATGTCAGGAAACCGGTGTTGCCGGGCGTGAAGTAGAATTTTTCCTGATAGTAGTGGTCATCGGGGATATGCGTTTTGCGGTAGACACCGAGCAGCGTGCCGTCGGCGTCGATGATCGCCTCGGAGTTGAACAGGCGGTTTCCGTCGCGCTCATAGAAGCTGACGGGCAGCACCACAGCGAGCTCCCTTGCAAGTTCCATGCAGCGGCGCACAGCCGGATTCTCCTCGGTTTTCTGCGCAAATGCGTAATATTCATAGCGGCGCTCCTGACAGAAATACTGCCGCTCGAAAAGCTCCGGCAGCAGAATGATCTGTGCGCCGTCTGCGGCAGCCTTGCGGATTGCCTGCTCTGCTTTGGCAAGGCTTTCCGCCGGATCGGCGCTGCACTGCATCTGCACGGCAGCGACTGTAACAACTCTGCTCATATCATGTTCTCCTTTGTAATCTCAGACGGCGATCTGAAAAAGCTGCTCGGCTGTGCCGTAGACCGTTTCAAAATCGCCGATCTTTTCAAAGCCGTATTTTTCGTATAAGCCCTGTTCGCCGCTCACGATGTACACAGCCTGACAGCCGGTCTCCTTTGCATAGCCGAGCGCAGACCGGATCATGCGCTCGGAGAGCCGGTTTCCGCGGTACCGTTCATCCACGAATACAAACCCGATGAACGGCGAAAACGGAGCATCGTCAGGCAGCTCATCCTTTTCGGTGATCGTGCAGAATCCGGCGATCTGTTCGCCGTCCAGCGCAATGATCACGCGCTCCCACGGCTGAAACCGGTTTTCGCGCATCCGTTCGGCAAGGAATGCTCCTGTACGCCATGCGCAGCTTTCGGCAAAGCACGCGGTCTTTTCCCAGAGCGGATGCTCGTTCTGTATCAGTTGTATTTCCATAGATACCAGTTCTCCCTTGCGTAAGTGCTGACGGAAACACACTGCATTCCGATACGCAAGACGCATCCGGAATACTTTAGAAAATGGCTGCCGGTTCTACCGGCAACGGCTTTGATAGAATGTGATGCTGTATCCGAGCTCGCCCTCGATCTCATAGCCGGTTTCAAAGATGAAATCGCGGTCGGGAAAGAGCTGCTTTAAGCGCTGTCCCCAGTAATATTGCAGGCAGTCCGTGAAGGCGGTGAGGATCTGTTCATCGTCCATGTATTCCGGATCGGCGTTGAGGAAATAATCCCCGACCGACCACGCATTGACCCAGCGCTCCATTGCGGAATGGTCGCCGTGATACCGCTGTTCCATTTCGCGGTAGGCGGCTTCATCAAAATCGGGCGGCATGATCGCCGTCAGAAAGACGCAGTCGCCGATTAAGGTAAAATCAGGTGTAAAAAAGTGCGCAGCAGCGAGAATTCCGTCGATTGCGCACTTTTCTGTTGCATAAGAGAAGAAAGGAACCGCGCCGCCGATGAATTGCTCATTGAAAGCGGCGCGCTGTTCGGGCGGAATCAGCCCGTCAAATGTTTTCATGGTTTGATCCTTTTAGAATGTGATTTTATGATTGCTTTTCAAACTGTATCCATATTTCTTTGGCGGGGTTTGGAGCGGAACTCCATTCTAAATCATCGCAGAGCGATACCTCATTTCGTTGCCTTGATGATCTTCATGCGGGTGAATTCCTCGCGCTCCTTATCCTCAAGTGCATCGGAGATTGTCCGGATGATTTCGCTGTAGCGCGGGATCAGGACGTTTTTCAGCGCGTTTGCACGGCGCTGCGTCGCCTGAATCGCTGTTGCCAGCCGGAACACGCCGCTGTCCACCTCTGCAAGGATCAGCGTCATATTGCGCACCCTGCAGAACGCGGCATAGGCTTCGTCCAGCTGCACATTGGTATCGAGGAAGCCATAGGGCACCTGCACCTCGAGTTCATCGGGATGCGTGACCTTCGGGATTTCAACGCCCATGACGGTGCGTGTCTCAATCTCGATGCGGTCGTCGATCGGGACGGCATTTGCAAACCGCTCCACAACGCCGAGCGTGATATTGGCATCCTGCAATTCGGCATAGGCGGTTTCATAGGTCTTCTCGATGCTGCCGCGCAGCTCCTTGGCGCGGTCCACCAGCTGCATCAGCTCACGGATCAGGACATTTCGCTTGCGGTCCATGAGATCATAGCCGAGTTTTGCGAGCACCAGAGAGCGCTTGGCTGCCATCAGATTGCCTTTTGTCGGGAATACCTGATTTGCCACGTTAACCCTCCACCTTCCGGATCAGGGCGGCAGCGGCATCCGGATCGTAATGCGCATCGAGCACCTGATCGTCTACACGGTCGAGCGCGGATTTCGGCAGCAGCGAAAGCAGCGTCCAGCCGAGATCCAGCGTTTCCTCCATCGAGCGGTTCTCATCGAAGCCCTGCGAGAGGAAGCATTTTTCAAAGTATTTGCCGAAGGCGAGATATTGCTTATCCAGTGCGGAAAGCTCCTCCTCACCGATAACCGACGCCAGCGAGCGCGCATCCTGCACCTGTGCATAGGAGGCGAACAGCTGGTTTGCGACGGCGGAGTGATCGGCTCTGGTGTAGCCTTCGCCGATGCCGTCCTTCATCAGACGGGAGAGCGACGGCAGAACCGAGATCGGCGGATAGACACCGCCCTGCTCCAGACCTCTGTCCAGAACGATCTGACCCTCGGTGATGTAGCCTGTCAGGTCAGGGACAGGGTGCGTGATATCGTCATTCGGCATGGTCAGGATCGGGAGCTGCGTCACGCTGCCCTCGATGCCCTCAATGATGCCTGCACGCTCATAAAGCGAGGCAAGGTCGGAGTAGAGATATCCCGGAAAGCCCTTTCTGCCGGGAATCTCACCCTTGGAGGACGAGAACTCGCGCAGTGCCTCCGCGTAAGCCGTCATGTCGGTCATGACTACGAGGATGTGCATGTGCTTTTCATATGCGAGATACTCCGCGGCGGTCAGTGCGCAGCGCGGCGTGATGATACGCTCAACAATCGGATCGTTCGCGAGGTTCAGGAACATGACAACATTCTGCAGAACGCCGCTCTCGGCGAAGCTGCGGCGGAAGTAATCCGCAACGTCATTCTGGATGCCCATTGCCGCGAACACAACGGCGAACTCCGCGCCCGAATCCTTTGCGATTCTTGCCTGCTGCACGATCTGGACAGCGAGCTTGTTGTGCGAAAGACCTGTACCGGAGAAGATCGGCAGCTTTTGACCGCGGATCAGCGTCATCAGGCAGTCGATCGAGGAGATACCGGTCTGGATATAGTTCCTCGGATACTGACGGGACACCGGATTGAGCGGTGCGCCGTTGATATCGCCGAATTTCTCCGGCATCACTTCGCCGAGACCGTCAGCGGGTCTGCCTGCGCCGGTGAACACTCTGCCGAGCAGATCGCCGGAAAGCGGCAGCTCCATCGGGCGGCCGGTGAACTGTGTGCGGGTATTGGTCAGCGAGAGCCCGTGTGTGCCCTCAAAGACCTGCAGAATCGCCTTATCGCCCTCGAGCATCGCGACTCTGCCGGTGCGCTCGGTGCCGTCATCCAGCACGATGCGCGCCATTTCGTCGAACTTTGCGCCCTCCACATGGTCAAGGACAACCAGCGAACCGCTGATGCTGTGAAGCCCGAAATATTGCAGACTCATGGGTTACAGCACCTCCTTTTTCTTTGTGCGCAGTGCATCGAGCATGCCGTCGATCTGCTGCGTCAGCGCGTCAAAGCGCTCAAGCTGCCGGTTCGGAATATCGTATTTGACCTTGCTGACCAGCTCCATGATGCCGCTCGATTTGATCGCCTCGAGATCGACATGCTCCGCGATCATCTTCTTGGTGCGGTGGTAGACATGGAGGATCAGCTCCATCATGCGGAACTGCTTATCGAGCGGGACATAGGTATCCTCTGCGTGATAGGCGTTCTGCTGCAGGAATCCGACACGGATCAGACGCGCAATCTCAATGATGAGCTTCTGATCGTCGGGCAGGACATCGGAGCCGATCAGGCGGACGATATCCATGAGCGACTGCTCCTCTTTCAGCAGCGCGCTGATTTCGGTGCGGTACTCATTGAACTTCGGATCGACCTCTGCCTCATAGAAATGCGAGAGATCATCCAGATATTCGCTGTAGCTCATGTTCCAGTTGATCGCCGGATAGTGACGCGCATAGGCGAGCGCTTTGTCCAGTCCCCAGAAGCAGCGGACGAAGCGGCGTGTATTCTGGGTGACAGGCTCGGAGAAGTCACTTCCCTGCGGCGAAACGGCACCGATAACGGTGACGCTGCCCTCTCTGCCGTTGAGTGTCTCATAGGCGCCGGTGCGCTCATAGAACTCGGAGAGGCGGGAGGGGAGATAGGCCGGATAGCCTTCTTCCGCGGGCATTTCCTCGAGTCGGCCGGAGATTTCACGGAGCGCCTCAGCCCAGCGGGAGGTGGAATCCGCCATGATCGCGATGTGGTAGCCCATATCGCGGTAGTATTCAGCAAGTGTGATGCCGGTGTAGATCGAAGCTTCACGCGCTGCAACCGGCATATTCGATGTATTTGCGATCAGCACGGTGCGCTCCATCAGGGATTTGCCCGTGCGCGGGTCCTTCAGTGCGGTGAATTCCTCGAGCACCTGCGTCATTTCGTTGCCGCGCTCGCCGCATCCGATATAAACGATGATATCCGCATCGCACCATTTTGCGATCTGGTGCTGTGTCATGGTTTTGCCTGTACCGAAACCGCCCGGGATTGCCGCTGTGCCGCCTCTTGCGATCGGGAACAGCGTATCAAGGACACGCTGACCGGTGATCATCGGGCGGGAGGGCGGAAGTCTTCTTGCGGCAGGTCTTGCGCGGCGGATCGGCCACTTCTGGCAGAGCGTCAGCGAGTGGACTCTGCCCGCAGCATCCTCGAGACGGATGATTTCATCGTTGATGCGGTGTTTTCCGTCCTTTGCAGCATAGACAACCTTGCCGGAAAGATTCGGCGGAACAAGGCAGAGATGCAGAATCGCGGAGGTCTCAGGGCAGGATGCATAGGCTTCGCCGCCCTGTATCATCGTGCCGACCTTGACCTTGATCGAGACATCGTATTCCTTTTCGGTATCGAGGATTGGCACCGCGAGACCGTCGCCGATGAACGCACCGGAGGCATCCTCCAGCGCACGGAGCGGACGCTCGATGCCGTCGAAAATATTGGTCAGGATGCCGGGACCGAGCGTGACCGACATCGGTGCGCCCGTCGGCTCAACCGGTTCTCCGGTCTGCAGGCCGGATGTGCTCTCGTAGACCTGAATTGTCGTCTCCTCGTCCGTCAGACCGATGACCTCACCGATCAGGCGGCGGTTGCCGACATAGACCATTTCCATCATGGAAAAGACATTTGTATTACGGATCTTTACAACAGGGCCGTTGACGCTGTAAATCACAGGCTGCTGCATCATTCGTCACCCCCGCCGATTTTATGATTGCGATAGAAATTGCGAAGCTGCGCTGCATAGGCTTCATCGAGCGTATGGTTTTCGCAGCGTCTGCCGTCGGCGGAAAGGATCGAGAGTCCGCCGAGCAGGATCGCAGGGTCTGCGCGGAATGTGACATCTGCGCCGGCTGCGGATTCCAGCTCGGATTGCAGCTTCATATCCGCCTCACGCAGCAGAACCGCTGCACCGGCTTCCGGCTGATGGGTACTGAGCAGCTTTTTGAGCCACGGAAGATAGTCCTCCGAAGCCGTGAATGCCGTGAGCTTTTCGCGCAGCTCACCGAAGAGCTGCATCAGCAGCGACTGACGGCGGCTGAGAAATGCCGTTTTGCCCTGATAGCCGACCTGCGACATTTGCTTCTGATATTTTGCAGTAATTCTGGATTTTGCCGCGGCGAGTGTGCGGTCGAAATCCGCCTTGCAGCGCGCTTCGGCATCGAGCAGATATTGCTTTGCCTTCTGCTCCGCCTCACGCTCTGCGCGTGCGATTTCCGCATCGGTGCTGCGGCTGACAGCATCCATGAACTGCTGTAGCTTCTGATTTGCTTCCATTTCAAAACTCCAGTCCGGTCATTTTTTATGGATTGGTAACTGCTGCAAAACAGCAGAGAAACTGTTAAACAAGGTATTGCATCCCGAGGATCAGATTGAACTTTCGCATATTTCATGAATCCGCCAAAGGAATACGATCACTTTGAAATCCCATCGTCAGCAGAATGAAACAAGATCGGTTCATTCTTTTTTCCAAAATGGGATTCTTAAGGGCTGACAGTCCTTAAGCGGGGTTTGGGTGAGTTTGTTTGCAAACTCATAGCGAAGCGTGCGAGCGCCCCGTTATCTATCCATCGGAGATACCTTAGAAAATTCAGATGTGGATACCGACGGTTTCGGCGAGATAGCGCGAAATCGCGGCAGTCATATCCGAGGTGCCGTGCCGGTCGGGAATGACAACGAGCAGCGGCATCGGGGTATTCATTTTGAGGTCCTGCACCTCTGCTGCACAGAGGGCGGAGAGCTTTTCGGTGATAAGGACAACCGCGACCCCCTCCATATGCATTGCTTCGCTGAGTGCGGAGAGCACCTCCTCGCGTTCATGCACGATGACGCCCTCCACGCCTGCAAGGCGCATTCCCATCAGGGTATCGCTGTTGTCGCTGATGAGCCGGCAGCGCATCAGACCTTGGAAAGGATCATGATCGCGATCAGCAGACCGTAGATCGCAACACCTTCGCCCAGCGCAACAAAGATCAGTGCCTTTGCAAAGGACTTCGGCTCCTCGGCGATTGCACCGATTGCAGCCGGAGCAGCGTGACCGACGGCGATGCCGCAGCCGATCGAACCGACGCCGACAGCGAGTGCTGCTGCCAGATAGCCGAGACCTGCCGCAGAGCTCGCGACTGCCTCAGTTGCCTCTGCAGCGGAAACGAAGCCGCCGAGCGGAAGCACGATTGCGCAGAGCATCACGGCGCCGAATGCGCAGAGATTGGTCAGCATGGCGCGGCGCATGGATTTGCCGCTCTTCTTCTTGGTAATGGCTGCATAGACGGGCAGTGCAAGCAGTGCGACGATCAGCAGCGGCAGAAAGATCAGTTCGAGAATTTCATAAACAGACATGGGATTTACCTCCTGAATATTCATCAATCATGTTTCGGGTGGGATCAGGCGTTTGCCTGCTCCGGCTGTTTGAGATCGTTGATCTCATCGAAGTTGACTGCAATCGGGGTGAACGGTTTGCCGTCGCCCTCGTAGCAGCGCGAGAAGATCTCGTAGAATTCCAGACGCAGCACCTGAATGCCGACGATCAGACCTTCGAGACACATAACGAACAGGTTTCCGATGATGATCGTGATGATGGATTTGTGATCCTTGCCGATCATCTCCGAGAGGAGCATGACAACGCTCATCAGACCTGCGTGCGAGAAGACGAAGCCGCCGATACGGATAAAGGAGAGCGTGTTGGTCGCATAGCCGAGCAGGAACTCAAAGCACTCAAAGAAATTGGATGCGATGAAATCGCCGATGCCGGGCATTTCGTAATGCTTGTGCGCCATCCAGTGACCGAGCGGTTCGCGGAAGAACATCATCAGCAGCGGAACCACGAGCAGAATGACCGTGACCGGCTTGCTGACAAGCTGCTTGCCGGTGACAATACCGAGAACCACGAGCAGCAGTCCGGAGAAGAACACCAGACCTGCAATGCCGTTGTTGCCGAATACGGCTTCTTCATAATTGTGACGCCGCAGCTTGACGATGATGTTGACGAGGATCGAGATGATGACGAGTGCGGCACCGATGCCGACCGCGCCGAAGATGATGACATTCGTGTTTTCCATTGCCTTGAGCGGCAGGAACGGAATGCCGGTCTTTTCCCAGAGCGGATCGAGCGCCTCCTCGAATCCGAAGACCGAGCCGTAGAGCGCGCCGAAGACTGCACTGGAAACACCGATGCGCGCCATGATCGCGCCGAGCTCAAAGTTTTTCTTCTTGTGCAGGAACAGACCGATCAGCGCGAGCAGAATGCCCTGTCCCAGATCACCGAACATGATGCCGAAGATCAGCGTGTAGGTGATTGCGACGAAGGCGGTCGGATTGTAGCCGTTGTAATTCGGCAGACCGTACATCTCAACGAACATCGAGAACGGTTTGGAGAACCAGCCGTTTTTCAGGCGCACCGGCGGCTGGACTTTGGAATCCACCCACGGCGCTTCATAGGTCACGCTCAGATCCGGCACCTTGTCGATGTGCTTTTTGAAGTTCTCCTTTTCGGAGACGGGCACATAGCCCATGAGGCTGAATTTATCCTGCGTGACAATGCACTGTCCGCGCAGCTTCCAGACCTCGCTCTGATACTTTGCAAAGCGGTACATGCGCCCGAGCTGCTCCGATTCTGTTTTGTAGATTTCGGATTCCTGCTTTTCGAGCTCCGCGAGGGCGGCTTTCTTCTCGGTCAGCTTGATCTGCATTTCCGCGAGTGCCTCCTCCGGCGTACCGGAGATATCCTGCGGCAGCTCATAGCGTTCAAAGAGCAGCCCCTTCATGATCGCATCCACGGAAAGGATGCGCTCCTTGGTTGCAAAGTAGAAGCCCCAGACGTATTCGTGTGCGGTGTGATACGCCTGGAAGATGAAGCCCTCATCGCTGTAGAAATCGAGCTTCTGCACATTCTCCTCAGGCATTCTGCCGAAGCGGTAGAGGATGTGTTTGCATTTGGTCAGCTCACCGAGGTTCAGCTCGGAGCCGGTGAGATTTTTCAGATGGATCGCAGCGCTTTCATAATCCGCGATCTGCTTGCGCGTTTTCGTCAGACGTTCGCGCACGGTTTTGAGCTTGCCGGAGATCCGCTCCGTTTCCGAAAGGATGGTTTCGGGCGTGAATTCTGCCGGTGCAAGTTCGGTATCCTCGCCGAGCGGGACCTGCCGCAGATCGAATTCCATGAGCGCACGCAGCGGCTCAGCGTAGGGATTCTGATCGGCGTGGCTTCCGCCGGAATCCTCCGTGCTGCCGAGCAGCTTGGAAGCGTTCTCGATATGGAAGACCTTGCTTTGCAGGCAGGCGACAATGGCATCGTTCAGACTTGGAACCGCGCCTGCAATGCTGACGAGTTCCAGCTTTTCAATGGACAAGATAACACCTCCTGAAGGGAATCAGCGGGCATGCCGCTCACTCCTCCGTGATTAAAAGGGATTGCAGATACGATACGGATTTGCCGTACCGGATACCTTCGATAATGGCGATGAGATTTTTCACCTCGATGTGATAGAGCACATGCACCGCATAGAGACTGACGGCGGCATGACCGGAGAAATGCAGTGCCGATCTTGCAGTCTGCCAGCGGAGTGACTGGAATGCATGCTCCAGCCGCACGGATTCCGGCGCTTCGGTAGCGCTCCAGTTCATCATTCTGCCGTAGCGCGTGGACTTGAGCACTTCGATGAACGCTGCAATATCCGGCGCCGCATAAAGCTGCTCGCAGATGCGCTTGGGGAGCCTTCCCTGAATCGGCAGCATCATGCTCCGCAGGGTGTCTTCATCCGCATGGAACACACGCTTTAAGCGGTAGGCGTTGATGAGGTTGATCAGGTCGATCTGCTCGCCGATGAGCTTGTGCAGGGCATCGAGGTCGGTGCCCTTGACGGTCTTTTCCGCCTCCTGCAGGATGCGCTCAAGATAGCAGGCGCGCAGTGCGATTTCCAGCGCGGTGTAGTTCTGCCCGCTGCCGTATTTTGCGATATGCTTTTTGATGACGGCGGCATAGGGCGTGCCGGCGAGTGCGGCGATCAGCTCATCGCAGTTTTCGGCACGCGCGACCTTTTCCTGCGAGAACCCGAGATACGGCCCGAGCCACGCATCCATTGCAGAGATATACGCCTGCGGACCGCTCGGCATCAGCTGGATTTTCTTGACCAGCTCACTGATCTCATAGTCATAGATGAAAAAGCGGAAGAACGGCGTATTCTGCAGATGTTCAAGGCTGCAGAACCGCAGACACTGTGTAAACAGATTGCGCTTGAGCAGCATTTCCAGATAGCCGCGGTGCGTATAGGCGGGCTCCAGTTCCGCAAGCAGCTCGCGGTAGCCGTCGGTCTCCTTGAGATAGGAGACGATTTCCGCGACGGAATGCAGGTTCATCAGGTCGCGGTAATCCGGCGCGCGGAGTCTGTGCCCGTAGGCGGTGCGGATGGCAGCCGCCGTTGCGTGATACTGATTCGGCATGGCTTATGCCTCCGCTTCGTGCAGTGTCTCGGAAAAGAGCGTTTCGAGCAGTGCATCATGCTGTGCTTCAAACTGCTCCGCCATCTGCTCTGCCCGACGGTCAAAGCCGCTGCGCATCTCCGCGATCTTCTGCTCACATTCAGAGCGTGTCTGCTCCTCAAGTTCGGTGATGCTGTCTCTGGTCTGATGCTTCTGCGCCTGCTTCATGGCAGCCGCCTGTTTTCTGGCATCCTCGACCTGCTTGCGGCATTGCAGCCGGGAGGCGCTGAGGCGTTCCTCCGTTGCGGCATCCAGCTCCAGAATCTTCCGGATTGTCTGATCCATTGATACCGCTCCTTTCTATATCATGTGGATTTTTGTGCAAAATGACGGATCAAAACGTGAGAATGCACAAAAACCAAACGGAATCTTGCAAACAGAAATCGGTTTCTGCCGTCATTTTTCCCAAAACTTCGGAATACTGCACAAACGCGAGTTCTGAAATACAGAAACATTATACTCCAATTCATATAAAAAGTCAATAGCATCCCGCATTTTTCAGGAGTGGAAAAATCCGCGCAGCCCGCGGCGGATTCCGGTCAAATTGCCCTGCGCCGGTGTACAGTTTTCTGCACATCTTCCGGCTTGCGTTTTGGTGCCCGATGTGCTATAATGAAACCGGATGAAAAAACGATTTTGCAGGGGAGGATTCTGATATGCTGCATCTGATTCTCGGCGGCGCGGGCTGCGGAAAATCCGAATATCTGATCGGGCGGATCCGCGCGGCTTCGGAGGCGGGCGCGCCCGTCCGGACGCTTGTGCCGGAGCCGTTCACATATACCTATGACAAGCGTCTGTATGCGGCGCTGGGTGCCGTCGGGTTCAATGCGCTGAAAACCGGCAGCTTCAAAATGTTGACAGAGGAGATTCTCTCCGCGATTGCAGCCGCCCCGCGCGATGCCGCCGATGCGGTGACGAAAACCGTCATTCTGCACGGGCTTCTGCGCAGGCTTGCAAAGGGCAATGTGCTCCCGTTTTACGGCGCACAGGCGGAAAAGCCCTCTTTTCTGCCGGAGATGCTCAGGCAGCTGGATGAGCTGATGCAGTCCGGCAGCGAACCGGAGGCGCTGTTTCAGGCGGCTTCGGAGACGGAGCAGCAGAACGGCATCCTTGCGGCAAAGCTTTATGATATCTCCCGCATTTACGCGGATTATCTCACAGAGCTCGAAGCGCGCGGCATGCGCGATGCGCTGCGTGATCCGATCCATGCCGCGGCGGCAGCAGACGGCAGCCGGTATCTGCGCGGCAGCCATATCTTCCTTGATGAATTTGAATCCTTCACGGGCGATCAGTATCTGATGCTGGATGTCATGCTGCGCGATGCGGCAGAGGTCTGGATCGCGCTGCGCTCGGATAACATTGACGCGCCGGATTTCACGCGCTTTGATGCGGTCAACCAGACGGCGCGCAGACTGCGGAAAATGGCATCTGCATACGGCATTGAAACCGAGCAGATTCTGCTGACGGAGCAGTACCGTTTCAAAGAGCAGTCGCTTGCACATCTGAGCAGATATATCTATGCGCTGCATCAGCAGCCCTTTGCGGAAAGCTCCGCGGTGACGATCTGCGAGGCGCGCGACATGACGCTCGAAGCGGAGTATGTCGCGGCGCAGATCCGGCAGCTTCTGATGCGCGGCGAAATGCGTGCGGCGGATATCATGGTTGTGATGCACGATCTCGGTGGATACGGCTCGCTGCTTGAGGCGGCATTCGAGCGCTACGGCATCCCGTACTTCATGGATCTGCGCAGGAGCGTGCTGCACACGGCGGTGATGAAGCTGCCGGTCTGTCTGCTCTCGCTGATGCACCGTACAACCACCGAGCAGATTCTTCTGCTGCTGAAAACCGGTCTGATTCCGCTGGAATCGACGGAGGCGGCAAAGCTCGAGGATTTTGCATACATCTGGGATCTCGAGGGCAGGGGATGGGAGCAGCCGTTCCCTGAGGAGATGGATCCGGAACAGGAAATGGAGCAGCTCCGCGTGAAAATCATGCAGCCGATCCGGAAGATGCACTTTGCAAGCCTGCCGAAGGACGGGCAGTCCGTGACCGGTGCGCAGCTCTGCGATGCGCTCTATACCTGCATGGAGGAGCTGGAAATCCCGAAGGCGGTTGTCCGGACGGCAAAGGCGCTGCATGACTGCGGCGATGTCTCCGGCGGCAGAGCGATGCGCCGCCTCTGGAAGGACATGACAAATATTCTTGACGCGCTCTATCTGGCGCTGGAGCACACTGCAATGACCCCGCCTGAGCTGCTCGATCTGCTGACAACCGTCCTGCGGAACAATCAGCTGCCCGTGCCGCCGCAGACGCTCGATGCCGTCACCGTGCAGAGCGCCGCCGCCGCGCGCTATGACGCCCCGAAGGCGGTGTTCGTCATGGGCGTGAACGAGGGACAGTTCCCCGCGGATATTCAGGATACGGGATTTTTCTCCGAGCAGGAGCGCGCACTGCTCGAGACGCATGAGATCGCGCTTTCGCGTTCCGTGCGGGATCTCTGCGCCGATGAGCGCCTGATCGTCTACAAGACGCTGTCGGCTGCATCGGAGCGGCTCTGGCTCTGCTATCCGCTCGCGACGGAAAAGGGCGCGCATCTGATCCCCTCGCCGCTGCTGGAGGAGGTGCGCAGCCTGCTGCCGCTGACCGCAAAGCCGCCGTATTTTGAATACGCGGCGGGCATGGGTGCCGGATTCTATGTCTCGACAAGAGCCGCCGCCTATTACAGCTTTGTCGAGGATTACGATATCTCGCAGACAGAGCGCGCATCGGTGCGTGCCATGCTCAGCGCGATTCCGGAGGAGGCGGCGCGCATGGAGCGTCTGCGCCGGAGAACCGATCTCTCGCGGCTGCATGTGCAGGAGCCTGCGCTGCTGAGAAAGCTCGGCGGCGAAAAACTCTATATGTCCGCCACCCAGATCGAAAACAAAATGATGTGTCCGTTCATGAGCTTCTGCAAGGATAATCTCAAGCTCTACCGGCCGGAAAAGCGCGATCTCAGCTCGCTCAATGTCGGCAATATGGTGCATGACTGCATGGAGCGGCTGTTCCGCGAGCATCCCGACCGCGATGATTTTCTCGCGATGACGCCGGATGATCTGCGCGCCCACGCAAAGCGCTGCACCGATGATTTCATGGAGCAGCAGCTCGGCGGAAAGGAAAACCGTCCGCAGCGTTTTCTGCAGCAGTTCACGCGGATCACGGGCAGACTCTACGGGCTGCTCCGCCACACGCAGGATGAGATGCGGCAGTCGCAGTTCACAACGGATGCCTGTGAGCTGACGATCGGGCAGCTCGGGGAGGAATCCGGCACCGCCCCCTATACCCTGACGCTTCCGGGCGGCGTCACGCTCTACCTGCACGGCAAGATCGACCGCGTGGATATCACGGTCGATGCGCAGTCCGGCGAGCAGTATCTCCGCATCGTCGATTACAAGACCGGTCTGCACAAAAAGGAATTCAAGCTCGCGAATGTCTATTACGGGCTGAATCTGCAGATGCTGCTTTATCTCTTTGCAGTGCTGGATGATCCGCAGGTCTATCCGGATGCAAAGCCTGCCGGTGTGCTCTATATGCCGGCGAGTTCTCCGGCACCGCAGGACCGCGAGAAGATGAAGGATACCGAGACCTATCTGCGCGAATACTTCTGCATGAGCGGCACGGTGCTGCGGGATACAAAAATCCTCACGAAGATGGAGGAGGCGCTTGCCGGTGTGTATATTCCGGCAAAGCTCGATGAAAAGGCGACCGAAGCCTCGGGCGAGCTGACGCTGACGGCGGATTCGCAGGTCTTTACGCCGGAGCAGCTCAGCCGTCTGCGCGAATATGTCGAAAAGCTCGTTGCAGCCTGTGCAGAGGCATATCTTGCAGGCGATGTCGAACCGCGCCCGATGCAGGGCGGCGGCAGCGGATACTACGCAAACGCCTGCATGTACTGCAAATACCGCAGTCTGTGTGGTCTGACGGATGATGACACAGACCGCATCCGGAAACCGCAGCGGCAGGATACCGTCAAAAAGGAGATGCAGGGCATTCTCGATCCGGCAGCCGCAGAAGCAGGAAAGAAGAAAGGGGGCAAACGGTCATGAGTCAGTGGACACCTGAACAGGAGGCGGCGATTCTGGCACGCGGCGCATCGGTTGTTGTCAGTGCGGCGGCGGGCAGCGGCAAGACCTCGGTTCTGGTCGAGCGCCTGATCCGGCTTCTCGAAGATCCGGCATATCCGGCGGAGAAAATGGTCGTTGTGACCTTCACGAACGATGCGGCAGGCGAGGTGCGTGCCCGTCTGAACCGTGCGCTCTCGAAAAAAATCCTTGCCGATCCGGAAAACACATGGCTCCGGCAGCAGCAGATCATGCTGCAGAGCGCGAATATCTCGACAATCCACAGCTTTTGTCTGCGGCTGCTCCGCGAGCACTTTGCACAGCTTGATCTTTCGGCGAACTTCCGCGTGATGGAGCAGAGCGAAGCGGATGAACTGCGCGCGCAGGCGGCTGCGGAGATCATGGAGCAGCTCAGTGCGCGTGCGGCAGCGGATGAGACCGTCCGGCAGCAGCAGAAGCAGCTCTTTGAGGCGTTCTGCGGGCAGGATGATACCCCGCTGGAAAAGCTGCTGATCTCGCTGCATGCGCTGACGGAAAACGAGCCCTTCGGACAGACGCTCCTTGCCGAATGCGCGAAGAAATACGCATCGCCGGAGATGATCCGGCAGGAGGCGCTTGCGATGATCGGGGAGAAGCTCACGGAGATTCTCTCGTATTATCCGCGCGCGATTGAACTGGCAGAGCAGATGAACGCGGAGAAGGCTGCGGTCACGCTCCGCACAGAGCAGCAGAATCTCCGCGAGATTGCTGCACTGCCGGAGACCGGTGACTGCGCGGAACTCGGCAGGGCGCTGCAGCGTGAGCCGTTCGGTTCCCTGAATACGCTGCCGAAGAAAAAGGGCGAATTCGAGACGGAAAAGGCAGTGATCAAGGCGCTGCGCAATTATGCGAAAAACCAATTTGAAGCACTTGCGAAAATGTGGGCTGTGCCGCTGCTGTTTGCCGAACAGGATATCAGCCGCCATGCCTCGCTGCTGACACTGCTCTCGGAGCTTGTCGCGGAGCTGGATGCCGCATACACGCAGCGTAAGCGCGAGCGGAACGGCGTCACGTTCAATGATGCGATGGCACTGGCACTCTCGCTGCTCGCAGAGCGTCTGCCGGACGGCACAATCCGCAGGACGGAGCTCGCAGAGCAGCTTTCGGCGCAGTATGTCTGCATCATGATCGACGAGTTTCAGGATGCGGACAACACGCAGGATCTGATCTTCCGGATGCTCTCGCGCGGCGGCAGCGCCGAGCGGTACGGCTCGAATCTGTTTGTGGTCGGCGACAGCAAGCAGTGCATTTACCGGTTCCGCAATGCGAACCCCGAAAACTTCTACCGCGCGATGCAGGAGGGCGCCGCGTATCAGACACCGCAGCTGACCGAAAACACCTGCATCAACTTAAACCGCAATTTCCGCAGCGGCACCGAGGTTGTCACGGTGATCAACCATGTGTTTGCGCAGCTGATGTCCGAGCAGGTCGGCGAAATCACCTATGATGACAAACAGGCGCTCGTGCAGGGCGCAAGCTACTTTGCGCACCGCCGCACGGCAGAGGTCATGCTGCTGCCGCAGAGCGGTGAGGAGACACATACAGAGCCCGCCGCCGTCGCCGCAAGAATCGCGTGGCATCTGGCACATCAGACGCCTGTCAGGGGTGCCGACGGCGAACCGCGTCCCTGTGAGCCGCGCGATTTCCTGATCCTGATGCGCTATAAAACGCGGATGCCGGTCTATGCGGCGGCGCTGGAGGCTGCGGGCATTCCGACGGCAGGCGCAGAGCGCGAGAACTATCTGAAATCGCCGGAGATTCTGCTGCTGATCGACCTGCTGCGTGCGATCGACAATCCGCTGCCGGAGGTACCGGTCGCTTCGGCCATGCTCTCGCCGCTGTTCGGTTTCACGGTCGATGAACTGCTGCAGGTGCGTCTCTATGCGCCGCGGATGCAGCTTTTTCAGACGATGCTGCGCATCCGTGCGGATGAACACATGGCGGCGGAATCTCCGGTGCTGACGGAGAAATGCCGCGCGCTGACCGAATTCCTCGATATGATGCGCGTTTTTGCGGCAATGGATACGCCCGAGCAGCTCATCCGGCGCATTTACCGGCAGACCGATTTTCTCGGCATGATGCAGATGTCGGCGGGCGGCGCACAGAAAAAGGCGAATCTCCGCGCACTGACCGGCTATGCGAAAACCTTTGAGGAAAACCGCGGCGGCGGACTCTCGGCGTTCCTGCGCTATCTCGATGCGGTACTCGAACGCGGCGAGGATCTGGAGGCGGGCAGTGTTCCGGCGGGAACGGAGAATGTCGTGCAGCTCAAGAGCGTCCACGCTTCAAAGGGCTTGGAGGCGCCGTTTGTAATCCTCGCGGACACCGATCACGGCTTTTCGCACAAGGATGCATCGGACACGGTGCAGTATCACGGCAAGACCGGCATCGGCTTTCAGCTGCATGATCCGGAAACAATCAGCAGGGGCAAATCGCTGCCGTGGACGCTGATTTATCAGAAGAACCGTGCGGAGATGGTCAGCGAGGAGATGCGCCTGCTCTATGTGGCACTGACGCGCGCCCGCGAATATCTGATTCTGCCGCTGCCCTATTCCAACAGCCGCTGCACGAATGTCATCGCACCGGAGGCGTATCTGCAGGCGGAGCAGGGCGGCATTTCGCCGGAGCGCGTCGGCAGTGCGGGCTGCTTTGCGGACTGGCTCTTCATGGCGCTGATCCGGAACACATCCTGCGAGCAGATGCGCCGCGATCTGGAGATTGACTGCGGTGCGGACGGTCTGCCGCCGCTGCCGGTTGCCGTCTGGACGGTGACGCCGGAATCCGTGGCAGAAACAGCAGCGGAGACTGCCGAAGCGGAGCAGGTTCTGCCCGATCCCGAACTGACAGCACAGCTCGCGCGACAGTGCGCATGGGAATATGACAGCCGCCTTGCGGAGCTGACTGCGAAATACGGCGTCTCGGAGCTTGCCAAGCAGGAGGATTTTGATGCGCCGCTGCAGAATCCGCAGTTCCGGAGCAAGGGCAGCAAGATGACCGGTTCGGAGCGCGGCACGGCTGTGCATACTTTTATGCAGTATGCGGATTTTGCCGCCGCCGCAGCCGATCTTCCGGCGGAGATTGCAAGATGCAGAGCGGCGGGCAGACTGTCCGCGCGGCAGGCGGAGGCGGTCTCAGAGAGCAAAATCGCGGATTTCTTCCGCTCGGAGCTCTGGCAGCGGATGCAGAAGGCGCTGCACATCTGGCGCGAGCAGAAATTCATGGTGCGCATCTGCGACCTGAACCTCGAAGGTCCCCTGCAGCAGATCGGCGCGGATTACGCCGGCACGGACGGCATGGTGACAGGCATCATGGATCTCGTGTTCGAGGAGGAGGACGGCATCGTCCTTGTGGACTACAAAACCGATACGGGCAAAAACGAAGCGGCACTGCTCGAAGCCTATACCGAGCAGATCCGGCTCTATGCAGAGGCGCTCAGCCTGCTGATGAAAAAGCCGGTCTGCGGCTGCTGGCTCTATGCAGTTGCGCTGAGCAAATCCATTCCGGTCACACTGTGACCGAAACCTGAAAGGAGCGTTTATCATGACAGCAACAATCGAAGATCTGCGAAAGGCAGTGGAGCAGGCAAAGAAGATCGTATTTTTCGGCGGCGCGGGCGTCTCGACCGAAAGCGGCATTCCGGATTTCCGCAGCGTGGACGGTCTCTACAATCAGAAGTATGACTACCCGCCGGAGACGATCCTCAGCCACACATTTTTCATGAAGCACACCGATGAATTCTACCGCTTCTACCGCGACAAAATGCTCTGCCTCGATGCAAAGCCGAATGCGGCGCACAAAAAGCTCGCGGAATGGGAGCAGCAGGGCAAGCTCAATGCGGTTATCACGCAGAATATCGACGGGCTGCATCAGGCGGCAGGCAGCAAAAAAGTGCTCGAGCTGCACGGCAGCGTCCTGCGCAACACCTGCATGCAGTGCGGCAGAAAGTATGACGTCACCGCGATCACGGGGAGCAGCGGGATTCCCTGCTGCGAACACTGCGGCGGCAGAATCAAGCCGGATGTTGTGCTCTATGAGGAGGCACTCGACAACGATGTCATGGATGAAGCCGTGCGCTGCATCCGCGAGGCGGATATGATGATCATCGGCGGCACCTCGCTCGCGGTGTATCCGGCAGCGGGGCTGATCCACTATTTCAGAGGCAGCGTTCTGGCGCTTGTCAACCGTGACGCAACGCCCTTTGATTCGCACGCAGACCTTGTCCTGCACGAGAAGATCGGCGCGGTGTTCTCGCAGCTCTGAATCCGGCTACAGCGCTGTTATCAAACTGATACCGGAATGTCACAAGAATTTCACTTGACTTTTTGACAGTAAACGTGTATAATGATAGGCGAACGTGCTTTGTACACGGGATTTTTTCGAGAGGCATCTGTCTGATACTGGATACAGATAAGTCTGAAAGGAGTATTACAATGGAAAATATGAAGAAGCGGGTTCTTGCAGCGCTGCTTGCAGCTGCAATGACCCTTCCCGCATTTGCCTGCGGCGAGAACATCAGCAGCGGCGATGACAGCTCGAAGGAGAGCAGCGTCTCGCAGGATGAGTCCTCGGCAGAGAACAGCGAAGGTGCTGAGTCTGAGTCCAAGGCGGAGAATGCCGACGACAGCAGCAAGAGCGATGACAGCAGCTCTCAGGGCGGTCAGGCGGATCCGGATGATGAAAATGTTGTCATCGACCCCAACGGCGGCAGAAACCAGAAGCTGACCTTTGAAACCCCGCAGAACGTCGAGGAGGAGGATACCGTTGTTTCCTCGATCCGTGCAGATGACGGCAAGATCTATGTTGCAAAGACCGATATCAACGGTGCGGCTGTCACAGAGGCAGGCGGCTCCGTCGCAACCGAGCTCTACACCGGCCCGACCAACGCGGCTGAGTACGAAAAAGGCTACACACCGGCTGTGAAGACCTATCAGGCATACTGGCTCGATATCTCCGAGCAGAAGGACTTTGTCTTTGACGGCAACCTGATCGAGTTTGAGGTCAAGGTCAATGAGAACACACCGGACGGCGTCTATCCGGTCGAGGTCTATTTCGCAGACCTTTCCAACTACAGTGCAAACACCGATGAGAATGCAGCAAAGCTCGCAAACGTCAAGTTCCGTCCGGGCTATGTCTGCGTCAACAAGGATAAGCCGGAGGTCGAGGCGCTCGGCAAGGATATGACCCTGACACCGGATACCGTCACCGCAAAGCCGGGCGAAACCGTCAGAATGAATCTGCGTGTTGATAACAACCCGGGTCTGGTTGCATTTGTCATCCGTATGCACTATGACAGCAATGCAATGACCATCGGCAAGGGCGGCGCCGGCAGCGATCTCGGCGAGCTCGCAAGCCTGACTGCACGTACGCTCGACTGATCGGCAGTCACACATACAGGAATTGAAAGCCGCAGTGTCTCTGACGGAGAGGCACTGTGGCTTTTCTGTATCACATGTATCACGGGTCACAGCGGAATGCGGCTGTGACAGGAAGGAGCATGCACATGAGCGGGGAATACAAGGCGTATACGTCGGCGCAGATTATCCGGGATCTGGAAAGCCGGAATCTCGGTCACTTTGATATCACAGAGGATTCCGGTTTTGCGGGGATATCTGCGGAGATATCGGAACAGGAACATAAGATTTACATTGTGATCGAATCAGATCATCAGGTTTTCACAGATGAAGTATGCAGCTTTGCCGCCGCGGTTCTGAAGAATCTGGATCAGGCTGTCAAAGCGGCGCAGGGCTGGCTTGTGCATTTCAATCTGAAGGGGGATCGGTGGCATCCCGATGCACTGGATGCCGGTTACGAAATCAGCGGCATTTATATCGGCAGCTATGAGGACGGCAGCGCCGAGGCTCCGAGATTTATGACGGACGGCTTCAAAATCACATTTACGCCGCGGAACTGTTATCCGTGCAGCTTTACTGTGAAATATCATAAGAATATGGTTCCGTTTGCGGTGGAAGAATATGTCGAGTGAATCGCTTTCCCGTGAACCGGAAAGATGCACTGCCCCGAAGCGACCGTGAAAACGCTTCGGGGCAGAATTTATAACCGGTTATCAGAAATGCGCGGTTTTTCTTGTGCAATCGGACAAAAACAATCTCCTAGTTATCCTATAGGTTTGTGAGAACAAACGAAATGCGAAAAATCCGGAAATTTTGCTTGACAAACCGTGAATCGCTGTGCTATAATAGCATCAATCTATTAAACCTAGTAAGCAAGTAGAAATACAAGGAGAATGCGATATGAGTATTCTGTTTCCGCTGCTTGACCGGAAAAACTACCGGAACGGCCGAATGTACCTCAGCTGTTGACTTTGCAGAAAACAGCCCGCGCGAGAACAGCGCGATTCCGAATCAGCGGCAGCACGCCGCGTAATATTATGAAATGAGGTATATGAAAATGAGCAACTATAAATTTGAGACTTTACAGCTTCACGTCGGTCAGGAGCAGCCTGATCCCGCTTCGGACGCAAGAGCCGTCCCGATTTACGCAACCACATCTTATGTATTTAAGAATTCTGCACATGCAGCCGCTCGCTTCGGTCTTGCGGATGCAGGCAATATCTACGGCAGACTGACGAACTCCACGCAGGGCGTCTTTGAGGAGCGCATCGCAGCGCTGGAGGGCGGAGTCGCAGCGCTGGCACTGGCATCCGGTGCAGCCGCAATCACCTATACGATTCAGGCGCTTGCACAGGCAGGCGAGCACATCGTCGCACAGAAGACAATCTACGGCGGCAGCTACAATCTGCTGGCGCACACGCTGCCGCAGTACGGCATCGAGACAACCTTTGTCGATGCGCACAACCTCGCCGAGATCGAGGGCGCAATCCGCGAAAACACCAAGGCGATCTATCTGGAAACGCTCGGCAATCCGAATTCTGATATTCCGGATATTGACGCAGTTGCAGAGATCGCGCATAAGCACGGTCTGCCGCTCGTGATTGACAACACATTCGGCACGCCGTTCCTGATCCGCCCGATCGAGCATGGTGCAGATATCGTGGTGCATTCCGCGACAAAGTTCATCGGCGGACACGGCACAACGCTCGGCGGCGTGATCGTGGATTCCGGCAAATTCGACTGGAAGGCAAGCGGCAGGTATGCGCCGATCGCCGCACCGAACCCGAGCTATCACGGCATTTCCTTTGCGGATGCAGTCGGACCGGCAGCATTCGTGACCTATATCCGTGCGATTCTGCTGCGCGATGAGGGCGCTGCGATTTCGCCGTTCGCTGCATTCCTGCTGCTGCAGGGCACCGAGACGCTTTCGCTTCGTCTGGAGCGCCACGCGGAGAATACGAAGAAGGTTGTGGAGTACCTGAAGAATCATCCGAAGGTCGCAAAGGTCAATCATCCGTCTCTGCCGGAGCATCCGGATCATGCACTCTATGAAAAATACTTCCCGAACGGCGGCGGCAGCATCTTTACGTTTGAGATCAAGGGCGGACAGAAAGAAGCACATGCTTTCATCGACCACCTTGAGATTTTCTCGCTGCTCGCGAATGTTGCGGATGTCAAGTCTCTGGTGATTCATCCGGCGACAACCACGCATTCGCAGCTGACCGATGCGGAGCTTGCTGAGGCAGGCATCACGCAGGCAACGATCCGCCTGTCGATCGGTACCGAGCATATCGACGATATCATCGCCGACCTCGAAAAAGGCTTTGCCGCGGTGTGATAGCAGAGGTATCTCTGACGGATTTGTATTGAGGGCTCTGCCCTCAAACTCCCGCTTAAGGGATAGCTATCCTGCGGTGTTGCTGCGCAAACTGTGCCCCAAACCCTGCCAAAGGGTCATTGACTCTTTGGAATCCCATTTTGATATATGTGTTACAGAAAAGCCGCTTCCATTTGCATGAATGGGAGCGGCTTCCTTTTATACACGTATAAACAGGGGGTCTGGGGATAATATCCCCAGCGAGGGGCTTGGGTGAGTTTGCTTTGCAAACTCATAACGCAGTGTGGCGAGATAGCCCCCATTATAAATCCATCGGAGATACCTGATTCATGACTCCGGCGCGACCAGCCAGCAGTTCGGCAGTTTGCGCGGGCCGTAAAGCGAGGAGCTGGCGGTGACCATCTGGTTGCTGCAGATCATATGCGACTGACTTCCGCCGCCGAGATTTGCGGCAGTGACAGCGCCGTTTTTCAGCATGATGTCAATGATATCGTTGTAGGTTGCGCCGAGGGAGTCTGCCTGTCTGCCCTCGATGACGAGCAGCAGAACAGTGCCGTCGGCAGTCTGTCCGATTGCAGTGCGCGGATTGGGGCTGTTGCTGAGCGAGGCATCCTGTTCGAGCGCCTTTCCGTCCGCAATCAGAACCGGACTGCAGCTGACCGCATCGCGGAGACCGAGCTCCATTGCCTGTTTGCCGGTCATGGAACCGGCGCGCAGGCGGTTGTCCTGATCAAAGCCGACAACATCCGTGGTCTCGTTCAGATCGCCCCAGAGCAGCTTGCTCTTTGCAATCACAATTCCGAGCGGTGTGCCGCCGTTTCCGACGCCGTTGAGATCCATGAAGGTGCCTGCATTGATCGCAGCGAATGCACCGTTTTCGGCAGCCATATCCTTGACGAGTCTGCCCTCGTATGCATCGCCGTACTGACCGGAAACGCCGAGCGTGACTCTGGCAGGATCCTTGATTTTGAGCAGCTTGCCGCGGAAGGTGCTGCCGGAAACATCCGAAAGTTCTTTGATGTTCAGGGCATCGGCGGAATCCGCTTCAGGCGTGTTGTACCAGAATTCAAATGCATTCCAGACACCGTCCTCCTTGACAAATGCCCAGCGCATATCATTGCTGTAATTCTGCGTATTGCCGCCTGTCAGCGCCAATTCATAATCAAAATGCACATCGCAGGTGCAGGTGTCATTGTTCATCTGGATATTGCTGACGGTCAGTTCCTGATCCACACGCGAGTCATAGGGGGTGTTCCAGCTGACGTCGGTTGCCATGCTGTGCAGCTTCTGATAGGCGCTGCTGTCTTTGGAAAGATACTGATCGAGCACGCCGAGATTCTCAAATGTTGCTTCATCCTTGTTTGTCATGTAGTCGATAAAGGCGCGTGTTGCCTCCTGCGCGCGGACTTCAAATTCCGCATATGCTGCTGTTGTTGATTCGTCTGCGGGGATATTTACCTCTCTGGTGACTGTTTTGGTCCGCGGATCAATGAACAGAACGCGGTGTGCATTCGTTTCCATCAGGACGATTTCATTGTGGTTGCCGGTCAAGCCCAGCAGAGATGCTTCGTTTTTCTGCTCCGATTCATAGATCGTGACCGGCTTGGGCGAATCGCCGCGCAGGTCGAGCATCATCAGGCGGTTGCTGTCCGAGGTGTCATAGTAGTCCTCAGCCATGCTCATATAATAAAGCTGATTGCCCACGATGAAGCTGCTGCTGACTGTGCCGAGCCCTTCGCAGAGGATGCTCTGTTTGCCGTCCTCCATGCCGCAGAGCGCGCCGTTTGCATTGAGATAGAGCGTCTTGCCGCCGGAGATGCAGCAGAAACCTGCGCAGTCTGTCGGTGCCTGATAGTCAGCGGTCTGACCGGGGGCGGGGAGCTCGCGGATTGTCACGGACTGACCGGGATGCTGCACATCGCCGATGCTGTTGCGCCAGTAATACACATGCTCGTTTTCAACATCCGTGAAGCAGCCGCCGAATTCCTCGAGCGGATCCTTCTCCTCAGAGATATCGAGCAGATTGCCGTCTTTGTCCAGCCAGATGAAGACCTTGTATGTTCCGGCATCTTCCGGATTCTCCGCTCTTGTTTCGAGTTTTTCCGGATTCTCTGTCCGGAGAAACATGAAGTATTTGTCGCCGACACGGTGAATGCTGACCGGATTGATAAAGTCCTCAGCGGAGTGCGTTTCCGGATTCAGCATGCCGCGGATCTCCTCAATCGAGGGATACATACTGCCGCCGGTTACAGGCGTGAAATTGACATCGGGATACGATGCGCCGCCGTTCATGGGAACGAGATTGTTTGTCAGGACATTTTCGCCGTCTGTGAGGAATCCCTGATCCGGCAGCGCGGCGCCGTTGACGCGGTCGGGGAGCGGTTCTCCGCTGCCGCCGTCCAGTGCAAACCGGTACCACTGCGCGCCGATGAGCAGGTAATAATATGCGTCATCGCAGAGGAAGCAGCACGTACTGTGACTGTCGCTGTTCCGGCATGCCGGACGAATCATGCCGGTTCCGCCGAACAGATTGCTGCCGTCGGTTTCCGCTGTTTCTTCTTCATCCGGCGTCGGCAGATAGAAATACAGCATTTTGCCGGTTTTGCGGTCAAAGAGCAGCGCGCGAGCGAGGTCGGCATTTGCATCCACGCGGAGATAGATATAGTTTTCATCTGCGCAGCACGGCATCTTGAACCGCATTTCGCTGCGGAAACGCTCCGGAATCTCTGCCGTACTGAAATCATAGAGCGTTTCGGGCGATGTCCATTCCGGATCGGTGCAGACAAGCTCGCGGTCATCATTGACTAAGCCAAAGATCTTGTCGCCGTCGGTTGTGAAAGAATAAAATCCGTATTTGTTTGTAGAAATTGAAGAAAAAACTCCTGTTGCAAGGTCGATTTTGCCGTATGTCCCGTTCTCATCCGGATTTTTCGCGCTTGTAGAAACCAGATAGAGCTGGTTGTTCCGGACAATCCATTCGCCGTTCACCCGTCCGCGAATGCCTGCTGTGACCGGTACGGATTCCTTGGTGCTGAACGTGTAGCGGGAAATTTCGTTGTAATCGCCCGAACAGTAGAGAATGCTGTCATCCGATTCCCGATAGAGACCCAGCGGGACGGCGCCGTCCGGCATTGCATCGGCTTCTTTTGTTGCTGCGTTGAAGCGGCAGCCGCGAAAGCCGATATCACCCGATGCCCAGATTACATATTCATCGTCGCTCAGCTTGTGGATGCTTATGATTCCGACATTCGTCCAGTCCGTATATCCGGAGATGCTGAAAAGCGGTTTTTCCTCGCGTCTTCCGGATTTGTCCATGCGGTAGATCGCATCGCAAGCCTCATCCGTATAATAGAACTGTTCGCCGTCAGTGAGAACATGCGTGAGAAATTCGGATTGCTCCGCACCGACTTCATGCATCTCTGTCAGACTCTCTGAGCTGCGCGGCGCGGCATAATGTCCGCAGCCGAAATAGTAATTTATATCGTCATACATGATTTCCATATTTTGCATGATATGGATTTCGCCCTGTCCGCCGAGGAAGTTGCGGTCGGTGATTTCTTCGATTTCACTGTTTTCGTTTCCGGAATTTGCGGTTTCCGGACGGTTCTGCTTTGCCTGCATCGCGATAAAGATACCGCCGCCGACGAATACGGCGCAGGCTGCTGCTGCAATGACGCCTGTCATGATGCGCTGACCGAAAGAACGATTGCTCATTGTGATATCCTTTCCGGAGCGCTGCGATTTCTGCTGTGACTGTTTCAGTGTGACTGTTTCTGCGGCGGATTTCGCTTGCTGCTCCACACGGGATTCATTATGCTGTTCCGTGTGCGGCTTTGCTTCGGCAATGTAATCCGCAGAGATGTACTCCATCGCATCAAGCAGATGTTCCGGCTTCATAAGAATCCCTCCTTTTCGAGATATGTCCGGAGTTTCTGGCGTGTCCGCATCAGCGTGACCGTGACCTTGGATTTGGATATGCCGAGATCATTTGCAATGTCCTCCACGGAGCTGAGATACCAGTACCGCTGCACAAAAATGATGCGGTGCTCTTTTTTGAGCGTTCCGAGGAAGGCATCCAGCACACCGCCGAGTGCCCGGCTGTCGAGTTCCTGCTCCACAGTGTCAGGATCTGTGCAGTCGCGGAGCTCATCGAGCACGAGCGGAATCTCGCCGCCGCCGCGTTTGCGGGCGTTTTCTGCGCGGAAGCGGTTGCGTGCAAGATTGCGTGTGACCGTTGCGATGAAGGCATAGAAATTGTCAGGCTTTGCCGGCGGAATCTTCTCCCAGAGGCGCAGCAGTACGTCATTGACGCACTCCTCGGAATCCGGTGCGCTGCCGAGGATATTGTGTGCAATGGTGTAGCAGTAGCCGCCGAATCTGCGGAAGGTTTCAGCCGATGCGCGTTCATCGCGTGCAAAGTAAAGCGCAAGCAGATCTGCGTCGTTCATACTCTGCCACCTCCTTTCCGGTTGAATGTTTTGTGAAGCGCTTCAGAAAGACAGACAGCGAATATCGCCGTCAGATTACATTTTCGCATAAAATTTTTTCGGGGCGGATTCCCCGTAGAGATTAAAGTGCAGTTCTTCAATATCATAAATCATTGAAAAGATCAGCCCGATCCGGTATGATAAATATGGAAACCGGATTCAACCGGACTGATGCGGCGGGCGGTGCTTCCCCCAAAGCGCTGCTCTGCCCACAGCCCAGCTTGACTGCGGTTCAGCACAGAAGGAACCGGAAAACGGTCATGGGAAACAGAAATTGCCTGAACAGAAAACAATTCGGGCAGCTTGATTTTGGGAGGAAAAAACATGAAAGCCAAAAAGGGTTTTGGGATTGCAGCCGCCGCAATGCTGTGCATCAGCAGCGCGGCAGCCGCGATGCCGCAGGTCTCCGCAGCAGAAGTCGCAGCGGTGACCGTCGCAGCAGCGCCGATCAGCGGAACCGTCACACACAACTTCACCACGCAGGGCGCGCAGAGCGACTACTTCACGATTACCGGCAATCTTTCGACCGGTAAGGGCACATCGAATTTTAACGGCATGACGCTGACACAGTGCCTCAAGATGGAAAGCGCAACGAGCGTGACATTCTCCACAGCGGGAAATGCACAGCTCACGCTTGCCATTCAGGACGGCACCACAATCTATGTGGACAGCCAGAAATATGATATCACCGGTAAAACCTCGCTGACGGTTTCGATCGGTGCAGGCAGCCACGAGATCAAAAAGGGCAGCGGCAGCTCCAATCTGTTTTATATCGAGGTCAAGGGCGACGGCAGCGCGCCGGTCGTCACATCCGCACCGGAGCAGGGCACACAGCCCTCGAATCCGACCGCAACCACACCCCAAAGCGGCGGTACGGGCGCCGTTTCGGGCAATATCAAGGTTGTCAAATCCGGCGGCTGGAATGAAATGCTCTATGCCGTCCTCTCCGGTGTGCAGGATGCCGATGTCACCGCCGTCTCCTACAGCGGCAAGGCGAACGGCGCTCTGACCGGCGATGACCTGACCTATCTTGTCCGCGATACGCAGCAGGGTGTCCGCGTCGATATCCCCGGCGTACCGGCAGGCAGCTACACGCTTCATATCGAAACGAAAAAGGGCGCAGTCGATATCAAGGATATCAGCGTCGGCGCGCAGGATCGCTCCGGTTATGCGCACTTCAATTATACAGCAGGCGTCGGCGCCTATACCGATGCCGGCACACTGAAAGCAAATGCAATCGTCCTCTATGTGACGGACAGCAACAAGGATACCGTCACGGTCAAATCGAAGGACGGCACCACGGTTTCCGGCATCGGCAATATCCTGAACTCTGCCGGAAAGGAATCGAGCGGCGGCAAGACCGCAAAGGGCGGCACCGCAAATTCCAACAAGGGCATCATCGAGAAGCTTGCGAAGGACGGCACACCGCTCGTTGTCCGCATCATCGGCGATGTCAAGGCACCGGCGGGTCTCACCGCATATGATTCCGACAACTACGGCGGTTCGGTCGGCGACAACGGCTTCATGGCGAGAATGCAGTCCGGCAAGGATGTCACAATTGAGGGCATCGGCGCGGATGCATGCATCAACGGCTGGGGTTTCCACTTCATCGCCGAGAGCGGCAACCCGACGCTCGGCAAGAGC
Organism: Oscillospiraceae bacterium; assembly: GCA_017523995.1. Next base: position 13,123 of record JAFWUX010000182.1, on the reverse strand, counting down.
TTTGAGGTCCGCAACATCGCCTTCCGCAATGTGCCGGAGGACTGCATCGGCATGGAGGGCGTACAGTCCGGCGATGCGCTGACATCATCCGTCGAGCGCTGCTGGATCCACAACAACGAATTCTATGCGCCGAAGATTGCAAATCCGGCGGAATCGGATAAAGCAGGCGGTGACGGTGCATGCGATTTCAAGCGCGGCATGTACTTCACCAACAGCTATAACTACTATGAGGGCTATCACAAGACAAACCTCGTCGGCGCTTCGGATTCCAACCTGCAGTTCCACCTGACCTATCACCACAATTACTGGAAGAACTGCGAATCCCGCGGACCGCTTGCCCGTCAGGCGAATATCCACATGTACAACAATGTCTTCGAGGGACAGTCGAGCTACTGCCAGAATCCGCGTGCAAATGCCTACATCTTCTCGGAGTACAACCTCTTTGAAAACTGCAAGAACCCGCAGCAGGTCAAGCTCGGCGCAATCAAGAGCTTCCACGATACGCTCACCGGCTGCAAGGGCGATATGCAGGCAGTGACGGTCACCGACAAGAGCCAGAAGGTCTCGAGCGGCAATCGCTACGGCGATTTCGATACGAACGCTTCGCTCTCGTATATCCCGTCGAACAGCTATCAGCTCCTGACGGATACCTCGAAGCTCAAGAGCTACTTTGCATCGAACGGCGGCACGCTCAACGATCAGAGCGTATCCGGCACGGTTACCGCGGCAGCAGCATCTGTCACAACGACAACCGCCGCCACAACCACCGAAACCACCACCACAACCGTGACCACAACAACTGAGGCGGTCACCACCACGGAAGCGACCACCACCGCAGCGACCACCACCGAAGCAGCGGTTACCACCGTAACAGAAACGGAGGCAGCATCCGGATCGCAGCTTCGCGGTGATGTCAATCTCAGCGGCATCGTCGATGTCTCCGACGCTGTGCTGCTCGCGCGGCTGATCGCAGAGGATCCGAAGGCAGTTGTCTCAACGCAGGGCGTCCGCAACGCCGATGTCAACAACAGCGGTTCGCCTGATTCCGGCGACGTGATCCTGATTCTCAAGTTTATCGCGCGTCTTGTGGATGCGCTCTGAAATGCATTCAACTCTCTCAATCAATACACCCTTCCGCTGCAGCAGCGTCCGAATGTCAGGTGATACGGGCGCTGTTTGCGAGGAAGGCATAATGATTGTGCAGCGGAGCAGCTGCTCCGACCCTCGTTTTTCATATGATTTTGAAACTACCGCTGAAATCTGCGACAACGCCGGATTTCAGCGGCTTTTTTTCGATACCGTCAAACGGCAGCAGATGCGGAAAATCTGCTGCCGTTTTGGATCAGTGTTCGAGATAATCGCGGACCTTTTTGCTGCGGCTCGGATGACGGAGCTTGCGCAGCGCCTTTGCCTCAATCTGACGGATGCGTTCGCGCGTGACATTGAACGCCTTGCCGACATCCTCGAGTGTTTTGGGCGGCTCATTATCGAGACCGTAGCGCATGCGGAGCACATCCGCCTCACGCGGCGTCAGTGTTGAGAGCACCTCGTTGAGCTGCTCCTTGAGCATGGTGTTGTTCGCAGCGTCATTCGGGGACTGCGCATGGTTATCGGGGATGAAGTCGCCGAGGTGGCTGTCCTCCTCCTCACCGATCGGCGTTTCGAGCGAGACCGGCTCCTGTGCAATCCGCATGACCTCGCGCACCTTGTCGAGCGGCATATCGAGATAATCCGCGATCTCCTCCTCAGAGGGGTCCTTGCCGTTCAAGTGCAGCAGCTGGCTCGAAGCCTTCTTGACGCGCGTGATCGTCTCGACCATATGTACCGGAATGCGGATCGTGCGCGCCTGATCCGCAATGGCGCGGGTGATCGACTGCCGGATCCACCATGTTGCATAGGTGGAGAACTTGAAACCCTTGGTATAATCGAATTTATCGACGGCTTTGAGCAGACCCATGTTGCCCTCCTGAATGAGGTCAAGGAACTGCATGCCTCTGCCGACATATTTCTTTGCGATGCTGACAACCAGACGGAGATTCGCCTCGGAAAGACGGTTTTTCGCCGCAGTATCATTCGGATTATCGGCGAGACGGCGCGCGAGCTCGGTCTCCTCCTCCGGTGTCAGCAGCGGCACCTTGCCGATCTCCTTGAGATAGATCTTGACCGGGTCATCCGGCGAGGAGCCGCCGTCCAGCGACATCGCATCTTCTTCATCTAGTCTGGTTTCGATATCATCATCGAGCAGCTCATCATCCGCAAACTCCAGATTCAGCGCATTGCACTGATCGTAGAACAGGCTGATCTCCTCATCGGTGAACTCCAGCTCGGAAAAAGCCGCATCGAGCTCATTCTGCGGGAGTTTGCCTGCCATTTTGATGCGTTCGAGGAGCTGTTCAACTTTCTGCTGTTGCTCAGGTGTAGCCATTTTTATATAATCCTCCCAATTTCATTCTGATATCCTGACGGGGAAAGCGGCGGCAGCTCAGTCGATATAGCCCTGCAGCTTTTTGCTGCGGCTGTAGTGCTTGAGCTTGCGCAGTGCCTTTGCCTCAATCTGACGGATACGTTCACGGGTGACGCCGAGCGCCTTGCCGACATCCTCGAGTGTCTGCTGTCTGCCGTTCTCGAGGCCGTAGCGCATGCGCATGACCTTTGCCTCGCGGTCCGTGAGGGTGGAGAGCACCTCATTGAGCTGCTCCTTGAGCATGGCGTTGGAGGCTGCCTCATCGGGAGAGGGCGCCTGATCATCCGGAATGAAGTCGCCGAGGTGGCTGTCCTCCTCCTCGCCGACCGGCGTTTCCAGCGAGACAGGGTCCTGTGCGATGCGCATGATCTCGAGCACCTTCTCGACGGGCATCTCGAGCTTGCGCGCGATCTCTTCGGGGCTTGCCTCCTGACCGGTCTCGTGCAGAATCTGGCTGGAGACCTTTTTCACCTTGGTAATGCTCTCGACCATGTGCACAGGGATGCGGATGGTACGCGCCTGATCTGCCAGCGCTCTGGTGATTGCCTGCCGGATCCACCATGTTGCATAGGTGGAGAACTTGAAACCCTTGGTGTAATCGAATTTATCGACGGCTTTGAGCAGACCCATATTGCCCTCCTGAATGAGGTCGAGGAACTGCATGCCTCTGCCGACGTATTTCTTCGCGATGCTGACAACCAGACGGAGATTCGCCTCCGCGAGACGCTGTCTTGCGCCCTCATCGTGGGGGTTGTCCGCAAGGCGGCGTGCGAGGTCGGTTTCCTCCTCTGCAGTCAGCAGCGGCACTCTGCCGATCTCCTTGAGGTAGATTTTGACCGAGTCATCGTTCGAGATTTCGTCATTCGCCATGGTGACGGCAGGGTCGGTCATATCCTCCACGGACATATCCTCATCTGCCAGCTCGATCTGCAGCGCAGAGCAGCGCTCCATGATGATATCCGGTTCAATGGAGAGCGATTCGGAAGCCTCCTGTACCTCGGCAATTGTGATTCTGCCGGTTGCCTTTGCCTTTTCAAGCAGCTGATTCAGCCGCTTTTCTTCATCTGCCATTTTCTGAATCCTCCTTGGCGCCGCTGCGCCGGTCTGAAAACAAAGCGCGGATTGCACGCGCAGATTAACGTTTGTTCTGCCGGATCTGCGCAAAGAACGCAGATGCATCGGCATCGCTGAGATTTGCCACATCGACATCCTGCATCGGGCGCTGCTTCAGTGTCCGGATGCAGTCCTCGACGGTTTGCGGTGAGATGTCGATCTCCTCATATTTTGCGGGAATGCCGGTGATTCTGCCGGTCTCATCCGGTGTGAAGTCCTCGCCGGAAAAGAGTGAGAGCGAGAAGTCATAGCCCTGCTGCAGCATCTCCGCAAGCCGCTCATAGACCTTGCGGTGGAAAGCGGTGACAAACTCCTCCGGCTTGATTCTTGCGAGCACGGATTCGAGCGCATCGGGCTGCCGGAACAGATAGCAGAGGATATATTCCTCAGCGGTTGCCTCCCGCTGATGCTGCGTCGCCTCCGGATTGACCGGATCACGCGGCCGCAGCAGCGAGACTCTGTTCTTCCAGTCCTGTTTTTTTGCACCTGCTTTGCGCTTGCGGATTTCGCGCTCCACCTGTGCTTTCAGAATCTCCGGATTGATGTCATAGTCCTTCGCCACGCGCGAGAGATAGACATTTCTGTCCAGCTCATTTGCAATGCCCGCAAGGACACTGACCGCCTTGTGCAGCGCGGTGATGGTGCCGTCCTCGCTTTCCGGATCGGTGCCGTCGCGGCAGCGCTGCAGCTCATAGGTGAGGGCATCGTCCGCATCCTCAAGCAGCTTCCGGAAATAAGGTGCGCCGAATTTCTTGATATATTCATCGGGGTCTTTGGCATCGTGCATATGCAGAATGCGCGGCCGCAGCCCGACGGCACGCAGCAGATTGACCGCCTTGACGGTCGCGTTCTGACCGGCGGCGTCGCTGTCATAGGAGATCACAACCTCGTCGGCGTACTGCCGCATCAGCCTGCACTGATCGGGCGTCAGCGCCGTGCCGAGCGATGCAACAACATTTTCAAATCCCGCCTGATGCACCGCGATGACATCCATGTAGCCTTCTGCGAGAATCAGCCGCTTGGACTGCGATTTCTTCGCAAAGTTCATCGAGAACAGATTGCGTCCCTTTTTGAACACAGGCGTATCGGATGAGTTGAGATATTTCGGCTCGCCGTCCTTTTCAATGGTTCTGCCGCCGAATGCAATGACATTGCCGCGCAGATCAATGATCGGGAAGATCACTCTGCTGCGGAATCTGTCATAGAGATTGCCGGTTTTCTGCGAGCGGCTGCAGAGGTTTGCAAGGATGAGCTCCTCATCGGTAAAGCCGAGATTTTTCATGGCTTTGAGCAGCCCGTCCCATTGCTCGCCCGCAAATCCGAGCCCGTATTTCTTGATGATATCGGGCCGGAGCGCGCGCTCTTTGAGGTAGACCAGTCCGCGTTTATCGGGACCGGTGAGCTGTTTGTAGTAGTAGTTTGCGGCGGCGCGGTTGAGCTCGAGCAGGCGCATCCGCAGGTTCTCCTCGCGGTTATCCTGCGACTGTGACGGCACGGTCATACCGGCACGCTCCGCCAGCATCCGGACGGCATCCATATAGCCGATGCCTTCGATCTGCCGGATGAATGAGATCACATCGCCGCCCGCATGGCAGCCGAAGCAGTAGAAATGCGGGTCCTGCGTATCGGCATACACAACGCAGGAGGGCGTTTTCTCAGAGTGAAACGGGCAGTTGCACTTGAGCAGCGAGCCCGCGCGGATGAGCTGCACATAGCTGCCCATGACCTGCTCGATCGGGTTTGCCTGTTTGAGCTGATAGATAAATTCCTGCGGCAGCATGTATATTTCTCACCCTTTCCCCGTTTATTATAATGAGAAATTAGAAATGAGAAGTGAGAAACTGCGGTGCGGCTTCGCCGCGATTCAGATCATCCGCCGCAATTTCTAATTTCTGATTTCACATTTCTGATTTCTACCGGACATCCCACGAGCGCGGGATGAACAGTTTTTCGTAGTCATAGATTGCGTAATCGTCGCTCATGCCCGCGATGTAGTCACAGACGGCGCGCGCGACCGTAAACCGCTCTGCCAGCGCCTGATATTCAGCGGGCATCTCGTGCGGATGTTCGCTGTAATAGGCATAAAGGCGGCGGATGAGCTCCTGTGCCTTGTGATCCTCGGTTTTCGCCGCAGAGCCGGAATAGACATTCTGATAGAGGAACTTGTGCAGCGCATCGTGCGCCTGCCGGATCTCCGGCATCATATCCATCTCTGTGTCACCGTGTTCAATGACAGAGGTAATCATCGTGGTAATGCGCGCGGATTTGGAATGCCCGAGCACCGCGGTGCAGTCTTTCGGGAGATCGTCCTCTTTGAGGATGCCGCCGCGGATTGCATCGTCGATATCGTGATTGATATAGGCGATCCGGTCAGCAAGGCGGACAAGATTGCCCTCTAAAGTCTGCGCGACCATATTGGTATGGCAGAGGATGCCGTCGCGCACCTGCTTGGTGAGGTTGAGTCCCTTGCCGTTTTTCTCGATAAATTCCACCACGCGGACGCTCTGTTCATAGTGCCGGTAGCCGCCGGGCGTGATGCCGTTGAGTGCGGCTTCTCCGGCGTGGCCGAACGGCGAATGCCCCAGATCATGCCCGAGCGCGATGGCCTCGGTCAGATCCTCGTTCATGCGCAGCGCACGCGCCATTGTGCGCGCAATCTGTGCGACTTCGAGCGTGTGCGTCAGCCGTGTGCGGTAGTGATCGCCGATCGGGGACAGAAAAACCTGCGTCTTGCGCTTGAGCCGCCGGAATGAGGTGCAGTGCAGGATGCGGTCTCTGTCTCGCTGGAATTCGGTTCGCAGCGGGCACAGCGGCTCCGGCACATCGCGGACGGCGGCATCGGCATGGCAGGCATGTTCGCAGAGAATCGTATTTTCAAATTGTTCTGTCTGTTCGCGTACAGTCATTCGGCAGGCCTCCTTTAGCAGTATCTTCTGATAAAATATACTGCATCGGGGGCGAAAAATCCTTTTTTTCGGGCGGCTTCGTGCGAATTTTGTATGTCCGCACAAATCGAAGCCTGAATTATACCGGTTGTATTATGCAAACTGCGGTACTGTCATTCCTTACCGCTGAAAACCCGCCGCAAGAAAGACAACCGGCACTGCGTTTGAAGCAATGCCGATTGATGTTTGATACATAGATTAAAACATATTCTGGAAGAATGTGATGATTGCCTGCAGTCCGCCGAAGGAGATAATCGTCATGATAATCGTCGCGAGGATGAGCCCGAGGAAAATCGCCGGAACGGATTTTTTGCGGGGAACATGCAGCAGTGCCGCGATGAGCGAGCCGGTCCAGCCGCCGGTGCCGGGCAGCGGAATGCCGACGAACAGCAGCAGCCCGATAAACTCAACCTTGCGGATTTTATCCGCCTTTTTTCCGGTGCCGCGCTCCTTCAGCCAGATTGCGAGCTTGCGCATCCAGCCGATCTTGCATTCCTCCATCCAGTTGAGAATCTTCTCGATAAAGAGCAGGATGAACGGGAGCGGCAGGATATTGCCGAGGACACAGACCGCGATGGACTGCCACATCGGGAGCTTGAGGATTGCAGCAGCGATCAGACCGCCGCGCAGCTCAAGAATCGGAATCATCGAAATGATAAACGGAATGAGGATCGGCGGCAGTCCGCCGAGCAGTTCGGTCATTTTCTCCGCAAGCGACGCAGCGCCGCCTGCAGCAAGCAGAATCGGGATCATCGTGGATTGGAGCATAGAGGATTGCCTCCGTTCATGTATTATAATATGTATATCGCTCAGCGAACTGCGCTTTCCGCATGCCGGAGCAGCTGCGCACGTTTTGCCGTAGGTTTACTGCATGATTCTAAAAATGGGATTCCAAAGGGGCGATGCCTTTTGGCGGGTTTGGACAGCGCCAAATCTCAATCATTGCGGAGCGATACCGCTGTCATTTTTGCAGAATGTTCTGCCGGTATCGGCAGGTGCATATTATTATCCCATAAAAACGGCGCGCAGTCAAGCAAATTGCGAAAAATTGCCGCTTTTGCACAAATTTCCGGCGGCATCTTCCCGAAATCGTAGATTATCCCCAAAAAGAACGAAGGCGGAATCATGTTCCTTGATGAAATGCATAAATCGGATTTTGGGTACTTTCTTTTTCCCGCAGCATGTGATAAAATGTAGTAGCTGTGTGTACGATACTGTCGAAAACTGTCGGAACATACGATTTTGCACAAGGAAAGGAACAGAGAGACTATGGGTTTTAAGGTAACGGAGCTCTTCAAAAAGTACGGCGACAAGGTCGTCGTCGATCATCTGAGCTTTGAGATGCGGGAGCCGGGCGTCTATGCGCTGCTGGGTACCAACGGCGCGGGCAAAACGACCTCGATCCGCATGATTCTGAATATGCTTGCAAAGGACGGCGGAACAGTGGAATGGAACGGCGGCCCGCTGACGCTGCAGACCTGCAATGTCGGCTATCTTGCCGAGGAGCGCGGGCTCTATCCGAAGAACACGCTGATGGATCAGCTGATGTATTTTGCATCGCTGCGCGGTGTGCCGCGTGCGGAGGCAAAGCAGCGCATCAACTACTGGGCGGAGCGCCTTGAGGCGACGGAATATCTCTATCCGCCGCAGGAGGGCAAGCGTCCGGTGAAGCCGAAGAAGGCGGATCAGCTCTCCAAGGGCAACCAGCAGAAGATTCAGTTCATGCTCTCTCTGCTGAGCGATCCCGAGCTGCTGATTCTCGATGAGCCGCTCTCCGGTCTCGATCCGGTCAACACGGATCTGTTCAAGAGCATTATCCACGAGGAGATCGGCAAGGGCAAATATCTGATCATGTCCAGCCACCAGATGGCGACGATCGAAGAATTCTGCACCGATCTGACGATCCTCAGCCGCAGCAAGACCGTTCTGCAGGGCAATCTTGCGGAGATCAAAAAGGGCTACGGCAGAATCAATCTGTTCATCAAGGCGGAGCAGGAGCTGCGCCCGATGATCGAGGCGGCAGGCATCACAGTGCTTTCGAGCGTCGGCTTCTCCTATCAGTGCAAGGTGAGCGGCGAAGAGCAGGCAAATGCGCTCCTGCGGAATCTGGTTGCGCAGAACATCCCGCTGATTACATTTGAGCTGCGCGAGCCGAGCCTGCATGAGATCTTTGTGGAAAAGGTGGGCGAGACGCATGAAGAACAGTAATCTGCGCGGTGCCGGAACCGTTTTCCGCTACACGGCGCAGCAGCATTATAAAACGCGCTCGGTGATCATCTTTCTGGCGGTGCTGTTTATCATTGCCGTCTGCTCGCTGCCGGCTGCGGCTCTGATTTCCGGCGGCAGCAAGGATGTCAGCGAGACGGCGATCAAAACGCTGTATCTGCGCAATGAAACCGGCTTTCCGCTTGATACATCCCTGCTGCTTGAAGATGAACGCTATCAGGCGGTGAAGATCGAGGAGACCGAAGAAGATGATGAAGCGCTGAACAAGCGCCTGACCGAAGAATCCGGCGCCGCGGCAAGCGTGGTGACGATGGATGCGGAGGAATATCACTTCTCGGTCAATACGCGCTACGGAAAGGAAGGCGACGTCAGCCATGCGGATGCTGCATCGCTGAACAATGTGCTCGGGGATGTCCTGCACAAATCGCTGATGCAGGCGATCGGTGTCACGGCGGAGCAGGAGGATATGATCCACGCGGGCACGGTTTCGCAGGTCTCAAAAGTCAGCGATTTCCTGCGCGGCGAGGAGGAAACCAGCGCCGATACGCATGTCTTTGCAAATATCGTTTACAGCTATTTTATTATCATGCTCTGCGCCATGTCGATGAGCTACATCTTCCAGCAGTGCATGGAGGAGAAGGTCTCGAAGCTCGTGGAAATGCTGATGGTCAGCGTCTCCCCGACGGCGCTGCTGCTCGGCAAAATCCTTGCGGTGACGCTGTTCATCTTCGGCGGCTTTGCACTGGTTGCCGCCGGTCTGCTGATCTCCTATCAGATCGCAAAGCAGGTCGCAGATGTCAGCGTGGTGCAGGCCATGATCATCAAGCTGCTCAAGTTTGATCCCGCCTCGCTGAATCTCAATGCAAGCACGCTTGTGCTGTTTGTGATCTGCACGCTGCTGGTCTATGCGATGTTCTCCGCGCTCAGCGGCATTGCCGGCTCGTGCTGCTCCAAAACGGAGGATACCCAGCAGGCGAGCCTGATTGTTGTAATGGTTCTGATGCTCGGCTATATGACGAGCACCCTCGCACCGATATTCGAGAGCGACGCAGCAAATGTATTCTTCTCGCTGTTCCCGATCACCTCGGTGTTCAGCGCATTCCCGAATTATGTCTGCGGCAAGATTTCTCTGCCGGTGCTGCTGCTCGGCATCGCCATTCAGGCGGTGACGGCGGTGCTGCTGATCCGGATTGCGGGCTCGGTCTACAAGATGATGCTGCTCTACCGCGGCGGATTCCCGAAGCCGAAGCAGCTCATTCAGATGCTGAAGGAGTACAAGGCATCCGGCAAGCACGGAAAGGAGGATTCTCATGCAGTATAATATGAAGCGGAATCCACTTTCGGGAACCGGCAAAGTTTACAGTTTCACCCTGAAGCAGACGATGCTTTCAAAGGGCTGGCTCGGCTCGACAATCACAATCGCACTGCTGCTGCTGATCGGCATCCCGCTGATTCTGCTGGCGGTCTCGGCGGCAGGCAGCAAGGGAAAGCAGTCCGATGACAAAACCGAGATTCACACCGTGTTCGTGGTTGATGAGACCGAAGGCAAGGCGGATTACACCGCACTCCAAATGGAGGAGGACGATCCGGAATACATCTCCTGCGGCTCGATGGACGCCGCAATCGGCGAAACCGCAGATAAAAATGACTGCGTGATCCTGCGCGTGACGGATTCCGAAGGCACATACATGGCGACGGTCTATCTGCCGCAGATCACGGATATCTCACGGAGCAGGGCAAGCAAGCTCGGTGAACTGGTCGAGGAGCGGTTCAGCGTGATTCTGATGCAGAAGGCGGAGATCAGCCCTGAAGGCGCCGCACTGCTCGCAATGCCGTTGCGCACGGAGACCGCTGCAATCGGCGCGGATGCCGAGGCGGAATCCGAGGACCGGAATCTGATCGGCGAGCTGATCGAATTCATCATCCCGTATGTGATGCTGCTGCTTGTGTATATGATGGTTGTGCTGTACGGTCAGAGCATGGCGAACAGCGTCATGCTGGAAAAGACCTCGAAGCTGATGGAGACCATCCTGACGGCGGTGCATCCGACCGCGCTGATGGCGGGCAAGCTGCTGGCAACGGCGACTGCAGCGGTTCTGCAGCTGCTGATCTGGCTATTCTCGCTGATCGGCGGCATGATCGGCGGCGCGTTCTTTGCGCTGCGCATGATCCCCGATACGAACAGCACAACCGTTGCCGCGATCAATCAGGTTACGGATACCTTTGTATCGTTCTCAATTCCGGGTGCACTGATGAGCCTGCTGATTCTGGCGCTGGGCTTCCTGCTGTATCTGTCGCTCTCGGCGGTCTCCGGCGCAATGGCGTCGAAGCCAGAGGATCTCAGCAAGACCAACATTATCTATACATTCATTCTGCTCGGCAGCATGCTGCTCTGCATTGCGTCGCCGGATAAAATGCAGGCGGGTGCCGAAGCCGGCGAGCTGAACTTTATCTCGGATGCCGCCTGGCTCAGATTCTTCCCATTCACGTCGATCCTGATTGTGCCGGGCAAGCTGATCATGAAGAAGCTGTCATTGGGCGTGGGCTGGGTTTCGATTGCGGTTCTGGCGGCAACGGTCGCGCTGCTTGTCCTGCTTGCTGCAGCGATCTACAAGATGCTCGTGCTCTACCGCGGCGAACCGCCGAAGATCAAGCAGCTGATTGCGATGCTCAAGGAAAACCGTCAGAAGAAACAGGGTGATTGATATGAAAAAACGCATTCCGGCGATCTGCCTTGCCGCGCTGCTGCTGACAGGCTGTACAGCGGCAGACTCCGGCAGCAGCGCCGAACCGGAAACCGTACAGACCGGCACCGCCGCACAGACGGATGCTGCCACGGAAGCCGAAACAGAAACCGAACCGGCAGCCGAAAGCACTGCCGAACCCGCGGCGGAACCGGAGCCGGATTCCGAAATCACAGTTGCAGCCTATGTGCCGCGTGCAATCACGCTGCCGGATACCGGTACAGAGATTCCCGCGGATACGTTTCTCGGCGTCACGGATTTCAGCGACCGCTCCGAGATCTACAGCGCAAAATACAAAGCGGTGTATCAGAATGCGGAGATCGAGCTGCCAGCCACTGAGCTGCTCCTGATGCCGGATGATGCCTGCATCGAAGCCTGCACGGATGCGCAGCTTCTGGATCTGGCGTCCGCGATGTTCCGGCAGTATAATTCGCTTTGCTGGCGGCTGCGCACAAGCGCCGGCTGGCGGATGGAATCCATGACAGGGGATTATGAGCAGACCGAGAACGGCGGATATGTCCGGCTGGAGCCCGCGGGGCTGACGGTCGAACAGCTCGAATCGGATGAACACCGGTATTTTGCTGCGCCGTTTGCAGACTGCGCCGATCCGATCGCGGACTATTATATAGAGAAGGACGGCAGCCTGTGGGTGCTGACCGGCTACGGCGACCCGATGTATCATCTGAACTATGAAGCGGACGCAATCGTCTTCCGCACCGAAGATACCCTGACCTTTGATGTCCGCGCGGTTCGGACGCCGTTTGATCCGGAGCAGGCAGAGCCGATGTCAGAGCGTCAGCAGTGTACGCTTGTCCGTGAGGACGGCATCTGGAAGTGCGGCATTCTCAACCCGGTCTGGTACTGAACCGTGATTATCACCAAAATCTAGAATATCGTGCGCCGGAATTTCTACGCGGAGTTCCGGCGCGTTTTCTTGCAAAGCGCCCCGAAATATGGTATAATAGTAAGGCACTTCGCACGGATCTGCACAGCCGCTCGGTTCAAAATGCGGCATTTCCCGCATGTGACGCGGCGACTCCTTGTGCGGTCCGGAGGTCAAAACCAAATCTATTTATTTACAGGAGGATATCCAAAATGGGCGTTGTATCTATGAAACAGCTCCTCGAAGCCGGCGTACACTTCGGTCACCAGACCAGACGCTGGAACCCGAAAATGGCTCCGTACATCTTCACGGAGCGCAACGGCATCTACATCATTGATCTGCAGAAGACCGTTCGCAAGCTCGAAGAGGCTTACAACTTCGTGCGCGAGCTCTCCGCAGAGGGCAAGTCTGTTCTCTTTGTCGGTACAAAGAAGCAGGCTGCAGATTCCATCCGCGATGAGGCACAGCGCAGCGGTTCCTACTTTGTCAACGCACGCTGGCTCGGCGGCATGATGACCAACTACAAGACCATCCAGCAGCGCATCAAGCGTCTGGAGCAGCTCCACGCAATGGAAGCAGACGGCACCTTCGCACTGCTCCCGAAGAAGGAAGTTGCTAAGCTGACGCTCGAGATCGAAAAGCTCGAGAAGTTCCTCGGCGGTATCAAGGGCATGAAGGAGCTGCCGGGTGCACTCTTCATCGTCGATCCTCGCAAGGAGAAGATCGCTGTTGCTGAGGCAAAGAAGCT
>JAFWUX010000181.1 GCA_017523995.1 Oscillospiraceae bacterium | reverse complement strand
GGCAAAGTTTGAGGATTATTCCATGATCGACAAGGCTCCGGAAGAGCGCGAGCGTGGTATCACAATCAACACTGCTCACGTTGAGTATGAGACCGATAAGCGTCACTATGCTCACGTTGACTGCCCTGGTCACGCTGACTATATCAAGAACATGATCACCGGTGCTGCACAGATGGACGGCGCAATCCTCGTCGTTGCTGCTTCTGACGGCCCGATGGCTCAGACCAAGGAGCACATCCTGCTCGCTCGTCAGGTTGGCGTGCCGGCAATCGTCGTGTTCATGAACAAAACGGACCTCGTTGACGATGAAGAGCTGATCGACCTCGTCGAGATGGATATCCGCGAGACTCTGAGCTCCTACGATTTCCCTGGCGATGAAATTCCGATCATCAAGGGTTCTGCTTTCAAGGCTCTCGATTCTTCTTCCACCGATATCAATGATCCGGTCTATGCACCGATCCTTGAGCTGATGGGTGCTGTTGACTCCTACATTCCGACTCCGGACCGTAAGGCAGATCAGCCGTTCCTGATGCCGGTTGAGGACACCATGACAATCTCCGGCCGTGGTACTGTTGCTACCGGTCGTGTTGAGCGTGGTCAGGTTAAGGTCGGCGAGACCGTCGAGATCGTTGGTCTGAAGGACGAGAAGACCTCTACTGTTGTTACCGGTCTGGAAATGTTCCGCAAGACTCTGGATTACGCAGAGGCTGGCGATAACATCGGCGCACTGCTCCGTGGTATCGCACGTAAGGACATCGAAAGAGGTCAGGTTCTGTGCAAGCCGGGTTCCATTCACCCGCACACCAAGTTCAAGGGTCAGGTTTACGTTCTGAAGAAGGAAGAAGGCGGTCGTCATAAGCCGTTCTTCAACAACTACAGACCGCAGTTCTATTTCCGTACAACTGACGTTACCGGTATCATCACGCTGCCGGACGGCGTTCAGATGTGCAACCCTGGCGACAACATCGAGATCGGCGTTGAGCTCATCACCCCGATCGCGATCGAGCAGGGTCTCCGCTTCGCTATCCGCGAGGGCGGCAAGACTGTCGGTTCCGGCGTTGTTACCACCATCGACGAGTAATATCTGAAATGATGAAAAGGCTGAGTCCGTTTGGGCTCAGCCTTTTTGTGTCTGAAATATATCGCGAGATACAGAAAGCACCGTGAAAAACTGCCTGTTTCCACGGTGCTTTGTTCGTGCTGGAAAGAATCAGAAGATTGTGTTCCAATCCGGTTTGTTGCCTGCAAGGCTGTTGACATAATACTGCAGAATGCCCTGCGCATCCTTGACATCAAGAATGCCGTCGCCGGAAGCATCTGCCGCAAGCCGCGCCGGATTGACGAGCTTGGTCTTGGCGATCTCCGAGAACTCCTTATCCGTCAGCGTTTTCTTTGCGAGATCCTGCTGCACATAGCAGACAAGCGCCGCCTGCGCGTCCTCGGTCGAGATGTTGCCGTCGCAGTTGAGGTCGCCGCGTGTGTACACGGTGAATGTCACGGGCTGGAGCGCAAACTCCTTATTCAGCTCGAGCTGGTGGGTTTCATCCGAAAGGGTCAGATCCTTCACGAGCATGCCGCTCTCCGTGGTCACAACCTTTTCGCTGACATAGCACTTGTACTCCCCTGCCTTGATGCCCTGCGGAATGCGGTAATCAAAGCTGAGGAACGAACTGCCGGCATTGCGGATCACGCCGTTCTGATAATACGGATCGACGCCGTCCGTGTGGCCGCCGTACCAGACAATGATGTTCGTATCATCATCAACAGTGGATTTTGCGGTGTACATCGCCTCGCTGTGCTCCTCGAACAGTGCGTGACGGACATTGCCGTCCGAATCGAGTGCGCCGTTTGGATCGAGCGTGAAGCCGCCGTTCTCAATCTGGATCGGCGCGTCACTGCGGAGAATCATCCGGAGCTTGGAGATGCCGGTATAATTGTCAAAATAAAGGCCGCCTTTGATCATTTTGTCGCCGGATGCAAGATCATCCGTGTTGATCACGGTCTGCTCTGCACCGAGCCGGACTGTCATGAGGTCTGCCGCATCGGCAGGAAGTGTCAGGGCTGCTGCTGTCATGGCTGCGGAACAAAAAATTGCTGCGATTCGTTTCATATTTCAGGTTCCTTTCGCATAGGTTCAGGTAGAACGAAACGGGGGTGATGCTATGCATCGCATCAAGCGGCGTGTCATCGTGCAGTATGGCAGCATTCCGCTTGCGAAGATATTGGAATCAGCAGAGCCGACTGCCGGCGGCAATGCTGTCATCCGCGATGAGCAAAGTGATCTTTCCGTCTGCGCCCTCCGCCGAGCAGATCATGCCGCAGCTTTCCAGACCGCAGAGCTTGACCGGCTTGAGGTTGACCACACAGAAGACCTTTTTGCCGACTAATTCCTCCGGCTGATACCACTTTGCAATGCCGGAGAGTACCTGCCGCTCGCCGATGCCGTCAAACAGCTTGAAGCAGAGCAGCTTGCTGGATTTCTTGACCTTTTCGCAGGCGCGCACCTCGCAGACACGGATATCCGACTTTGCAAAGGTGTCGATCTCGATCTGCTCGGCGAAGGGCTGCACCGGATTCTCCGGCTCTGCCGCTTCTGCCGCGCTCTGATGCGCTGCGATCATCTCGGCGATGAACTGCTCGGCGTTGATGCGCTCGAACATCGGCTTTGCCTCGCCGACTGCTGCGCCGTGCTTGACGCCGCCGAATACCTTGTAGCGATCCAGCTCGCACTCGATCGCATTGATCTCATCTGCTGCCGGCGTATGCGCAAGAATCTTCTCCGCGGTTTCCGGCATGAACGGCTTTAACAGTCCGCCGATGATGCGGATGCCGGAGAGCAGGTTATACATGACCTTTGCAAGGCGCGGCTTGTCCTCCGGATTCTTTGCAAGCACCCACGGTGCGGTTTCGTCAATATACTTGTTGCAGCGGCTCGCGAGCGTCAGAACGGTCTCGACGGCGTCGCTGACATGGAAGCTGTCAAGCAGCTCGGTCATCTTCTGCGCGGTGCCCTCTGCAACTGCCTGCAGATCGGCGTCGCATTCCTCCGACGGTGCGGATGCGATCAGCGCTGCATCCGGAATGATGCCGCCGAAATACTTGTTGACCATCGCGACCGTGCGGTTGACAAGGTTGCCGAGCGTATTCGCCAGATCGGAGTTGAAGCGCTCGATCATGTTTTCATAGGTGATGGAGCCGTCCTGTGCAAAGGGCATCTCGGAGAGCAGGTAGTAACGGACGGCATCGACGCCGAACTTTTCGACCAGCTCATCTGCATAGATGACATTGCCCTTGGATTTGCTCATCTTGTCATTGCCAAAGAGCATCCACGGATGACCGAAAACCTTTTTCGGGATCGGTGCGCCGAGGGCGTGCAGCATAATGACCCAGTAAATGCTGTGGAAACGGACGATATCCTTGCCGATGATGTGGACATCTGCCGGCCAGTATTTTTTATAGAGCTCGCCGTGATTGCCGTTGACATCATAGCCGAGCGCGGTGATATAGTTCGAGAGCGCGTCGATCCAGATATAGATCACATGCTTGTCATCAAACGGAACCGGAATGCCCCACTTGACCGTTGTACGCGAAACGCAGAGATCCTCAAGACCCTTCTTGATGAAGTTGTTGAGCATTTCCTTTTTGCGCGCCTCCGGATAGATGAAATCCGGATGCTCCTCGATATACTGCTCGATCCAGTCCTGATACTTGGAAAGCTTCAGGAAATATGCTTCCTCTCTGGCATCGCGGACTTCTCTGCCGCAGTCGGGGCATTTGCCGTCCTTGAGCTGCGATTCCGTCCAGAAGCTCTCGCAGGGCGTGCAGTATTTGCCGACATACTCGCCCTTGTAGATGTCGCCCTGATCATAAAGGCGCTGGAAGATATCCTGCACAATCTTCGTGTGCTTGGGGTCGGTCGTGCGGATGAACTGGTTATACGAGGTGTTGAGCAGGTCGCAGATATCGCGGATTTCGCCTGCGATCTTATCGACATGCTGCTGCGGTGTGATGCCTGCCTCTTTGGCGATTTCTTCGATCTTCTGACCGTGCTCGTCGGTGCCGGTCAGGAAGTATACATCATAGCCCTGCATTCTGCGGAAGCGGGCAAGCGAGTCGCTCATGACGATCTCGTAGGTATTTCCGATATGAGGTTTCCGCGATGTGTACGCAATCGCGGTTGTCAGATAGTAAGGTTCATGCATGATGGTTGTCTCCTTTCGACAGTGCGATAGATAATTCTATTATAGCACATTTCCCCGCAAAACACAAGAGCACGAGTAAAATTAGAAATGAGAAATTAGAAATGAGAAATTGCGGTATCCGCTGCGCGGATGATTTTAAAAGAGTGTCAGTCGTTCGTTCTCATTTTCGAGTATTGCGCATCCTCAGCCCTTCGCGTCACATAGCTGAACGGTTCTCCGGCAGCTGTAGACAATCGGAGGTCGGCACTGCCGACCGGCGCGGTGATCTTGACAAATCTATATGGGATTGTGTATAATCATAGTAATGACGAAAAAGGAGGGAGCACGATGCGCTGTCCGGATTGCGAACAAGGCACAATCTATCAGGCTCGATGCCGGAAGAAAAACGGCGAATGCATCACCGTTTACCGCTGCGATATCAATAAAACCGCATGGGCGGAGGAACTCTGCCGCGAAAAGGAAATCCTCTATGACCGCTTTCTCGAGCTGGAGGAAATCGAGGATGTGCAGTGGCTCGGGAAAGCTGACCTGCCCGAAATCAGCCGCGCCGATTTCTACGGCTGGGACGAAACACATCCCTCGGCGCTGAACTGCCCCTATTGCAGAAATCAAACGCTGATCTACGGCATCAGCAGGCACACAAAACGCATGCTCTATGAATGCGGTGCCTGCAAAACAATCTGGATCGGCAGTGTTGCACCGGAGCATGTCGCGAATTACCGCAGATACATCAAGGACGGGCTGCGCACGCCGGACGAAGCGGAGATCGACAGCCGCGGCTTAAAATATCTGCTCTTTGATGAATCGGAAACAACGGATCGCATCTGCCCGAAATGCGGACAGAAGCGAACCCTCTACGGAAAGATCCACAATACCGATTTCAGAGTCTATCAATGCAGAACTGCAAGCTGCCGGAGAACATGGTGGAGCGTGAACTGCGAGGTGGATTACCACCGGCTGCTGAAACAGGCACGCATGAAAGCGCAGCGCTGCCCCGACTGCAATGAGGGCACGGTGAGCCTGATGCACGGCATCACCGCAGACGGCAAAATCAAGCTCCTGTATCATTGCAGCGAGGACGGGTTTACATGGGCTGGTTCCTTCAGCCGCGAAACAGCCGTTGACGGTTATTACTTGGCGAAATACGAGGGCATCGTTGATTATGAGGGCATCTGCATACTGCCGCATGAGGTCAGCCGCGAGGATTATTACGGCTGGATCACACAGGAAACCACGGACATCGACTGCCCCTATTGCAGAACCGAAAAGCTGATCCACGGCATCACCGCGCATTCCAAACGCGAGATTTACGAATGCGGGCGCTGCCATACCACTTGGATCGGCGGCGTGACACCGGAGCATATCTCCAATTACCGCAAATATGATGCCGAGGCGCTCCGCCTGCCGGATGAAACTGAATTTGACAGGGGCGGCATGAAATTTCTGATACTGGACGATGCAGAGAAAACGGACATCGTCTGCCCGAAGTGCAAAAGCAAAAAGATCATCTTCGGCAGAATCCGCACCACACAGCTTTTCGTCTATCAGTGCATGGACGGCTGGTGCCGCGCGGTCTGGAAGGACAGCGTCACCGCCGAAAACGAAATCCCCGATTACCGCGCCTATATCGCAGCGGCTGCGTCGGATGGATAACAGGGGGGGCGGCGTATGCACAGGATGGAAGCAAAGTCGATTCTTTCGGCACAGAACGGCATGAATCTCTGCCGCGGCTGTCTGCACGGCTGCATCTACTGCGACAGCAGAAGCACCTGCTATCAGATCAACCACGATTTTGAGGATATCGCAATCAAGGCGAATGCGCCGGAGCTGCTCGAAAAAGCCCTGCGCAGCAAGCGCCGCAAATGCATGATCAGGACAGGCTCCATGAGCGATCCCTATCTGCCGCAGGAAGATGTGCTCGCACTGACGCGGCGATGTCTCGAGCTGATCGCACAATATGATTTCGGGGCGACTGTGCTGACGAAATCCGATCTGGTGCTGCGCGACCTTGATCTGCTCAGACAGATCAACCGGCAGCAGAAGGCGGTTGTGCAGATGACGCTGACCACCTTTGACGAATCCCTTTGCAGAATCATTGAGCCGCATGTCTGCACAACGGCGCGCAGAGCAGAGGTTCTGCGCATTCTGCATGAGAACGGCATCCCGACGGTGGTGTGGCTCTCTCCCCTGCTCCCGTGGATCAATGATACCGAGGAGAATCTGCGCGGCATTCTGCAATACTGCATCGAGGCGCATGTCACGGGCATTGTCTGCTTCGGCATCGGGCTGACGCTGCGCGAGGGCAACCGCGAATATTTCTACAGGGCGCTCGACCGGCACTTTCCCGCGCTGCGCAGGCGCTATGAGCAGACCTTCGGCGAGGCATATGAAATCGTCAGCCCGAATCACGCGCGCCTCATGCGGATCTTTCATGAGACCTGCTCCGCGCACGGCATCCTGCACAGCCCCGAGGATTGCTTCCGCTATCTGCAGGAGCTGCCCGAACCCTTTGAACAGTTGACTTTGATGTAAAGTTGTATCTCCGATGGATTTATAATGGGGACTTTGCCCCCAAACCCCTACCAAAGGGACATTGTCTTTTTGGAATCCCGTTTTTCGCACAGAGAGCCGCCGCAACTGATTAAAATAAACACCGCAGAATCAGTCTGTATTGCTGATCCTGCGGTGTTTTACTATGCCTGCGCGGCTTCAATTTTCTCCATGTTTTCAATCTGTTCCATGTCAATACGTCTTTCTGAACGGCTGCACCCCGTGCAGGGGCTCAGATCAAAATTCCGGCGCAGTGATCGACCTCATGCTGAATGATCTGCGCAATGTATCCTTCAAAGCTGCGCTTCTGCTGCTGCATCGAGAGATCCAGCCAGCGCACTGTGATCGAATGATAGCGGATGACGGCACGCTCGCCGGGCAGCGAAAGACAGCCCTCCTGCGTCTCGTATTCGCCGGATTTTGCGATGATCCGCGGATTGAGCATGACGATCGGCACTGCGGCGGCGGGCGGCAGAATCGCGATGATATTCTTCGGGAAGCCAATCATATTCGCTGCCATGCCCACGCAGCGCTGACGGTTTGCAAGCAGCGTATCCGCCAGATCGCGCGCAAGCGGCAGATCGGCATTGCCCGCCTGCGACGCAGGCTTTGACAGCAGAACGGTATCTTTACAAATCGGTCGGATCATATTTTCCCGCTCCTTTCCAGATGTGCAAGCAGCGCCTCGCAGCCCTCGGTGATGTCGGCATAGGCGCGCTCGAAATTGCCTGTGAACCACGGATCGGATACGTCGCGCGGCGCATCGGTGAAATCCAGCAGCTTGCGGATTTTTCCGTCACGGTCTGCGCCGAGCATCCGCCCGATGTTGCGCAGGTTGAGGCTGTCCATGCACAGGATGTGGTCATAGGCTGCGTAGTCCGATTTTTTGAGCTGCACCGCATAATGCGGCTCAACAGGAATCCCGTGCCGTTTGAGCGCATCCAGCGCCGGCGGATAAATCGGGTTGCCGCGGTCGCCCCAGATCTCCTCCGTGCTCGTCGCGCTCGATGCAATCACAAACTGATCTGCAATCCCGCGCTGCCGCACCATCTCTTTCAGGATCATCTCTGCCATCGGGCTGCGGCAGATGTTGCCGTGGCAGACAAACATAACTTTTATCATACGTTTTTTCCTCTCTGATTTGCTCAGTATTGCCGTATTTTGCGCGGTATATCGCGGCTTATTTTTCCTACTACCAATTTGGCAGAACGGGGCGAAAACTACAAAACGCGGCAAGTTTTAGCAAATTGCGGACGTCGTTAGTAGTAAAATAGTAGTAGAAATCGGGGTGTTTTACTACTAAGAAATTGGGGGGATAATTTGCTTTATCGCTGTTCCGTGAACGGGAACAACTGTCTATCTTCATCAGGCAATACACTATATAGATGTGCAAGCAACTGATTGAAAACGGGAAATGCTGACTTTTTACTAAAATATTCGATTGGATTGTAGTGGCTCCAGCCTTCCTTTGTCTTTGGAAGCTTCAAATAATCGGGATCAACATAAATGCTGAATGTGTAATCCATGAAGCATCTATCATCCTCGGTTACAAACTGCGTCAGCACCCAGTCTCGGTATGTAGTGTTCAGACAGGACAACATAGCATCTTCCAAAGGTTGAGGAATCGGGTAATCATCAACGTGAAGTTCATACTGGAACGTAGTAATGTCATCAATTTGCGTAGGTACTTTCGCTTGCAGGTGTCCATTTTTATCGACGATATAAATATCCAAAACATGATGAAAATCTTTTCTGTAGCGAATATGCATCATATATCCTGCGTCATAATAAAGAAAGTTTTGAGCCTTTGAAAGATATTCTGCTGCTGAAATCAGACATTTCTCAATCTGGTCGAGTTTCATATAATCGATTCCGAGATAGTACTCTTTCTCGGAATCAGCAATTCTTTTCAGAAGCCATACAATAGCATAATTCAAAGCAGCTGCTTCATGTTCGCTCTCATATTCCATAAGCAAAGAAAGCGGAATGTACATCGAAGCATTGCCTCTTTCTGCTCTTTTGACGCAATCGTCCCATAATTCGTAGAGCCTTGTATACTGGCTGAAATCCGGGCAAAGCCGTTTTAAGTTTTCCAACGCCGTGCGCTCCTCAATCAGCTTGACTCTGTCAGCTACGGCGTAATAATCATATTGTTTCATCAAACATCACTCCGTAACTAAATCAAGGATAATGCTCCTTTTCATTATACCATAATCCTTCCATTTCATCAAGTCAAAACAGGCAAAAAAATAGCGGCTCACCGAAGTGAGCCGTAGCTGAGCGTATCATACTGCTTCATCCTTTGTTCTGTTCATTTCCTGACGGGCGTTCTGGACTTCCTCCATGCGGTGAAGCTCCGCAGCAGCGTCCTCCAGCCCCAGATGCGTATAAACGTCAAGCGTGACGCCGATTTCGCTATGC
>JAFWUX010000015.1 GCA_017523995.1 Oscillospiraceae bacterium | reverse complement strand
CCGTATACGGAAATGCGGTTGCGGTTGCCCTGATGCGCTTCAATGAACGCCGCACTCTGCACGAACATTCCGCCGCTGCCGCAGCAGGGATCATATACACGGCAATTCTCGAACGGCTTGAGTATCTCAACGATCGTCCGGACAACGCTTGCCGGCGTATAGAATTCTCCGCCCTTTACGCCTTCGTGTGCTGCAAACTGTGCGATGCAGTATTCGTATGTGCGGCCGAGCAGGTCCTTGCTGCCCTCGGTATCGCTCATGTCCATATTCGTGAACACATCGACCACATCGCCCAGCACGCGCTGATCGAGATCAGGGCTTGCATAGTTCTTCGGCAGCACATTTTTCAGGCTGCTGTTTTCATTCTCAATCGCGCGCAGTGCGTTGTCAATCACCGTGCCGATCTCCGGTTTATGTGCTGCCGCGGAGATCGTCGCCCAGCGTGCTTCCTCCGGCACAAAAAAGATGTTTTCCATGAGGTAGGCATCCTTCTCATCCTCAAAGCCGTCACCCTCGGCAACCAGTTCATTGTAGCGCTTCTCAAACGCGCTGGAGATATAGCGCAGGAAGATCAGTCCCACGATCACTTTTCTGTACTCCGCAGCGGGAATATGTCCCCAGAGAACGCAGGCAGCGTCCCAGATCTGCTTCTCAAAACCGATGTTTGCGGTGTTCTTTTCAGCCATAATTTGCACTCCTGTTCGTGTAATTTGGGGTAGGTGTATATTTATTATATTATACCACATTATGCACAATTCGTCAACAACTGCGCATATATTTTTTAGCTTCTCCGATGAATAAAGGACGCCCCGATTCAGGGCGTCCTTTCAAGTTCAATGATTGCAAGCAGCGCTGCTTCAAAGTTTTGATTCTGCTGCGGTGTCCGTTTAGCCGGACCTTTCATTCGTCCACCAGCGCGACGATATTTTGCGGATGCGGCACGGAATTCCAGTAATCCGGAAATGTTCTCCGCAGTATACTCCTTGCCGTCCTGATTCAGCACACGCGCATTCCGGCTCAGGCACATTGCCGCAAGCCCGTAATCCTGCGTGATAACCAAATCACCGGCATGAACCAGATTCACAAGCCGGTAATCTGCGCTGTCGGCTCCTTTATCCACGATAATTGTCTCTGCGCCGTCATGTTCGATTCGATGTGCGGTATCGCAGATGATCGTGCAGCCGATTCCGTGCTGCTTTGCAATCCGGACAGCGATGCCGGTTACCGGACAACCGTCCGCGTCAATCAATATTTTCATATTCCGCCTCCGCTTGAACTTCGCTTTACTATTATCATAACATAAACCGATGATAAAAGCAATTCCGATCTGCTCTTTTTGTGCGATGCTTGTGCATATCTACAGACATCACTTTTTTTCTGCGTTACCCCGGACTTTTAAAGTCCTCCCTCTCAGCCTGTAAAATATGATATGATAACCTCACGGCTGCGGAGCGGAAAGAAAAAATGTCATGCGCTTATGACAAATCGAGTTACACCCTCTTTCCGCCGGATTGTTCAAAGATGAGAAAAATCCGAAAAGGGGGGTGAAAAATCACCTCTGAAACACCATAAATAGTGAAGGGGCAAATTAGAACTCCCACCGCACCTTGACAACTGAATATCAACATACAGGCAACTTTCAGCCTGCGGCCGGGATGAAACCCGGCAGCCACAGAATCCATACGCGATGACCGTGCATCTGCACGCGAGCGATCAATATGTCGGTTCGAGACCGGAGCAGCATCCGGAGGCGATGAAACGCAGGCGATCATGATACTTCTCCGGCAATGAGTTGTCGGAGCCTCCGCCCGATCAGCGGTTTGGGAGCTTAGTGCTATGCGGCTGATACGCTGTCAGCCGGCCTGTATACTGTTCATAACGTAAGCGTAAAATGTTCCGCGTCTTCCTCTCTGGTGTCAACCTGGAGTTCTCAGAATGGACACAGCTTTTTGACAACGAAATGATGCTGGCTGCGCTCATAGACAGGGTGACATTCAGGTCTTTTGTTCTCAACATGAACTGCTCATCCTCTTATCGCTTTGATGCGACCGTCAGCAGCTAGTGGCTCAATATTATTTTATCAAAACTGGCTCATTGAAAGTGACAAATGTCACGCATTCCATTACATTTTGCATCTTGTGCGGCATCATCCGCTGTGATAAGATGATTACAGAGACTGATAACTCTGTACAGTCATACTGCATTCATCAATCATGGAAAAGATCGGAGTGATGTATATGAAACTGCTGACATTATCGGATCATCAGATCTGCGCAACATTCATCGCACTGGCGCTGCTGCTGCTGTTTGCGCATGTGTTCGGAACGCTGCTGGAAAAACTGAAGGGACCGCGGGTAGTCGGCGAGATCCTCGGCGGAATGATTCTGGGCGGCAGCTGTCTGTTTATCCTGCTGCCGGAAACGATGAATCGCGTGTTCTTTGCATATCCCGAACAGGGGCAGGTGCTCAACATCTTCTATCAGCTGGGACTGGTCTTCCTGATGTTTCTTTCCGGATATAACACGGAAATCCGGTTCGGGAAGCAGAACGCCAGGACAGTATCCCTTGTATTCATCGGCGCGACCGTACTTCCGATGCTGGCCTCGATCCCGTTCATTCCATTATTCAGAAGCAGCTTTATCGGTTCTGCCGGGAACGGGCTTTCTTTTTCACTCGTATTCTGCATCGGCGTTGCGATCACCTCCATCCCTGTCATATCCAAAATCTTCTTTGATATGGGCATCATGCATACCAAATTCGCAGACACTGTCCTGACGGTGGCGACCTTTCAGGATCTGTGCCTGTGGATTCTTCTGAATATCGCAGCAAAGATCACGGTCTCCGGAACAATCGGGCTCGGACAGATGCTGATGATTGTGCTCTCCACACTGGGCGCATTTGTTCTGATCACGGTCGTATCCAAAAAGGTCAAAGCAATCGGGAAATTCAGAAACACAAAGTATTTCTATACTGTATGCTTTGTGCTTCTGCTTGCCGTATGCGGCGTATTCTCGGTCATCGGCATCAATATCATGTATGCTGCGTTTATCGCGGGATATCTGATCAAGTTTTTTTTCGGAAAAGACGTCCGTGCAGAAAAGGCGATCGGCGCACTCAAGGAAATCGTATTCTCGTTCTTTGTTCCGGTATACTTTGCGCTGGTCGGCATACAGCTGAATGTGATCCATGATTTCTCATTCGGAAGATTCTGCCTGTTCTTCGTCATTGCATTCGGGCTGGAATTCGCCGGCACATGGCTTATGCTGCTGTTTTCGGATCTCCCGGGAGATATGCGGATGAATTTTGCCGTGACCATGAATGCGAGAGGCGGCCCCGGCATCGTGCTCGCGACTGTCAGCTACGGTGCGAATATTATTTCTCTGGAATTCTTTACGGTTCTGATTCTGACAACAATGGTCTCCTCCATGACAGCCGGCTATTATCTCAGATATCAGCAGAAGAAAAACAAGGATATCTTCGATCAGATACCCGAAAACCATGCAGATTCCGTGCATGCTCCGCTCGGCCGGATATCTGCCGGCCGAAGCCTGTCATCACGCAGTTCTTGACATTTCCGGCATTATCTGGTATGATTACGACAGACGCTGCCGCTCATTTCTGAATCTCACAGCCTTTTATCCCAGGAGCGGTACCGAAGGAGGTGCGTCATGGGCATGACAATTCTATCGGCCGTTCTGCTTACGCTTGGTCTCTGCGGCATGATCGGCTCCCTGACATGGGTGCTCAGCCGCGGAAACCGGAACCGTCTGACACGGCTGTTCATCTGCTGCCAGGCTTCCATTGTGCTCTGGATCATTTCCGAGCTGCTCATCCTATTTTCGGAATCGCAGACACAGTATCAGATCAGCTATCTGATCGGAAATGCCGGCATCAGCTGTTTCGGTCCGCTCTGGCTGATGCTGACCGCCGAATATGCCGAAACCTCGCAGAAAACAGGAGAGGCGCTCAACCTGACGCTGCTGATCTCGCTGGCTTCCATGCTGGTAATTTCCACCAACGGAATGCACCATCTGTATTATTCTGTATTTGAAGCAGGAAGAGTCGAATACGGCCCGCTTTTCTATATGTTCCAGCTGATCTATTACATCTGCATCATCTCCGGCTTTGTTCTGATCGCGCTGAAGCACAAGCGGAAACAGGAGCGGATCAACAAGCAGTCAGTGCTTCTGATCTTATCGGCAGCGATCCCGCTTGTGGTCAATACGCTTTCGATTACAAACGTCTTTCACTCGCAGCTCCGGCTGACGCCCTTTATCTTCGGACTTTCCAGCCTGCTGCTCATCATTGCACTCGGCAGATACGGTCTGCTGAACATCAATACAATCGCCATGCGGGATACGATCGACAATATTGACAGCGGCGTGATCATCTTTGATGCAAATAACCGTATTTCCTATCAGAACAAATATATGGAAGGCCTGACTTTTCTGCACGGAGCAGAAAACGCGGAGCAATTCATCCATGCTGTTTCTGCGGCCGCGGATCAGGATGTTCCGGCACATTTTTCGTCCGCGGAGATCCGGTGCGGAGATGCCTATTACAGTCTGAAGCAATCCGACTGCAAGGATATCATCCGGAATACCGTTGCACGCATCATCACGGTCACCGATGTCACGGAATATCATGAACACATGATCGCGGAAAAACAGCTCAGTCTTGAACAGGAACGCAACCGGATCGCACAGGAAATGCATGATTCAGCAGGCCACACGTTCACGATGATCAGCGCACTCGCAAGGCTGCTGCAGTCAGATGTGCAGGCGGAACAGCTTGATACATCCGGAATGCTCGAAAAGCTGACCGAGATCGACGGGCTGTCCCGCAGCGGTGTCACACAGCTGCGCTGTACGATCAATAATCTCCGGGACCATGCGTTCATGTCATCTGTTACGCAGGCTGTTCAATCTGTCATGACCGCGATCCGCGGTATTGAAACTGAACTTTGCGTGCAGGGCGAGGAAGATGAGCGGTATCAGTTCTGTATCCGCGAAATGTACGATAACTGCCGGGAGACCGTCACAAATACGATGCGCTATTCCAATGCGGACAAGATCGACATCATTCTCAAATTCCTGCCGGACCGCGTCGAACTGCATATTCTCGACAACGGCAACGGCTGTGAGAATATTGAGGAGCACAACGGTCTGCGCGGCATCCGTGCCCGGACGGAAAAGCTGGGCGGTACAGTCAGATTCATGTCTGTGGCGAACGAGGGATTCCATACAAGCATTCAGATACCGATCAAGGAGATACAGTTATGATTAAGATATTATTAGTGGATGATGTGCAGATTCTGCGTGCCGGCCTGAAAGCGGTCATTGCAGGAGACAGTGAACTGACTGTCGTCGGGGAAGCGGCCAACGGCAAGGATGCGCTAGAGATGACGATACGGCTGCGCCCCGATGTCGTTCTGATGGATATGCGGATGCCGGATTTTGACGGCAGCTACGGCACGCGGCAGATCAAAGCCGCCTTTCCGGATATCAAGGTGCTTGTCCTGACGACATTTGACGATCAGGAAACCGTTGACCGTGCGATCGCGGCAGGCGCGGACGGCTATATTCTCAAGGAGATGGACAATGACAAGATCGTCAATTCCATCAAGGCTGTTGCAGGCGGCATCAATGTTTTCTGCGACAACATTTTTCAGTCGATCAAGAAAACCGTCGTCCAGTCCAGTCCGAAGGATTTCAGCCTGACAGAACGGGAGCTCGATTTTATCCGCCTGATCTGTGACGGTGCCGACAACAAGGAGATCTCCGCAAAGCTCTTTCTGGCGGAGGGAACTGTCCGGAACGGCATCTCCCGCCTGCTGGAAAAGCTGAACCTGAAAGACCGCACACAACTTGCGGTCTTTGCACTCAAAAACAATCTCGTCTGAAAACACCAACTTCTCAGCGCACCGGTTCTGCGAAATGCATGAACCGGTGCGCTTCTTTTTGCAATAGTGACAAATGTCCTTCACGGAATGACATACGGCATCTTATCAAATTCACCGGAAAGAGTATAATTGAAGTATAAACCGAAAACAGAAAGGAAGTGCTCTTATGAAAAACAAAACCAGCTGTCCGACAATGCCGTATGGATTCCGTGCCGTGCAGCCGGATACATACCGTATCCGCACCACAGACCGTCCGCAGCAGGAACACACTGCGATGAAGAATAAAAATATCCTCCAGAGCATGCGGTGTGCATATCAGGGAATGCAGGCAGCATGGAGGGAAGAACGGAATTTCCGTGAATACACCGCGATCTACGCAGTATTCTTCGTTCTGAATCTGCTGCTGGGTGCTTCCGTCACCGAATTTCTGATCGGCTTCGCACTCGTTTGCGGCGTCTTTGCGGCTGAGTATCTCAATACCGCACTGGAACGCCTGATCGACACCCGATTCCCGGAGATCACCGCCGACAATAAATTCATCAAAGATACGGCAGCCGCAGGCGTGTTCATCATCTCGATTGCATTCTTCCTCTCGCAGGGGCTGATTCTGCTCCCGAAGCTGCTGGAGGTGATCTCATGAGAATTCTGATCATGTATGCAACTTTGATGCCTGTGGTAATCGCAGGCGCTGCCAATATGCTGTTCACGAAAACGCGCCTTTACCGGAATGTATGCGCCCCGATCGACGGCGGCAAATGCTGTTCGGACGGCAAGCGCATCTTCGGCGACAACAAAACATGGGCAGGCTTCTTTGGCATGATCGCGGCGAACTGCCTTGCGCAGATTCTCTGGGGACTGCTCTCACAGATTTCCGCGCCGCTGGGCAATGCCAATGAGATGTATCGCTATTTCAGCAATACGCTGCTGTTCAACGCCGTGGCCGGCGCGCTGTTCGGATTCGTCTATGTCCTGTTTGAGCTGCCAAACAGCTTTCTCAAGCGCCGTCTGGATATTCAGCCCGGCAAGACCGCACAGGGCGGCAAAGGCGCGCTGTTCTTTGTGATTGACCAGATCGATTCGCTGCTCGGCGTCATGCTGCTTCTGGTGCTGCTCGCCGGTATCACGCCGGTGCAGTATTTCCAGTATATTCTGCTCGGCGCTGTTACGCATCTTGCGCTGAACGCAGTGCTGTATACGCTGAAAATCCGCAGAAATCTGTAATCTGACTGAGAGGTGTTTATCATGGTGAAACGCTTGCATGTTTATTTCAAGGAAATGTATCCGATCATTCCGCGGCTGCTGCTCGGCGGCATTATCTTCTTTGAGATCTATTTCATCATCCTGCTCAATAACGGCGTGACGGATTTCCATATCACTGCCGCGGAATTCATCGGCGGCTTTACGGTATTCAGCTTTCTCTGCTGGCTGCGCATCGCAGATGACTTCAAGGATTATGAACTCGACTGCCGCCTTTTCAAGGAGCGCCCGCTGCCTTCGGGCAGAGTGAAGAAAAAGGACCTCGGCATCTTCATCGGATTGCTGATCGTCGTGACTGTTCTGCTGAACATCATCTTTATGAACAACATTCCGTTCTTTGTCTTTCTCTATGTTTACGGCACGCTGATGTCGATGTGGTTCTTTCAGAAAAAGAAGATTCAGAAAAGTCTGCCGCTCGCGCTTGTCACGCACAATCCGGTGCAGATGATCCTGAACATCTACATCATCTCGTTTACCGTCATCAAATACGGACTGAACGCCGTCACGCTGACAACGGTGCTTGCCGCATTCACACTCTATTTCCCGGCGCTGATCTGGGAGATCTCCCGCAAGATCAAGGCGCCCGAGGATGAGACAGAATACGTTACCTACTCCAAGCTGTTCGGCTACCGCAGGGCGACACGCTTCGTCCTGATTCTGACAATCGCCGATATCCTCACGAATTTCGTGCTGGTCTGGCATCTCAGCAAGCTGTCTGTTCTGGCACTGCTGATCAATGTCATCTGGATGACATGGAAATTTGTGGAGTACATGCGCGATCCTCACCAGTTCAAACTGGTTGAAAAGGTCGAACGCTACACCTACATTCAGGAGAGCATCATGCTCCTGACTGTTGCCGGTTATTTAGCATTTGCGAGGTGATTTCAATGCTTATCACTGCTGGTAATTTCGGTGCATACAGCATCGGCGCAAAAGCGGAACGGCTCTTCCGGATGCAGCGGCACGGCATCCGTGTACCCGAGCTGTTCTGTATCTCCGAGGATACAACGGAATCAGAGATTGCCGCATACATCAGACAGACATTCCGGGCAGGAACGCTGTTTTCAGTCCGTTCCTCCGCAAATGCCGAGGACAGCGCAGCGTTTTCCTTTGCAGGTCAGCTCGATACCTTCCTCTTTGTTCCGGCAGAGCAGGTCTGGGAGAAGATCTGTCAGTGCAGGGCATCCGCCGATTCGGAAAGCGTCCGCGAATATCTCCGCATCAACGGCATTGCGCATGAAGAATTCCGAATCCATGTTATTGTGCAGGTCATGGTCGATGCAGACTGCGCCGGTGTATTGTTCACCGCCAATCCGCAGGGAATTCTCAATGAGACCGTGATCACAGTCGGCAGCGGCACCGGCGATCATGTGGTCGAGGATCAAGTGCCGGTCACGACCTATTACTGCAACCGCTCTGACAACAATTATTACGCTGCTGGGATCTGACGCTTGTCAACGATATGTATGCATTCATTTATACAGGTCTGCTGAAAGCCTCACTCAAGGCAAACGGCTGCGCAAATCCGGAAGACACGGCAAATCAGATCATCTGCGGCTCCGATTCCATTGAGAGTATGAAGCCTGTCCGGATGCTCGCTGATATCCGCAGCGCACTCCGCGCAGAGAAACTCGATCAGGCATTTTACGGTATTGCATCCGCAGAGGAATATGAAGCATTCATGCAGCAGCCGTCCCGTTCAGCAAAGCTGATCGAACAGTATATTGACAGCTACGGCGACCGCTGCGCCTGTGAACTGAAGCTGGAATCAGAGACCTACCGCACAAATCCGCTGCTGCTGATCGACACGCTTGCAGCGTGTACGGAGGCGCCGCCTGAACATGCATCCGCAGCGGCACCGAAACTGCACGGAACGGCAAAGCTGTTTGCGAAAAAGGCATATCACGGCATTCTGCTGCGCGAAAAATCGAGAATGTCACGCGGAAAGATTTTCGGTCTGATCCGGGAAATGGTTCTGAAATGCGGAAGCGATTTCAGTGCACGCGGTCTGATCGGGCAGCCGAGAGACATCTTCTTGCTGACCTTTGACGAACTGAAGCAGGCAGTAAACGGTTCCACCGCAGGATTGCAGGACTGCATCGCGGCACGCCGCAGTCAGTGGGAAGCCTTCGCAGCAATCCCGCCGTATACGCGCATTATATTTGACAGCCAGGTATTTGACAAGCATCCGTCAAACTGTATTTCCGAGACCATCTGTGACGAGAATGCGGTGATCTACGGAACGCCCTGTTCCTCCGGTGTCGTCGAAGGCGAGATCACGCACATCTCCGGTCTCACCGCCGATACCGATGCCTCGGGGAAGATCATTCTCGCAGACATCACCGATCCGGGATGGGTATTCGTCATTTCGCAGGCCATCGGCATCATATCCAAGCGCGGCTCTCTGCTCTCGCATACCGCCATTATCTCCCGTGAACTGAAAAAGCCTGCGGTCGTGGGCGTCGGAAATGCCTGCAATCACTTCCGTGACGGTGACTATGTGCGCCTGAACGGCATCGACGGCACGATTCAGCTCATCCGGCACGGGGCGCAAGCATAAAGGAGTTTGCTATGGAATTCAATGCAGTTTTATTTGATTCGCACGATAAAAAAAGCGTCCGCAGCTTCCTGCGCTTTCCATCGACGCTTTATCAGAAACAGAATCTAATGCAGGATACCGCAACGGAAGCGGCCGTTCTCAGCGGAAAGCATCTCCTCAGCCACTATTTTACGGTCTATCCGTTTCTGGCTTATGATTCCGCGCACAATGTCGCTGCACGCTGTATGCTGACCGTCTATCCGGACAGAACATGTGCCTATATCGGTTTCTTTGAGTGCATCGATAACGCGGATACCGCACGCTGTATTTTTGATGCGGCGGAGAAACTGGCAAAATCTCTCGGCTGCGACACGGTCATCGGACCTGTTGACGCATCATTCTGGATTCGTTACCGGCTCAAGACAAACTGCTTCGATCAGCCGCCCTATACGGGTGAACCGTATAATCTCCCGTATTATGAAACATTTTTCCGGGAGAACGGCTACAGCGTCAACGGCGAATACAATTCCAACCGCTACGGCACCGTTCCGCAGCAGTTCCTGAACCGGAAAAATGTGCGCAGACTTCAGGATTTTACGGAAAACGGTTATTCGATCTGTCCGCTCGAAAAGGAGAACTTCGAAAAAAGCATGCACGAGATCTACCGGATGATCATTACCCTGTATTTTGATTTTCAGACCTTCTCGTATATTACAGAGGATGAATTCTGCAAAATGTTTGCCGCAATGGAGCATGTTGCGGATTACCGCATGGTCAAAATCGCATATCAGAACGGAAAGGCAGTTGGCTTTTTTGTCACGCTTCCGAATTACGGAAATGCATCCTGCGGAAAACTGACGCTTTCCAAAATCCGGAAAATCTGCAAGGTAAAAAAGGATCCCCACGATTATATTCTGCTGTATCTCGGCGCAGAACCGGAGCATCCCGGTCTCGGCAAAGCGCTTTCGGAAAGCGTTCTCAGAGATTTGTGCGACAAGCAGGCTGTATCTGTCGGCGCGCTGATCCGGAAAGGAAAGGTCACGGGCAATTATTTCAGTCAGCTCATTGAAAACCGTTATACCTATGCGCTGTATGAAAAAGCGCTGGCTTAAAACAGGCACAGATATGGAAGGCGGTTGCCTGACATTTTACGCAGAATATGGTAAGCGTAAAACCTTTCGTGCTCTAATAATCGTAAGAGTATTATAATCTGCGCCATATAGTAAAGTAAAGAACCATCCCTCATCGGTCGCAGCGGAAGCAGTCAGATACTTTGACAGGATTTACCATGAGGAAGGTCTGCTGGCGAATATGACCGCAGATGAACGATACAAAGAGCGTCTGGTAAAGATCAAGCCTTTGCTGGACGAGCTTTTTGCGCGGCTTGAAACCAGCGGAAAGAGTGCGCTTGCGAAAGCAGTGCGGTATGCGCTGCATGAAAAACCGTTCTTCTACACTTTTCTGCAAAACGGCAATGTTCCGCCGGACAACAACCGGGCAGAGAACGCAATCCGACCGTTTGCGATCGGTCGCAAGAACTGGCTTTTCAGCAATACAGCGAACAGTGCAAAAGCAAGCGCAGTGCTGTATTCGATCGCTGCCACATCTCAGGCAAACGGTGTGGATACAGAGCAGTATCTGACGGAACTGTTCTCGAAGCCTGTCGGGACGATT
>JAFWUX010000180.1 GCA_017523995.1 Oscillospiraceae bacterium | reverse complement strand
GACGGCACACGCGTTCCGGTCATGATGGGCGGGAAACCGTATATTCCTGCAACTGCAATGAAAGGAATGATCCGTGACAAATTCAGTTCCTATCTGAAAATGCTTGGAGTCGATTCCTGCACCTGCAAAGAGAAAGCAGAAAAATCCTGCGGGTGTCCCGCTTGTGTGCTGTTCGGAAAAGCAGGCTTTCAGCCTTCAAGAGTATTTCTCGATCATTTGACTGCCGTGCCGGATGCTGAGCCGGTTCTTAGTTTGCGGACGAATGTTGCAATTGATCGAAAGCTGCTGACTGGGAAGGACAGAATGCTGGTCGGAACGAAGGTCATTGAACCGCAGGATCGGCGCGGCAGACAAATGTGCTTTTCCGGCGAAATGACGGTCTGGTATGCCGGCGATCCGGATGATATCCGGAAAACAGAATTTCTGCTGTTGGAATCTGTGAAGTCGGTCATTGAGATCGGCGGCGGCAAGAGCCGCGGATTCGGACTGGTTGAGACGGAGGTGACGGCGCTGTGAGCAGAAAGCAGTATGATATTATGCTGTGCGGGCCGGTCGTGGTCGGCAATCAGCGCGTTGCGGACAATTTTCTTGAGTCGGAATCCTTTATCAGGGGAAGCGTTGTCCGTGCAGGATTTGCAAAGCAGATCGCATATGCCTGCCCGCTGACTGAGAAGGAGCGCAGTGTCGGCGGCGGAATGTTCATGATTGAACAGAAGTCAGAGCAGAAGTGTGCAAACTGTCAATATGCTGAAATCTGCAAAAACTTTTCGCAGATGTATTTCTCCTATGCATATTGTAAGGATGCTGTACCGGCACCGTTTACTGCCAGAATATGCAAAAAAGAGGAAGAAAAGCATCCGTTGCAGGATATTCTGATTCCGACGGATCATGCACAGATCGTGTGCAGCGCATGTCCCGCCGGTGAAGGGCGCATGGAAAGTCTCAAAGGATTTGTGAATATGACAACTGCGGGCGAATGGAAAATGATGAAAGTGCAGAAACAACTCAGTACACATACATCCATTCTTGCGGAAAGTCAGACAGCACAGGAGCACACTTTGTTTTCGATCAATGCGATCTGTCCCGGACAGTCTTTTTGTATGACGATCAACGACTGCGAAACCGGACTTGCGGAACAGTTTGACACGATCTATATCGGAAAGTATTCCTCGAACGGTTACGGCAAGATCCGTTTCACGGAACGGGCAGAAGAACAGACAGAGGATTCGTTGTCTGAACGCATTGCCGTGTTTCAGGCGAAAGCGAAGGACGACAGTTTGCTTTCGGTGCTGTTCCTTTCGGATATGCGTTTGACCGTTCCGACCGGAAAACGTCTTATTCTTTCAGACTGGGAAAAGTTGGTGTTTGGAAATGAAGAACTGCCGTTTTCCCTGGAGAAGATTTATACGGAAACGACACTTTACAGTGGATACAATACAGCAAGGAAATGGGGCGAATGGCGTGATGCAGTCCCTGATCTGCTGCTGAAAATGGGCACATCCCTTTTGCTGAAAATCAAAGACGGACAGCGTGATGCTGCTCTCACTTTGCTGGAACAGCTGGAAGAAACAGGGATCGGTGAACGATGCAGCGACGGCTATGGACAGATCGCAGTCTGTCATCCGCTGCATGCGATCGGAAGGAGCGTGAAAAGATGCTGAAAAAAGAACAATTACTTGCCTGGATCCATGAACTCGGCGAGTCGATCGGCAAAGAAGATCTCAGTGAGCTCTTTCAGGATGATACGGCACAGGGCGATAAAAAGATCGGACACGGACAGTTTCGGGAACTTGCTTCTCTTTGCAGTGCTGCAGAGTGCTATGAGGAAATTGAACTGCTGGTGAAGTATAATACTGCAAAAGCAAAGTCCCAAAAGTCGTGGGCGAAAGAATGCTTTGCGTGCAAAAATAAGAAGTTCGGTGACTTGATCATTGAGTATATGAGAAGGATCAAAGAAACTGAACCGAATGATACCGATGTGCTGAAGGATCTGATGCATTTCTTTGGTTATCTCTATTGGCAATCCCGAGTGTGGTCTATGGAGAATCCGTCACAAAGTAATGGCAATGGAAAGTTCTATGGGAACAATAAACACGGAACGGATTTCTCCCGTGACCGGAAACCGAACAACGGCTATGGAAAGCCGAATCCGCAGCATAAAGGAGGTTATCGCTGATGCTGTTTGATGTGTTTGACAACAGAACAATCGTCACGGGCGAGCTTGTTGCATTAGATCCGATTCATATTGGTTCATCCGCGAAGGAATCGCTGAATCCGATTGAACTGGACAGTCCTGTTTTGAAGGACGCAATGGGCAATCCTGTTATTCCTGGGAGCAGTATCAAAGGCGTGGTGCGTTCGCAGTTTGAGCGTGTGATGCGGTCGCTTGTCCCTGATGGAAGCGGAAGCTGCGGCGTGTTCGGAAAAGAGAATTGTCTCACACCGGAAGAAAAGAAACATCTGACTCCAGAGCAGCTTTATGAAAAAAGCTGTCAGACCTGCAGACTGTTCGGCGGGATTGCTGTTGCCGGCAAGCTGCGTTTCAAGGATGCTTCGTATATTTCGCAGAACGGAAAAGTCTGTCAGTATGAAAAGCGTGACGGTGTTGGCATTGACAGAGACACGGGTGCAGCAGCAGGAAGTGCAAAGTTCGATTATGAAATCGTACCGCGCGGCAGCCGGTTTCGCTTTGCACTGATAGCGGAGAATCTTGATGCAGAGCAGAAAAAGCAATTGGAATTTATTGTTGCGCTGCTGGAAGGCACGTGGATCCCAGATGATTATCTGGCTTTCGGCGGCAAGACAACCAGAGGTCTGGGCAGAATGCGGCTTGAAAATACCCATACAGAAACCGTGGATCAGGCAGCGATCATGACGAAGTTTCAGGCCATAGGGCTGACGGCAGAAAAGGGGTGAGGATATGCACCTCAAAGAATTGAAAAAAGAGGTCTGCGGTGCATTCACAATATCCGCAGACGGTCCGCTGCTGATCAGATCCGGTGCATCCAACAAAACAGATCCAGCATTGCCGGATGCGATGTTTCTGACCGGAAAGGACTGCGGTACGGAAACCTATGTCATTCCCGGCTCCAGCCTCAAGGGTGTGATCCGGCATTATCTGGAAGATAACCATATTATCGGAGAAGATGAAGTGAAAAGTCTGTTCGGAAGACATAAAGGGGGGCTGCTTCGCGGGAAGCTGTCTCTTTCAGATGCATATGCCGATATGTCCACGGTTCACATGATTCACCGCACAAATACTGCATTGGGCAGTGTTTCACAAAGCGTGACACACGGTTCGTTGAATAATACGGATACACTGGATCGAGGTGACTTTCGGTGCAGCTTCCGCATCATTAACCCCGCCAATCACGATGTATTGTCGCTGCTCAATGCGCTGGATGCAATGAACCGGCATATCCTTTTTATCGGCGGCAGGACGAGCAAAGGCTACGGGCGTGTCTCAATCCGGGATTTTCAGATGCAGGCCGTTGACGGTTTTACCCCTGCGTT
>JAFWUX010000179.1 GCA_017523995.1 Oscillospiraceae bacterium | reverse complement strand
GATTTCGCCGTCGATGACGAACATGATGTTCATTGCGCCGACTTCCTCGATGTACTTCTGCTCAACGCCGTCGAGCCAGAGAACCTGAGAATAGCCTTCCTTATGTGCCTCATCCTGACCGATCAGGGATGCAGCGTAGTTACCGCCGGTCTTGGTGTAACCCATACCGCCGCGGACCGCACGGACATACTTGGATTCGACATAGATCTTGACCGGATCCAGACCGGAAGCATAGTATGCGCCGGACGGGGACAGGATGATGATGAACTTATACATATCGCCGGGCTTGACGCCGAGGAACGGGTCAACCGCGATGATGAACGGACGGATGTAGAGCGAAGCGCCCTCAGCGGAAGGAACCCAGTCCTTCTCGACCTTCAGCAGAGCCATCAGAGCTTCCATAGCATCCTCAACCGGCAGCTCCGGAATAACCAGACGGTCATTGGAGCTGTTCAGACGCTTGAAGTTCTCCTCCGGACGGAAGAGCTGAATCTCGCCGTCAGCGCGGCGATATGCCTTCAGACCCTCAAAGACCTCCTGACCGTAGTGCAGGCAGAGAGCAGCCGGGCTGAGCTCCAGGTTGCCGTAGGGTACGATTCTTGCATCATGCCAGCCCTTACCGGTCTCATAGTCCATGATGAACATGTAATCGGTGAAGATGTGGCCGAAGCCGAGCTTTGTCTCGTCGGCAGGCTTTGCCTTGAGGCTTGCAGCTTTCTCGAAACGAATGTCCATTTACTTTTCCTCTTTTCTAGCAGTTTGTTCTGTTCCCGCAGGGGGAACACGGGGCTTGATGATATGTCATGCCGGGCGAACGCTCAGCAGGCATTTCCTTTTAGATAGCGCGGTGTGTATTTTGTGCGATAGAGGTCGATTGCGTACCGCACAGAGATCAGCGCACTGAGGATAATGACGATCAGAAAGATGATCCGCAGAAACTTTTTCATAATCAGCGCTCCATTCTGCCGCAGTCGGCGGTTTTATGTCATGGCTGTGCATTTTGTTTTCAGCACAGTATGTGTTCGGGATACGATTCTATTATAGCACATCTTTCGGCAGATATCAAGTGGCTGACAAAAAAACTTCATGAAATCTGCATGAAAATTTCGCAGGTTTCCGGTTCGGCGTGTGCCTGCGGAAAGGGATCAGTCCGCGTCATAATCAACGTCTGCACCGATTTCATTCCAATCCTGCCATTCGATTTTATCCGGATCCGGATACTGCTTGCCGTTCACCGTGGAAAAGCGAAGGTCGATATACGCATACCACAGGCTGCCAGTATGCTCGTCAAGCTGCAAAAAGCCGTTCCAGCTGATGCCGCCGTCCTGCACAAGCCCTGCACGGAAGCCGGAGAGCTTGTCGCCGCTGAAAATGCAGCTTTCGTCCTTCATCTGGTAAAGGTCGTCGATTTTCTTGTAGATTTCGAGTTCTTCATAGTCGATTCCGTGGCGCTTGCATTCGGATTTCAGCTCCTCGCACAGGTTCTCGACCAATTCCTCCCAGTCGCCTTCATTCATATCGAAGCGCTCCTCCTGCTCGGAAAAGCTGACCTTTTGTTCCGGCCGGATTTCGGTGCGCGGATCGGCTTCACGGCGTGTCAGGGTGCTGCGGCCGCCGCGGTAGTAATAGGCGCGCAGGGTGTGGATACCGTATTTCTTTTTGAAATATCCGGGATCGCCGCCGTCCCAGAAGATATAGAGCATGCCGCTTTTCGGCAGATCATCGGAGATATCGAATTCCGCGAGCTCTGCCAGATCGAACTGACAGATCAGCGGCAGCTTCTGCGCCTTGTGATACTTGTCCTGTTCATCGAGATACTGCTCGCATTCCGGATAGTCAATCCCTTCCGGCAGATCGGGCAGACCGCCCATTTTGGAAGCACCGACAGGCACTTCATCGCATGTCTCCCCGTTGATCACAACGGCGGTTGCAAAATCGGTG
The DNA here is from genome assembly GCA_017523995.1 of Oscillospiraceae bacterium. The sequence goes on along the minus strand of JAFWUX010000179.1, from coordinate 20,189 downwards.
ATTTCCGCGCGGTGCCGGAGCAGTTCGCTGTATTGTTCGCGGTAGTAATCGAGATCAAGCGCCTGTTCGTTCATGATATCCTCCTTATCGTCCGGCTGTATTTATGAAATATGTGATCCAGTCCGCAAAGAATCCGTCCGCGCAGGTCTTTTTTGAGATAAATCCCCCTTTGCTGCGGACAGCCTCAATGACCGCGGGCTGCGAATCTGCCGGACAGCCGCAGAAATCGGCTGCGAGCAGCATTGCAATGTCATTGTCGAAATCGCCGGTCGCACCGATGACGGTTTCCGGCGGCAGCAGGTTCCGGATTTTGGTCAGCGCCGTGCCCTTGTTCGTATTGTGGGGCAGCATTTCGAGGAACCAGCGGTGCGAGCGCGTAAAGTTGACCGCGGCAAAGCGCTCCTGCTTCACATATTCGAGCATCTCGGAAATCTCCTCCGGCGCACCGGCAAAGAGCGCTTTGAAGCACTGCTCCGGATTGACCTCATCGAGCGTTTTCATCACAAACGGGACATTGGTGATTTCAAGATGCTGCCGTTCATATTCGCCGTCCTGAAAGACAAAGACGCCGGATGCATTGAGCACCTCCGCGCCGACATGCGGGAACGCAGCGGCAAGCTCCTCCAGCAGCGCACGGATGCCCTTCGGCAGATACGCCGTACCGAACGGTGCGGGCTGCTTTGCGGTGTTGTCATAGAGCAGCGCGCCGTTATACATCACCGAGGCGAAGTCCGGCTGAAACAGCTCCAGATATTGCTGCGTCGCCTGAATGCCGCGGCCGGTCGCGATGCTGAACAGACCGCCCTGCTCACGGAATTCCGCAATCGCGGCGCCGTCCTCCGGCGAGACCGTTTTATCGGGCATCAGCAGCGTGCCGTCGAGGTCGGTCAGCAGCGCGAGATTTGCATAGGGTTTATTGATTGGGTTCATTTGTATTTGCTCCTTGCGGTGCGGCATCTGTGCCGTACCAGAATTTTTTGAGTGGCTCCGGATCTTTCTGCTCGACCGGATATTTGCCGACATCCTCGATGCAGGAGAGAAAGACCATCATGCGCTTTTCGGAATCGGTATACGCAAGATCCGCGCCGCTCAGCAGCAGATAGTTGAGCAGGACGTCGGTCAGCCCGTTTGACATCACAAGAATGTCATCATCAGCGGTAACGTGATGATTGAAAGAAATGGTATTGCCCATTTGAGATGCCACCTCAGAATGTCAGTATGTTGCTGACGCGGTAGGTACTGCCGTTCCTGCGGATTTGCAGCCACGCGATTGTTTCATCGCCGGAATGCCACGGCATGAATGTATTGTTCTCCATGCTGATCTCTGCGGCGCGCTCGCCGTTCCGCTCAATGACGAGCGTCAGGTGCCCCTCCGGCATATGTGCATCGGGGAGCGTTGTCCGGCGGATCATCTGATCGGCGGCGGAGTAGGTCAGCGTGAACAGATTTTCAGCGCTTGCAAGTGCAGATGCGCCGTCCATGCCATCCACCGAAGCGATCAGACCGCTGTGCGGATACAGCGTGATGCTCCGTGTCAGCGCGAGTCCGTTCAGCTCCTGCGCAGCCTGATATTCCTCCAGCGAAATCTGAGCGATTTGTTCACCGGTCTCCGCATCGCACAGTGCCGCTTCCTGCACATGGATTCTTCTGTGCTGCCATGTCTTCCGCGAAAATGTGGTGTAGCCGTAGTCGGCTGTTTCGGCTTTGACCGGATGCGTGACTGCTTCCTCCGGCGCAGCTTCGAGGTCTCTGCCGATATCTCTGTACAGCGCAATGACCTGCATCGCAGCGGTGCCGCGGCAGCCGTTGAGACCGCACTGCAGCTCAAAGCCGCTCCGTTGCCGCAGCAAGCTGAGCAGACAGCATACTGTCATGCCGCCTGCAAGAATCAGCCGCGTGCGGGGCGATCCTGAGGGCTTGCGCCGCACCAGACGCAGAATGCATCCGCTGAGCAGAACCAGCAGCGCAGGCAGCAGAATCCGCAGATACCGCGTCACGAGCCACATGATCAGATAGTGCCGCAGATTTTGCAGCGCTTCAAAGCCTGCATACGCTGCCGGGCGGATGTCATGCAGCCGGTGCTGCAAAAACAGATCGAGCGTGATTTCGCCGACGGTCACAAAGAGCAAATCAAACCAATCCGCGGCGGAAAGGCGGTTTCCCTTTGATTTTCTTTGTTTGATCATGTCACACCTCCGTTGCGGGAGAAAAACTCTGCGGAAAAAGACGGCGGCAGTGCGCGCGCACATACCGCTCAAAGTGGAAAACATGTTGTCAGAAAAAACTGCGGCGAAAATGCCGCTGTTACGCGAAATCAGAGCCGTCCGCGCAGAGGATTGCAAGGCGTTCGGCGTGCATCATGCCTGTGCGGACCTCCGGCGCATGTTCGGGCAGCCACGCGAGAAATGCGTCGATCAGCAGTCCGGGATTGACATTGACTGAGGTACCGGCAGGCGTCCGCAGCTTGAGCCAGAGCCCGTCTTCGAGCGTCTGCGTCATGAGAATCTGCGACTGCGCCTTGACGTCGATCTCGGCGGTGCCGCGTTTCGTTTTCTTTTCGACGAGGATTTCCGGCTGCGCAATAAATGCATCCCATGCATTGCGGAGCGCCTCCGCAGAGACGGTTTCATCAGCGCAGTCAATTGCGATGGCGTAATCTGCAAAAGCGATGTCCGTGTGCTTGCGGATCGGCTGTGCAACGCGCTTGATCTGCAGATCGGGCGGCAGAACGCGGTTTAGGCGCTCCATCGCCTCCTGCATGGACATTTCGCCGTCGATGCGGAAATCCATGCATTCACAGCCGCTCTCATATCCGAGCGAAAGCGCAAGCGGGAACATCAGGTAGGCATGCGGATTGAAGCCCTCTGTAAACCAGATCGGGACACCGGCACGCCGGAATGCGCGCTGCATGCACCGCATCAGATCGAGATGCGAGATATATTTTGCGCGGCGGCGCTTTTCAAATGTTGCTCTGACCGGAACCATGGCCGGATGCTCCTTTCTGCGGCGGGATCAGGCGAAATTGCCCTGAATAAAGTCGATGTACTGCGAGCCCTGATAGGTCAGCGTACCGGTATCGCCCTCGGTGAGCCGCTTATAGGTCTCGGAGTTGACGCTCAGCTCGATGCGCCGGCAGTCATTCGTTTCAAATGTGATGTAGTAAAACGAGGTTGCGGCGTAGGCGTATTCCTTGTCATAGGGCAGCGTGTTCGGGTCGCGTTTTTTGCGCTGGCGCTTGGAAAATACGCTTGCTTCAACGGTGATGCCGTCGGCGTAGTCCTTCGGTGTATCCTTGATGAGGCGTCGGATCACAATGACGATGAATACAACCAGTGCGGTGACGATGAGCAGTACCGGCAGATATTTCAGCAGCGGTACGATGAACTGAAACGGGTTTTCTCCTGTGTGCATGATGATACTCCTTTACATGTCAAAACAATGATGCGGCGGGTTTGCGAATAAGTGCTTATTGGAAAGAGATGAAACATGTGCCCTGATAACAGAGAGAGCCGACAGCGCCCTCGCGGAGGGAATCGCAGGAAACGGCGGCAACCTGCAGCGTGAACTTCTGCTCTGCGGCGTCTGCGAAGGTGACATCGCAGAACGTATCGCCGGATTTTGACGGTCTGATGCGAACCACGCGCGCCCAGATCTCCATGGGCGGTGCGCTGACCGCAGCTTGTTTGTGCGCGGAAGCCGCAGCTGCGATTACCGCGATAATGACCACCACCGGAAATACGAACGGCAGTATTGTCTGCAGATTCATAATGCCTCCTTTTGCTTGAAGTCACATTCCGTTGACGCGGTATTTCATATCGCGGGTGAAATCAATAAAGCGCAGTCCCGTTTCGCCGGATTCGTAGGTCAGTGTCCCGATGAATCCGGTCAGGCAGCCGCAGTAGACTGCTTCGGGAATCTCCAGCTCAGCGCGCGCGCCCTCGGGTGTCTCAAAGGTCATGAAGTAGTGGTTGGTGCGCGCGGCGGCATGGCTGTATTGCGCTTCTGCCTTGTACGAGGTATCCTCGGTTGCGATGCGTTTGTCGGCGATGCGAACCTGTATCTGCATGCGTCTGCCTGCGGTTTGCGGCGGTGCATTCCGTGCAGACTGCGGGTTTTGGTTTTCCGGCTTCGGCTTTGTGGCAAACGCCAGCGAACCGCCGATGACGCCGGAGAACACCAGCGCGCCGATCGCATAAATCATGATCGTGGTCATGTTGTCTGTTCCTTTTTATAGTCGAAGCAGGGGTGTCCGGTGACCTTGGTCACGCCGCAGCCTGCGCAGCTGAGACGGCAGTGCGGTGTGGTTTTTGCCTGCTTTGCCTTTTCGTTCTCGCGGATGAGAAACGCCTTGTCCACGTAATAATCGAGATGATCCCACGGGAAGACCTCGTCATAGGGGCGCGGCCGGTTCGCGTAGAATTCGACATTGAGACCGGCTTCGTCAAACGCCTCCAGCCAGAGATCATAGCGGAAATGCTCCGACCACGCATCAAAGATGCAGCCGCGTTTCCATGCGCCGTAGATGACAGCGCAGAGACGGCGGTCGCCCTTTGCGAGCACCGCTTCGAGGATGCTCGTCTCGGGGAAGTGCGTGCTTGCGCGGATGCGTTTGTGTCCGGCGAGCGCCTCCTCGAGCACCTTCTGCTTGTGCGCGATCATCTCGCGCGTATCCTGCGGATGAAACTCAAACGGCGTAAATGGCTTCGGGACGAATGTCGCGATGGAGCAGGAAATCTGCACCGGCTTGCCCTTCGGACGGCGCTCCTGTTCATAGAACATATCGACAACGCGCTGTGCAAGCTCGATGATGCCGCGGATATCGTCATCGGTTTCGGTCGGCAGTCCCATCATGAAGTAGAACTTGACCGAGGTCTGTCCGGCATCAAAGGCGATCTTGCAGGTGCGCATCAGTTCCTCCTCGGTGACGTTTTTGTTGATGACGTCACGCATGCGCTGTGTACCGGCTTCGGGCGCGAAGGTCAGACCGCTGCTGCGGACTCTGCGCAGGCGGTTCATGAGCCCCGTGCTGAAGTTATCGACACGCAGCGAGGGCAGGCTCAGGTTGATATGCTCCTGATCGGTAAAGGTCAGCAGCCCGTCCATCATCTCCTCGATCTGCGAGTGATCGGATGTGGAGAGCGAACAGAGCGAGAGCTCCTCGTAGCCGGTGTTATTGATGAGATTGCGCGATTGCTCGCAGATTGTCTCCGGCGATTTTTCGCGGAACGGGCGATAGAGAAAGCCCGCCTGACAGAATCTGCATCCGCGCAGACATCCGCGCAGGACTTCCGTTACGGCGCGGTCGTGGACAATCTCGGAGAACGGCACGACGAATTCCTCCGGCGAGGGACATGCATCGAAATTCTCGATGATGCGCTTGCGGACAGTTGCCGGTGCGCCGTCCTTCGGGGTGACGGCTTTGACGGTGCCGTCCTCGTTGTAGGTGACATCATAGAGCGAGGGAACATAGACGCCCTGAATCTGTGCAGCGGCGCGCAGGAACTCCGAACGGGTTGCGCCTGCATCGCGCATTTTGACATAGAGATCCATGACCTCGAGATCGACCTCCTCTCCCTCACCGAGGAAGAACAGATCGCAGAAATCGGCAATCGGCTCCGGATTGCACGCGCAGGAGCCGCCCGCGCAGACAATCGGCGCAATGGCTTCGCCGCGGTCGCGCTGCCAGACCGGCACGCCTGCAAGATCAAGCATATTGAGGATATTGGTATAGCAAAGCTCATATTGCAGCGTAAAGCCGATGAAATCGAAGTCTTTGATCGGCTCGAGACTTTCCAGCGCATAGAGCGGCAGATGATGCTCACGCATCAGCGCTTCAAAGTCGGTATCCGGCGCAAAGACGCGCTCACACCAGTATTCGGGGCGCTTGTTGATGCAGGAATAGAGCACCTTCATGCCGAGGTGGCTCATGCCGACATCGTAGCGGTCGGGAAAGCAGAATGCAAACCGCGCCTTGATGTCAGCTTTGTCTTTCATAATGCTGCCCGGCTCGCCGCCGATGTATCGCGCAGGCTTCTGCACCTTGAGCAGCAGCGGTTCAATTTGATCAAAGAGGTTCATATAGAGGTGCCTCCGGCGGATTGATAATGGGACATTGCCCCTTTGGAATCCCATTTTAGAAATAACGAATTGTGAACTCCGGACGCAGCCGGAAAGCTTTAGGAATTGGATGCAGGCACTGCCTGCCCCTTTGGAATCCCATTTTAGAAATAACGAATTGTGAACTCCGGACACTGCCGGAAAGCTTTAGGAATTGGATGCAGGCACTGCCTGTCCCTTTGGAATCCCATTTTAGGAATAACGAATTGTGAACTCCGGACGCTGCCGGAAAGCTTTAGGAATTGGATGCAGGCACTGCCTGCTTGCGGACGAATGCACCTTCCGGCACATATTCGCTGCAGAGGAATGAGCAGTCCATGACGGCGTGATTGGCGGCTTCAATCGGTTCGCCCTCGCCGTTTTTGAGGTCGGTGACGGTCAGCGTCAGCGGCTTCTGCTGCGGCATGAGGACTTCAACCGTATCACCGGCAAAGAAGCGGTTGCGCTGGCTGACATAGAGTCTGCCGTTCTCCTGCTTCTGCACAATGCCGATGACCTCGAAATCGCGGATGTAGCCGTTTTCCTCCTGCCAGATGAGATCCTTGCGCTGCCCGAAGGCAAACCCGACGGTATAGGGGCGGTGGCTGACATTGTTCAACTCCTGCATGACCCACTCTGGCACGGGGCGCGGCGGTGTATCAAAGAGGCAGTCGAGCGCCATGCGGTAGGCGTTCGTCACGCCCGCGACATAATAGGCGGCTTTTGCTCTGCCCTCGATCTTGACCGAATCGACGCCTGCCTCTGCAAGCTCCTTCAGATAGGGCAGCAGGCAGAGATCCTTTGCGTTGAGGATATAGCTGCCGTCGGAATCCTCGTCCACAGGGAAATACTGCCCGGGACGTTTTTCCTCCATCAGCGCATATTTCCAGCGGCAGGACTGCGCACAGGCGCCGCGGTTTGCGTCTCTGCCGGTCAGATATTCCGAGAGCAGGCAGCGCCCCGAGATGCTCATGCACATTGCGCCGTGGACAAAGACCTCAATCTCGAGATCGGAAGGCGTTTTTGCACGGAGCTCCGCAATTTCCGCGATCGAAAGCTCGCGCGCCAGGACAACACGCTTCACGCCGAGTGCATAAAGCGCGTTTGCGGTCTGATAATTGACCACGCCCGTTTGCGTGGAAGCGTGAACAGTCAGCTTCGGCGCAAGGGCGCGGATCTGTGTGATGACACCGAGATCGGCGGCGATGACTGCATCAACGCCGCACGATTCGATATGTTTGATGAATTCCGGAAATGCATCCATTTCCTTGTTGCGCGGCAGGACATTCGCCGTCAGGTAGACGAGAACGCCCTGCTTGTGCGCCTGCTGCACTGCCTTCTGCAGCGCGTCAAAATCGAAGTTTTTTGCTGCGGCACGCATGCCGTATTCCTTCGCGCCGACATAGACGGCATCTGCGCCGAACTGCAGCGCGGCTGCAAAGCATTCGGCATCGCCGGCGGGCGCGAGCAGCTCAGGCTTAACCTTCGCCATTTGCTGCCGCCTGTGCCGCTGCGTACTGCGCATTGACCAGATCCAGATTTGCAAGATGCTGGTCATAGGTTTCTGCAAAGAAGGTCTCGCCGGTGTCGATGTTCGAGTTGAAGAAGAAATCGTTGCACGGCGAAAGCGGATAGAGCACCGCCTCGATTGCCTCCTTGCCGGGGTTGTTGATTGGGCCCGGCGGCAGACCGGTACCCTTATAGGTGTTGTAGGCGGTGGTCATGATTTCGTCAGGAATCTCGAGACTCTTTTCAATCAGCTCCGCATACTTTCTGGTCGGGTCAGATTCGAGCTTCGGGAAGACTGCCGGGCTGTTCAGACGGTTGTGGAAGATCGCGGAGATATGCTTCATATAGTCCACTCTGGAAGCCTCACCCTGCACCATAGATGCCAGCGTGAGCAGTTCATCGAGCGACATGCCGAGCTCCTCCATCTTCTGATAGTCGAGATCGGTGATCTTGGAATCGAAGTTTGCGTAGATCTTCTGCGCAACGATGTTCGGGTCCTCATCAATATAGAATTCGTAGGTGTCGGGGAAGCAGTAGCCTTCGCGCTGCTGCCACTTCTGCGGATTCTTCTCCGGCAGATGGCTCGTGAAGCGGAAGTCATAGCCTTCGCCGTTGAAGCTGTTGAAGTAGAACAGGAATTCCTCTGCATCGCAGATCTGGTTTTCCTGCAGCGACTTTGCAGCATCGACAAGCTTGATGCCTTCGGGGAAGACAACGCGCATGGATTCGCGCTCGTCCTTGTGGTTTTTACAGAGCTCGTCGATCATTGCTTCGTAGGACATCGACGGGCTGAGGTAATGCTCGCCTGCAATGTAGCTGCCGTCCTTGCCGTTCATGCGGGAGACCAGACGGAAGACCTGCGGCAGCGTGATGATGCGCTCATCGACCAGCTGGTTTGCGATATCGGCAGTGGCGGAGCCGTCCGGAATGGTGACGATCTTCTCGCCGACATCTTTGTTGATGCCGTACATCTCCATTGCGACCGCGATGATCGCAGCAGCGAGCACTGAGGAGAGCGCAAGGATCAGCGTCAGCAGGACGAGCGTGCAGGAGAGACCGCGGCTCTTTTTGCGGCGGAACTTCCGCTTTCTGCGGATTCTTCTGCCCCATTCATCGAACTGCTTTTCCTCCTCAGCGAGGTCGGCAAGCTCCTCCTCAACGGAGCGCTTGTTTGCCTTTGCCTTGGCTTTTTTCTTCTTTTCGTTTGATTTTTTGATATCATCGGAAAGCTGACCGGCTTTCTCCTTGAGCTTTCCGGCAAATCCGGCAGCCTTCTCCTTGAATGCATCCGCCTTATCGGAAAATGCGGATTTTTCCGCAGTGATCTCAGGCGCAGCGTCTTTCAGGTCATCGTCCACGTCGAGCGCATCGTCGATCTCTGCAAAGAGCGCGGTGTCGATTTCATCCGCTGCTGCCTCTGCCGATCCGGCAGCTTCATCAAGCACGGATTCTGCTGCATCTGCTGCATCCTCCGCGGCTGCTTCTGCGGCACCGGCAGCGGAATCTGCAAGCTCTGCTGCCTCCTCTGCCGGATTCAGGGTTTCTTTTTCTGCGTCCTGCTGGGGCATGTGTTCGTCAGCCATAAAAATCCTCCGTTTTTTGTTCCGTGACACAGCACTGCAGCTTCTGATCGGTTTCTTCATGCGGAAGCTGCGCCTGCCGGCATTCTGCATAGCAGATGCCGAGTGTTCTGATTTTATATGTTTCGAGGTAGCGGTCATAGTATCCGCCGCCTGCACCGAGCCGGTAGCCTGCCGCGTCATAGGCAAGCATCGGAACGATCATCAAAGTCTCTGCATCGGGCAGCAGCACCCGATCTTCGGAAACCGGCGGCACCGGAATCCGGAATGCGCCCGCCTTGAGCTCCGAGAGCGCATCGAGCCGGTAAAAGGTCATCGTGCAGCTTTCCGGCTCACAGACCGGCAGCCCGAGCGTTTTGCCGTCTTTCAGGATGGCGGCGAGCAGTGCTCTGGTGCTGACCTCATGCGGCATGGAGACATAGCAGAAGACCTGCTTTGCGCTTTTGTAGGCGGGATGCTGCAGCACCGTCTCCGTGATCTTTTCATCGGCAGCGATGCGGCTGTCAAAGGACATCTCCGCCCGCGCCTGGAAGATCTGACTGCGCAGGGATTTTTTTGCCGCGGTGATCTCCTTGCTCATTTGCTGTATACCATTCCTTCCGCGAGCTTCTGCGCGGTATCGGCACCGCAGAGGACCTCAACGAGCCTGAGCGCAAAATCCATTGCCGCGCCCGGCCCTCTGCCGGTGATGAATCTGCCGTCCTGACAGACCGGCTCAGCGACTGCATTGCAGCCGATGAGCTTCTCCTCGAATCCGGGATAGCAGGTCGCGGTTCTGTCGCTGAGCAGACCGCGCGCGCCGAGGATTGAGGGCGCCGCACAGATCGCAGCGATCCATTTGTCATTGGAAACGCAGTGGGTGAGTGCAGACTGCACGGTTTCGCTTTCTCCGAGATGGATGGTGCCGGGCATGCCGCCGGGCAGAACGATCATTTCGAGCGAATCATCGGGCGTGAAGGCGCTGTCGGGCATATCCGCCGTGACGGGAATGCCGTGCGAGCCTTTGACCGTTCGCCCGCCGATGCCGACGGTGCAGACATCCTTTCCGGCTCTGCGCAGGCAGTCAACCGGTGTCAGCGCTTCGATCTCCTCAAAGCCCTCCGCGAGAAATACATATATCATAGCTGTGCCTCCGTTTCTGTATATTTCAAATCGCCAGATATGCATACTATATCAAGTTATTATACCATGTATTTGCACGAAAGTCAAGATATAATGATAGTATCCGGCGGCGTAAACGCGCTAAAAATCAGCCCTGCCCGCGCGCGATTGCCGTTCAAAATGTAGAAAATCTGCCGGATGCATCCAAAATCCGGAACGGTCCCGTTTTCTGCATTATATCCAAAAACGGCAGCCGGATTTCGGCTCGTTCGGTGAATTGTCCGGAACGGCTTTGTGTATTTCGTATAATTTGCGCATTGACACACCCGGGACTTTGGATGATTTTCCGGAATTGAGATGTCAAATTTGTTGAATTCAGCTATTGCATTTTCAGCATGAATGGGGTATAATAAAATGGTATTGTTTGCAGATAACAGCGCAAAAAATGCGCCTGAGATCTCCGCTTTCTGCCGGCGTTCCGCCGTCCCGGCAGAGGCGTCCGCCGCGGCAGAAACCGCGGGGCGGCAAACCGCACACAGCACGACGGAGAATGGAGTTAGAAATGTCCAAGTTTTCGGAAAAGGTGACGCAGGATTTCCTGAACCGCCTTCAGACACAATTCAATGTTTCGCCGGATGAGGCGAGCGACAAGCAGATCTATCTGGCACTTTCCTCTGTGATCACAGAGCTGATGAAGGCAAAGCGCCAGAAGTTTATGAACCATGTCAATTCCACCGGTCAGAAGCAGATCTTCTATCTTTCCATGGAGTTCCTCATGGGCAGATCGCTCAAGACCTCTCTTTATAACCTCGACCTTGCAGATGATGTCGAGAAGTTCCTCAAAAAGTTTGATATCAACCTTGACAGAGTCTATGATTACGAGCCGGATGCAGGCCTCGGAAACGGCGGCCTCGGCAGACTGGCTGCATGTTATCTGGACGGCCTTGCAACAACGGGCTATCCGGCAACCGGCCATTCGATCTGCTATGAGTACGGCATTTTCAAGCAGAAGCTCGAGGAAGGCTGGCAGACTGAGCTCCCCGATAACTGGCTGCCGGGCGGCGAGGTCTGGCTTGATCCGAGACCGGAGCAGGCAATCGAGGTGCACTTTGAGGGCGACCTCGAGGAATACTGGGATCAGCAGTATCACCATATTTCCCATGTCAACTACAGCACCGTCACCGCAATCCCCTATGATATGTATGTTTCGGGCTACAACAGCAACGCGGTCTCCGTCCTGAGACTGTGGTCTGCAAAGGCGCCGAGCTTCGATATGGCAATGTTCAATCAGGGCGATTATTCCAAGGCGCTCGCACAGAATTCCATTGCAAACGCGATCTCCAAGGTGCTCTATCCGAACGACAACCACCTCGAGGGCAAGTCGCTCCGCCTGCGTCAGCAGTATTTCCTCTGTGCCGCAGCAGTCGGTGACATTGTCAACAATCACATGAGCGTCTACGGCACGCTGGATAACCTCGCGGATAAGGTCGCAATCCATATCAATGATACGCACCCGACGCTCGCGATTCCGGAGCTGATGCGCATTCTGCTTGATGACTGCGGCTACAGCTGGGAGAAGGCATGGGATATCACCACGAAGGTCTTTGCCTATACGAACCACACTGTTATGGCTGAGGCACTGGAAAAGTGGGATGTCAACCTCGTCCGCAGAGTCATTCCGCGCATCTTCTCGATCATCGTCGAGATCAACAACCGCTACTGCGCAGAGGTCTTTGCAAAGACCAACAACAGCGATATCACCACAAAGATGTCCATTATTCAGGATAACCTGATCCACATGGCAAAGCTTTGCGTCGCTGCTTCGCACAATGTCAACGGTGTTTCCAAGCTGCACTCCGAGATCATCAAGGATGCAGTCTTCAACAACGAATACCGCTACTGCCCGAAGAAGTTTACGAATGTCACAAACGGCATTGCATACCGCCGCTGGCTGTATCAGTCCAATCCGGGGCTGACAAAGCTGCTCAAATCCGCAATCGGCAGCGGATTCCTCAAGAACGGCGCAGAGCTCGAGAAGTTCCGTGCCTTCCAGGATGACGCAAAGGTGCTCGAGAAGCTGATGGCAGTCAAGCGCGAGAACAAGGTCGAGTTTGCAAAGTATGTCAAGTCGAAGAACGGCATCATCCTGAATCCGGACAGCGTCTTTGATGTACAGGTCAAGCGTCTGCACGAGTATAAGCGTCAGCACCTCAATGCATTGAACATCCTCGCGGATTATCAGATGCTGCTCGACAATCCGGATATGGATTTTGCCCCGAAGACCTATATCTTTGCGGCAAAGGCTGCACCGGGCTATTACCTCGCAAAGCAGATCATCAAGATGATCTGGAGCCTCTCCGAGGAGATCCGCAAGAACCCGAAGATCAGCGAAAAGCTCACGGTTGTCTTCCTCGAGAACTACTGCGTCACGCTCTCCGAGCTGCTGATGCCGGCTTCCGATTTCTCCGAGCAGATTTCGCTCGCAGGCACCGAGGCTTCCGGTACGGGCAATATGAAGCTGATGCTCAACGGCGCTGTCACGATCGGTACGCTCGACGGCGCAAACATCGAGATCAAGGACGCTGCGGGCGATGAGAACATCATCATCTTCGGCATGAAGACCGAGGAGGTCAACAACCGCAAGCCGCATTACCGTCCGCAGGAGATCTACGATCACCACGGTCTGATCCGTGCCTGCGTGGACCGCATCAACAACGGCATCAACGGCGACAAGTTCCCGGATATCGCACAGTCGCTGCGCACGCAGGATCCTTATATGGTGCTGGCGGACTTCGACAGCTACCGTGCTGCACAGGCATATGCCGCACAGTGCTATGCTGACAAGCAGCGCTTTGCCAAGATGAGCCTGAACAATATTGCAGGTGCGGGCGTGTTCTCCGCAGACCGCGCTGTCACCGAATATGCAAAGAACATCTGGCATCTTTAATATTCAAATGTAATGAGAAATCTCCGATGGCTTCTGCCGGACATCGTGTTCAATCTGCAAGGAATGTCCTGTGACCCCATCGGGGATTTTTCGAGCGCAGATAAAGAGGTGCATTTTCCATGAGAAAAGTATATGACAGCTGGGACCGCACGTATAAATCGGTATTCGGCGCACTGCGGCAGAATGAGCCGTGTACGTTCACAATCTGCCTGCCGGAATCGGTAAAACTCGACACAAACCCGATGCTCGTGCTCTACCGCCCCGGGATGAAGGAACGCTTTATCCCGATGAACACCGTCACCGAAAGCAACGGGCAGGTGTTTTATTCGGCGACCTGCTCCGCAAAATTCCCCGGCGTGCATTATTACTACTTCTCGTATATTTCCGGCGGTCAGTGGTTCTATATCAAGAAGGCCGCCGCGCATGAGGGCGTTGTCGGCGAGGGCGAGCTCTTTCAGCTCACGGTCTATGACGAAGCCTTCAAAACGCCGGATTTCCTCAAGGGCGGCGTGATGTATCAGATTTTCCCTGACCGCTTCTGCCGGAGCGGTCTGCCGCATGAGGATGTCCCGAATGACCGTGTGCTGCGCGAGGACTGGGGCGGCACACCGTGGTACCGTCCCGATCAGAACGGGCATGTCTGGAACAACGATTACTTCGGCGGCGACCTCGAGGGCATTGTGCAGAAGCTCGAGTATCTGGAATCGCTCGGTGTCACCTGCATCTATCTCAACCCGATCTTTGAAGCGCATGAGAACCACCGCTACAACACCGCAAACTACCGCAAGGTCGATCCGCTGCTCGGCACCAATCAGGATTTTGCACGGCTCTGCACCGAGGCGGCAAGATACGGCATCAGCGTGATTCTCGACGGCGTTTTTTCGCACACCGGTGCGGACAGCATCTACTTCAACAAGTTCTGCCGCTATCAGACGCTCGGTGCCTATAACTCGAAGGAGAGCCCCTATTACAAATGGTACAGCTTCCACCACTATCCCGATGTCTACGAGGCGTGGTGGGGCATTGATACGCTCCCGAATGTCAACGAAAACGAGCCGGAATACACCGACTACATCTGCGGCAAGGGCGGCGTGCTCGAATACTGGATGAGTCTCGGCGCGGCGGGCTTCCGTCTGGATGTTGCCGACGAGCTGCCGGATGCCTTCCTCGATCATCTGCATGACTGCGTCAAGGCGGCGGACGGCGATCATATCATCATCGGCGAGGTCTGGGAGGATGCTTCGACAAAAGAGGCTTACGGCGTCCGGCGGCGCTATCTGCTGGGCAATCAGCTTGATTCCGTCATGAACTATCCGTTCCACAGCGCGATCATGCAGTATCTCGGCGGCTGCAGCCCCTATGATTTCCGCAACAGCATCATGACAATCCTCGAAAACTATCCGAAGTGCGTCTCGGATGTGCTGATGAACTTTGTCTCGACACATGATATCGAGCGCGCGATTACCGTGTTCGGCGGCGAGCCCGCAAACGGCAGAAACAAGGACTGGCAGGCGGAGCGCCGGCTCAATCCGCAGCAGTATGACATCGGCAAGAAGAAGCTGAAAGCCGCGATGGTGCTGCAGTTCTTCCTGCCCGGCGTGCCGAGCATCTATTACGGCGATGAGGCGGGTCTGGACGGCTACGGCGACCCGTTCAACCGCCGCTGCTTCCCGTGGGGACATGAGGACTGGGATCTGATTGAATTCACAAAGGAGCTTTCGCGCATCCGCCACAGCTCCAAGGTTTTTGTGGACGGCGCGCTGAAATTCCTGACGCTCGACGATGATTACATCGTGTTTGCGCGGTATCGCGATCAGCGGCGCAAGGCAATGGTCATTGCGCTGAACCGTTCGGATCACAAGGTTGTGTTCGGCGTGGACAAAACGCCGTTCAATGACCGCTACAAGATGTTCAAGGTTCTGCACGGCGAAATCAACGGCAATGATGTCATCCTCCCGCCCTATGGTTTCGCGGCAGTTAAGGTGGAGATGTAAACTGTAGCTGCGTGATGATGAGGGACATCAAAATGGATGCAGGCACTGCCTGCCCGCCGTATGGTTTTGCAGCAGTGAAGGTAGAGATGTGAACTGTGGCTGCGTGATGATGAGGGACATCAAAATGGATGCAGGCACTGCCTGCCCGCCGTATGGGTTCGCGGCAGTGAAGGTAGAGATGTAAACTGTAGCTGCGTGATGATGAGGACCATCAAAATGGATGCAGGCACTGCCTGCCCGCCGTATGGGTTCGCAGGAGTCAAGGTGGAAATGTAAATCATGAACAAACGATTATTGCGCGACCGCTTCCGCGGCTGTCTGGTCGGCGGCGCGGCAGGCGATGCACTCGGCTATCCGGTCGAGTTTCAGCATGAGACTGAAATCCGCAGCCGCTACGGCACATTCGGCATCACCGGATATGATCTGTTCAAGGGCTTTGATAAAGCGCTCGTCACCGATGATACGCAGATGACGCTCTTTACGGCGGGCGGTCTGCTGCGGTGTGCGGCGCTGCGTCAGAGCGGCGAACCGCTGCCGGAGCAGGAATGCATCCGGAGAGCCTATCTCGACTGGCTCTTTACGCAGCAAAACGAATTTGCGCCGCACCCGTTCCGCAAGGTGCAGGGCGGCGATCTGCCGGAACGCGATGGGCATTTTGTCCCGCGCCTGATGGAGGAGCGCTGGCTCTACGCGCGCCGTGCGCCGGGCAACACCTGCCTGACAGCGCTGGAATCGGGCGGACAGGGCAGCTTTTCCGCGCCGCTCAACAACAGCAAGGGCTGCGGCGGCATCATGCGCACGGCACCGGCAGGGCTCTATGCGGCATCCCCCGAAGAAGCGATGCTTCTGGGTGCGGAGGCTGCCGTCCTGACACACGGGCATCCGCTCGGATATATGCCGGCAGGTGTGCTCTCGTATCTGGTTTACGGCGCGGCGAAAACCGATCAGCCGCTGGAAACTGTCACGGCGCACGCGCTGGATGCCGCAGACCGCATGTTTGAGAAAATTCCCGCTGCAAAGCCGTATCTGCCGGCACTCCGGAACCTGACGGAGCGGGCGCTCCGCTTTGCTGCGGACGATACCTGCACCGATCACGAGGCGATCGCTGCGCTCGGCGAAGGCTGGGTCGGCGAGGAGGCGCTTGCCGTCGCGCTGTACTGCGCACTGCGCTATCAGGATGATTTTGACGGCTGCCTGATCGCTGCGGTCAATCATGACGGCGACAGCGATTCGACCGGCGCGATCGCGGGCAATATCCTCGGCGCAAGGCTGGGACTTTCCGGCATTCCGGCGGCGTTTACCGCTTCGCTGGAGGGCGTGCCGCTGCTCTGCGAGACCGCGGATGCGCTCCTTGCCCTTTGAATGAGACCATAGAAACAGCGGGCACCGCCCGCAGCAATACATTACGAATGAGGTTGACCGTATGCTGATATCATGCACCGGAATACACAAATTTTATCAGGATCATCATGTGCTGCGCTCGGTCAGCCTGACCGTTGAGAATCAGGACCGGATCGGTCTTGTGGGCGACAACGGCTGCGGAAAGAGTACCTTTCTGCGCATCCTGACAGAGCAGGAGCTGCCCGATGCCTTTGAGCACGATGAGCCTGCGATTGCAAAAGCCGCCAATCTCCGGATCGGCTATCTTGCGCAGAATGCAGGGCTCGACGGCAGCAAAACCGTCCTCGAGGAGATGAACGATGCCTTCTCGCATCTGCACGAGGCGAAAGAGATCATGCAGGCGCTGGAATCGAAAATGGAGGCAGGTCTCTCCGCGGAGGAGCTCGATGAATATGCGCGGCTTTCCGCATTTTTCGAGATCAATGACGGCTATACGACAGATGTCCGCATCCGGACGGTGCTCTACGGCATGGGCTTCGGCGAGGACACATTGCCGCGGCAGATCTCCGGTTTTTCCGGCGGCGAAAAGACACGCCTTGCACTCTGCAAGCTGCTGCTCGAAGCGCCCGATCTGCTGATTCTGGACGAGCCGACGAACCATCTGGATTTCCAGACCGTCGGCTGGCTTGAGGATTATCTCAAAACATGGCGCGGCGCGCTGCTGATCGTCAGCCATGACCGCTTTTTCCTTGACCGGCTCTGCACGAGCATCTGCGAGCTCGAGCACGGCGAACTGACGCGCTACAAGGGCAATTATACTGCCTTTACCAAGCTGCGCGCCGAATCCCGTGAGCGGCAGCAGAAGGAATATGAAGCACAGCAGCGCGAGATCGCAAAGCTCGAGGATTATGTTGCACGGAACAAGGTGCGCGCCTCGACTGCAAAATCCGCGAAATCGCGCGAGAAACAGCTCGAGAGAATGGAGCGCATCGAAAAGCCCTATGCAGCGGCAAAATCGGCGAAGCTTTCGTTTACATACAGCGTGGTGCCGCCGATTGACCTGCTCGAGGTCCGGAATATCGACCTGACCGTCGGGACGGGCACAATGCAGAAAACGCTGATGGAGAATCTCTCCTTTACGGTGCGCCGCGGCGATAAGATCGGTATCATCGGCGAGAACGGCGCGGGCAAATCGACATTGCTCAAGGTGCTGCGGAATATTCTGCCGCACAAGGGCGTTGTCCGCTGGGCATCCGGCACGCGGCTCGGCTGCTTTGAGCAGGAGAGCGAGAGCCTCAACCCCTATGCGACCGTATTCGATGAGCTGCATGACCGCTATCCGGCGCTCAGCGATTTTGAGGTGCGCAGTCTGCTCGGGCAGGTGCGCCTGACGGGCGAAAACGTCTTTAAGGAAACGGGCGTGATCTCCGGCGGCGAGCGCGCAAAGCTCTGTTTTGCGATCCTCATGCTCGAGCACGGCAATGTCCTGCTGCTTGACGAACCGACAAACCATCTCGATCTGACAACGAAAGAAATCTTAGAACAGGCACTCAGCGAATTTGACGGAACCATCCTGTTTGTCAGCCATGACCGCTATCTGCTGGAGCGGCTTGCCGATCAGCTCTTTGTGCTTGAAAACGGCACCCTGACGCCCTATAAGGGAAAGTTCTCCGCCTATCAGGAGCAGATTCGCCGCCGCACCGAGGCAGAGCAGGCTGCCGCTGCCGAAGAAAAGCAGCGCAAAGCCGCCGAGGCGCAGAAGGCTGGCTACCGCTCAAAGGAGCAGCGCAGCCTCGAGGCAAAGCGCCGCGCGGAGATCAAGCGGCTTGAACAGGAGATCGACGCACTGCAGGAGGAACAGGATACGCTGCAGAAATCGCTCTCGGATGAATCCGTCACGGGCGACTACGAAAAGATGCAGCAGCTCTGCAGCAGACTGGAGGAGATCCGGCTGCGGCAGGATGAACTGCTCGAGCAGATGATTCTGCTTGAGGAGGCTTAACCGTTTAACCGGAAAGGAAGAATCAAATGAAGCAGAAGTTTTTTGCAGCGGTCTGTGCCGCCGTGCTGACGGTCTGTCCGCTGGCAGGCTGCGGCGCGGAAAGCTCCGCAGAGCCGGAGACACTGAGCATGCAGGATCTCCCCTACGGCTCGACACTGACCGAGGATTCCGCACACGATATCACCGCTGCCTATGACAAGCGCTTTTTCGATGATGACCTCGCAAACAAGGTCATCGGCTACTATGATGCAATCCAGAAAAAGGACGGCGAGTTGTTCAAATCGGTTGTTTTCCCGCTTTATCACGATTATCAGATGAAGACGGTCTATGAGGACAAGATCACCGAGCAGCAGCTCATGGAGACAACCTATGACACCATCAAGGAGTATTTCGGCTATGATTTTGAATTCTCCTATCTCAACATCGACGAGTGTGTCTATCAGGACGGCATCTCCGGCGAACGGGATACGCTGAAGCAGTTTCTCGATGATCTCTCCGAGCAGAACGGCGGCAAAAAAATCTCGGAGGATACCCAGAAGCTCTATGAGCTTTCGGTCACGCGCCACACGGCAAAGCAGGGCTCCGGCGACCGCACGGAAACGCCCGATAAACTCGAAGCAGAAAGACTCTATGCCATTCAGTATCAGAATGAATGGTATATCATGTATTCGTGAACGGAGGTGCAGCAATGAAACGGATTCTGATTGCAGGCGTGCTTGCAGCAATGCTCGGTCTGACGGCATGCAGCGGCACCGCACAGCAGTCCTCCGGCGCGGAAACCGCGGAGGAATCTGTCAGCGAAGGGCTGAATGTTCAGGCGGAGGAAGGCGTGGACAGCGCCTACGTCGATACGCTGACAACCTATTTCAAGGCGATCGAGGAGAAGGATTATGCGGCGTTCAAATCGGTGATGTACCCGCCCTATCTCGAATCCTATAATGCCTATCTGACCAAAAATGAGATCACGCCGGAGGAGAACTTTGAAAAGCTCTGCACGCGCTTCGATGAGGACGGCTATGAGAGCTGGCGGCTGACCAATCTGAACATCGCCTATTATCCGGAGGATCAGGTTGATCTCGATGACTTTTTCTCTGCGTTCAAGGATGCAGGCATCCTCGATGATACGCTGATCGAGAACTGCAAGAAGGAGGCGGAGGAAATCCGCGATGTGCAGTTTTCGCTGCAGGCGCTCTATGCGGGCGATGCGGAGCCGGTGACGGTGGTCAGCGGCAACGAAATCATGATGGTCAAAACAACGGACGGCACATATCTTTTCGGGTAAGCTGCGGTGCCTCCGGCGGGTCTGAAATGGGGGCTCGCCCCCAACAACGCTAACAACTTAAGGAATACACGGCGAAGCCGAAATAAAAGTTTTGATCAAACTTTTTCACCGCGCCGTGCGCGGCTCCGTATTGCTAAAGCATTCCGGTCACGCGCTGTGCTGCCGGAGCATAACACGCCGCAGGAGCGCCAATATTAAAGTTTTGATCAAACTTTTTCAAAAGTTTGCGGGGTCGAGGGGCAGAGCCCTCGCCGCACTCCGCAGAGTGCGGAATTCCCCGGCGAAGGAGCTCCGCGGGGGTGAATCCGATAAAACGATCCGGTGGATCGTTTTTCGG